>CAMWYX010000003.1 GCA_947178575.1 uncultured Ruminococcus sp. | reverse complement strand
AAACCCGAAACAACTACACAGAAACCCGAAACCACAACTGTTACGGTTCAGCCTCAGAAAATAAAGGGCGATATTGACGGAGACGGAAAAATAGCAGTAGCTGACCTCGTTTCTCTCCAGTATTACATTCTCGGACGTGATAAACTCACTTCTGAACAGTTTGACGCTGCGGATATAAACAATGACGGAAAAGTCGATACTTTTGATTTTGTACTCCTCAGAAAAATGCTGATTAACAAATAATTCAAAGATATTAAAAATCCTCTGCGGTGTGAATCACGGAGGATTTTTTTCTTGACAGTCATTCACAAATATGGTAAAATATATTCAGTATATTAACCGGAGTGATATAAATGAATATAATACTTGCTTCCGCCTCACCTCGCAGACGTGAGCTTATGAACCTTATTACCGATAATTTCAAAGCCGTTCCGGCTGATGTTGACGAAACTGTTCCCGATAACTGCACCTGCGAAGTATCCGCCTATTTAGCCGAACTCAAAGCAGATAAGGCTTCGGAAATGTTTCCGGATTCCGTTGTTATCGGCTGTGATACCGTGGTAAAAATCAACGGTCAGATTTTAGGTAAACCACACAACGCAGAAGAATGCAGAAAATTCCTGTCCATGCTTTCCGGAAAAGTCCACACGGTTACAACATCATGCTGTATAACCGGATTCGGGAAAAAAATAATATTCTCGGATAATACTTCTGTAACTTTCAGGGAATTGTCAGACGATGATATTGAATGGTATATCTCAACCGGCGAACCTTTCGACAAAGCCGGAGGATACGGTATTCAGGGAAAAGGTTCACTTCTTGTACAGGGTATAAACGGTGATTTCTTCAACGTTGTCGGACTTCCGGTTGCGGAACTGAATCAGCAGATTAAAATTTTCATGAAATCAATAGAAAATCAATAAACAAAGGAGAAATAAATATGAATACAACAGCTTTCAGAAATGCGGATATTCTTATCCCGAACAACAACATCAATATGGAAAAATGGGCGGTCATCGCCTGCGACCAGTATACCGGCGAGCCCGAATACTGGGACAGGGTGCGTCAGAATGTCGGAAATTCACCGTCATCACTTAACATGATACTTCCCGAACTTTATCTCGAAAACGATGATGTTCCGGAACGTATTGCAAATATCGGCATGACTATGAAAAAATATCTGAATGACGGCGTTTTCACAGAATACAAAAACGCTATGATTTATGTTGAACGTGTACAGAGCAACGGAATCGTCCGCAAGGGAATCATAGGTGCTATAGATTTGGAACAGTACGATTTCTCAAAGGGAAGCACTTCTCAGGTACGTGCTACAGAGGCAACTGTAATCGAACGTATTCCCCCGAGAATCAAAGTACGTCAGGGCGCACCCCTTGAACTTCCGCATATAATGATACTTATTGACGACCCCGATAACACGGTTATAGAATCCGTTGACTGTTCCGGACTTGAAAAACTCTATGATACAAAACTTATGGAAAATGGCGGAAGTATTTCCGGCTATCTCATGGACGAAAAATCACAGGAACGCATCGACAAGGCTCTTTCCGCACTTTCTGAACCCGATTCATTCAACAGCAGATACGGCATTAACAATTCACCCGTACTTCTCTACGCTATGGGCGACGGAAATCACTCCCTTGCTACGGCAAAGACATATTACGAAAATCTCAAAAAGGAAAATCCTGATACGGATTTATCAAATCACCCTGCCCGCTATGCTCTTGTTGAAATCGTGAATCTTCACAGCGATGCACTTAAATTTGAGGCTATATACCGCCTTGTATATGATGTTGACTGCGATAAGCTTATTTCAGGTCTGACTGAAAATCTCGCACTTTCACATGAACCTGCCGGACAGTGGGTTGAAATCGTGTGCTCCGGAAAATCCGACAAGCTCTATATTCACAATACGAGCTCAAATCTCTCCGTCGGCTCGTTGCAGAATTATCTTGACAAATATCTTTCCGAAAACGGCGGTAAAATCGACTATATCCACGGAATCGAAAATGTTAAGTCCCTTGCCGGAAAACATAACGGAATCGCATTTATTCTGCCCGATATGGATAAATCACAGCTTTTCCCGACTGTTATCAGTGACGGCGCACTTCCCCGCAAAACGTTCTCTATGGGTCATGCCGATGACAAGCGTTTCTACATCGAGGCAAGAAGAATATCCGAATAAGGAGGCATATATAATGAAATTTCACTATGCTGGAAAATATAACGGCGACGAAAATTCACTTCCTCAGCGTGAACACCCTGCAAATTCCGTGCCGTTCAGAGAACCTCAGAATATGAAAATGTTTTCAGTCATTATGAATATTTTAGCCGGAATAATAGTAATCCTGTTTCTGCTGATAGCTTCTGCCGTATCGGAAAAGGGAATTTTCAGTCTTGCCGGTGAATTGGGGATTCTTTGTTTTATAATAACGATGATTCCGCACGAGTTCCTGCACGCTGTCTGTTTCAAGGACGATATTTTCATGTATCAGAATCTTAAGCAAGGTATGCTGTTTGTTGTCGGCACGGAAGATATGAGCAAATCACGTTTTATATTGATGTGTCTTCTGCCCAATATAATTTTCGGGATTGTTCCGTTTATTATATTTCTGATTTTTCCCGATATGATTTTTCTGGGAACTCTTGGTGCAATGGCTATAAGCGGAGGTGCAGGCGATTATCTGAACGTGTTCAACTGTCTTACACAAGTTCCGAATGGTGCAAAGGTCTATATGTCCGGCATGCACACTTACTGGCACAAATAATAAAACATCGCTACGAAAACTGGCGATATATTACATATATAAAGGATTTACTTAGATTATGAAAACAGGTCTTGTATTAGAGGGCGGTGCTATGCGTGGACTCTTTACCGCCGGAGTTATTGATGTTCTCATGGAAAACGGAATCACTTTCGACGGTGCTGTCGGAGTTTCCGCCGGTGCGTGCTTCGGCTGTAATTACAAATCCGGTCAGAACGGCAGAGTTATCCGCTATAATCTGCGGTTCTGCCGAAATAAGCACTATTGCAGTATATGGTCACTTATCTTTACCGGCAATATGTTCGGTGCGAAATTCTGCTATCACACCATTCCGGATAAGCTGGATTTGTTTGATTATAAAACTTTTTCCGAAAATCCTATGGAGTTTTTTGTGGTCTGTACCGATGTAATCACCGGAAAACCCATCTATAAACGTATGAAAACCGCCTGCTTCACCGAACTTGAATGGCTTCGGGCTTCTGCTTCCATGCCTCTGGCGTCGGAAATAGTCAGTATCGACGGAAGAAAACTTCTGGACGGAGGAATTTCCGATTCAATCCCGTTAAGGTTCATGGAGAAAAACGGCTATGAAAAAAATGTTGTAATACTTACACAACCTCGTGGATATATGAAAAAACAAGGAAAAAGCTCAGCAATCATAAGGACAGTGTACCGTGAATATCCCGAATTTGTGAAAAGCTGTATTAACCGCCCCGAAATGTATAACAATCAGCTGAAATATATCGCTAAGGCAGAAAAAGAAGGCAGAGCATTTGTAATTGCTCCGCCCGAAAAACTCCCTGTAGGTCACATTGAACATAATCCCGATGTTATGCTCGAAGTCTACAGAACCGGCAGAAAAACCGCATTTAAATCACTTGAAAAACTGCTGAAATTCCGGAAGCTGTGTTGATTTTTTTCAATCCTATGAACAGATATTTTCCAGATTTGCTTTATCGGCACTGAATCTTATAGTTCCGCCCGATGCTTCAAGATGAACGGTATCACCACTGTGTATATACGAGCCGATTATCATTTTTGCGAGTTCGTTCTCGATAAGGTCGGTAACTCTGCGCTTTATCGGACGAGCTCCGTATCTGTCCGTATCTTTGGCTGCCGCTACTGCTTCGACAACATCATTTCCGTAACTCAAATCTATTCCGAGTGCTTCCGCCCTGAATTTAAGATTGTCAAGTGCTTTCCGGCTTATCTTCATCAGGTCATCATGTTCAAGACTTCCGAAAACTATAATTTCATCTATTCTGCCGGTAAATTCCGGAGTAAACCGGCTTCTTACAGCATTTTCCATCATATTCCTGTTACCTGAAAAAGTACCTGTAAATCCTACGTCCGTATGATTTGCAAGCTCCGAACCGGCATTCGATGTCATAATGATTATGCAGTTACGGAAACTTATTTTCCTCATTGACGAATCGGTCAGCATACCATAATCAAGAATCTGAAGCATGATATTCAATACCTCGCTGTCCGCTTTCTCGATTTCGTCAAAAAGTACCAGTGAGTAGGGATTCCGCCTTACACGTTCGCAGAGACTGCCGTTGTTATCGTCATAGCCGACATATCCTGCCGGTGCGCCTATGAGCTTTGAAACAGCGTGTTTTTCCATATATTCAGACATATCAATGCGTATAAGATTTTTTTCCGAACCAAAAAGAAATTCTGCTAATGCTCTCGCAAGTTCAGTCTTTCCTACTCCCGAAGGCCCTGCAAAAAGAAATGATGCAACCGGTCTGCGATTATCATGAAGTCCGGATTTTGCACGATATACTGCATCTGCCACCGCCTTTACTGCGTTCCGGTGACCGATAACCCGTTCCGACAATGTTTTTTCCAGTACAGTAAGCCTGAAACTATCCTCTGATTTCAGCTTGTTAAGCGGAACTCCGGTTTTTCCCGATACCACAGACAAAACATCTTCCTCGCTCACCGAAGCACCTTTCCTGCACCTTATTTTTGCCGATGCACATGATTCGTCAAGCACATCTATTGCCTTATCGGGAAGATAGCGGTCGTTGATATATCTTACCGAAAGATTCACCGAAAGGTCAATTATATTATCCGGTATCTTTACTCCGTGATAATCCTCATAGCAACTTTTCAGACCACGTATAATATCTATGCACGCTCCCGAATCCGGCTCATCTATATGCACTGGCTGGAATCTCCGTTCAAGTGCGGAATCCTTTTCGATAGTCCTGCGGTATTCGTCAAAGGTTGTTGCTCCGATTATCTGTAATTCTCCACGTGCAAGCTGAGGCTTCATTATATTTGCTGCGTCTATTGCTCCCTCTGCTGCTCCTGCTCCTACAATCATGTGTATTTCGTCGATGAACAGAATTATATTTCCTGCGTTCACTGCTTCATCGACACACGCCTTTACACGTTCTTCAAAATCTCCACGATATTTCGCTCCGGAAAGAAGCGATGTGAAATCGAGTGAAAATATATGCTTGTTTTTCAGCGAATCCGGAACAAGATTACGGAGAAAAAGTTCTGCCACACCCTCAACTATAGCAGTTTTGCCGACTCCTGCCTCGCCTATGAGACAGGGATTATTTTTTGTTCGCCGTGCAAGAATCTGCATTACACGTTCTACTTCACGAATCCTGCCTATAAGCGGGTCATTTTTTTTGACAAGAGAAATATCTGTAAGATTTCTGCCATAGCGAAAAAGATTCGGGAGATGAGAGGCTTTCGGCTTTATGGCATTATACAGCTCCTCACGCACCGCATCAGAAGAAATCACATCAAGCCCCGAACATATGGCGGTCATACTTCCTCCTGCCATTTTTATGACAGTACAGGCACTGCATGACGGTTCACGGATAATCGCCGCCAGAATATGTTCCGGAGCTGTAAGCCTTTTATTATCACTTGCAGCTATATTGCAGGCATTCTGAAGTATTCTCTTGGCGGCGGTGGTAAAATACCGCTGATTCAATATAGACGGAGTTCCCTGACCTACAAAGCTGATTATCCCTTGATAAAGGTCATCATATGCGATTCCGCTGTTTATCAGTATCTCGGCAGCGAAAGTAGATGCATCTTGTGATATTGAAAGCAGAATATGCTCGCTGCCGACATAAGTATGCCCCAGCTCAGAAGCCGCCTGAACTGCTCCCTCTATTATATCGGCAGATTTTCTCGTGAAGTTATCTGTATTCATTAACTTTCTCCTTTCTGAATATATACTCGCTGTTTCAGCGTGCATATATAATATTATGCCACAGATTCCGTGCGATAACAGTCGAAATTAGAAATTGATGTAAATTTTGTAACACAATTTTTCCATTGGCATATTATGTAATATGAAACGCCTTAAAAAGCGATTCAAATTTATCTTCAAAGGAGATTTTTAATATGTGTAATTCTTTTTCCGGCAATGGCAACTGTATGTGGATTATTCTCCTCATTCTTCTCTTCCTTGCATTCCAGAACTGCGGAAGCTGCGGCTGCGGCGGCAATAATGTAGCTACTCAGAACAATGACTGTGGCTGTGGCTGCGGTTGCGGCTGATAAATAAATCCGTCATAAAATTTAAAACGTATAAATTCCGGTAAATAAAAGGCTGCTGTATCATGAAAAATGATACAGCAGCCGTATTTTGCTTAATGAAAAATTATTATCGTATCTGCTCCGGTTCTTTGTTTTCCGTTATGCATTCCTTTGTTACGATAAGCCTTTTAACCGAATCATCTGACGGAACGCTATACATTGAGTTCATCAGCACGCCCTCAAGTATTGAACGCAGACCACGTGCACCTGTTTTCTGGTCGAGGGCTTTTTTAGCTACCTCGATAAGTGCATCATCTGTGATTTCAAGCTCCACGCCGTCATATCCGAACAATGCTTTATACTGCTTGATAAGTGCATTTTTAGGCTCTGTGAGTATACGTACAAGTGCGGATTCGTCGAGTTCTTCCAGAACAGACAGAACCGGAAGTCGTCCCACAAATTCCGGAACCATACCGAATTTTACCAAATCTTTTGGTATAACCTTTTTGAAAATATTATTCCTTATCTCCTTGGTCGGTTTCAAATCTCCGCCGAATCCTATCGGAGCTTTTACCATACGTTTCTGAATAATATTTTCGAGTCCGTCGAAAGCTCCTCCGCATATAAACAGGATATTCTTTGTGTTTATCTGCAATACTTCGGCGTTGGGGTGCTTTCTTCCGCCTCCGGGGGGAACATTCGACAGCGTACCCTCAATAATCTTGAGAAGTGCCTGCTGAACTCCCTCACCGCTGACATCACGTGTAAGCGATGTATTCTCGGACTTTCTTGCAATCTTATCGATTTCGTCGATATATATTATACCCTTTTCGGCGGCTTCTATGTCATAATCCGCCGCCTGTATAAGTCTGAGCAGAACATTTTCAACGTCGTCGCCTACGTAACCAGCTTCCGTAACTGTTGTGGCATCTGCAATAGCAAACGGAACATCAAGCAGTTTGGCAAGTGTCTGTGCAAGAAAAGTCTTTCCCACACCGGTAGGTCCGAGAAGAAGAACGTTGCTCTTCTGGAGTTCAACGCCGTTGGAATCCGACAGACCACGTTCCTGACTGATAAGCCGTTTATAATGATTGTACACGGCTACCGAAAGAGAAATTTTGGCATCGTCCTGACCGATTACATATTCATCAAGATGTGCCTTTATTTCGGCAGGCTTCATCAGCTTCATATCTGAAAGCGATGTATCCTTTTCCTTTTTCATAGTTTTTTTCTGAGCCTTTGCATAGGCAGTACCGAAAAGAAGTTCATTACAGTGAAGAACGCACTGCTGACAGATACTCACACTGCCTGCGTTGCACATACTTCCTGCCTGTGCCTCGTTTCTGCCACAAAAGCTGCAAAAATTCATACCACTCATAATTCAGAAAACCTACCTTTTCTCGATTACCTTGTCAACGATACCGTAATCGCAGGCTTCCTGTGCGGTCATATAGTTGTCACGTTCGGTATCGGCTTCGACCTGTTCAATCGGCTTGCCGGTGTTGAGTGCAAGAAGTTCATTCATCTTCTGACGTGTCCTGAGGAGGTGGTCAGAGTGTATCTTTATATCGGTACACTGACCGCCGAGACCGCCTGAAATAAGTGGCTGATGAATCATAATCTCGCTGTTCGGAAGTGCCAGACGTTTGCCCTTAGCTCCGGCAGCAAGGAGGAATGCTCCCATAGATGCCGCCATACCGATACATATAGTTGAAACATCGCACTTGATATACTGCATTGTATCATATATTGCCATGCCGGCAGTAATCGAACCGCCCGGACTGTTGATATACAATGAAATATCTTTCTCGGTATCCTGACTTTCAAGGAAAAGAAGCTGTGCCACTACAAGACTTGCCGTAGCATCATTCACCTGGTCTGAAAGCATGATAATCCTGTCATTCAGCAAACGTGAGAAAATATCATAAGACCTTTCACCACGGCTCGTCTGTTCAACAACATAAGGTATAAAGCTCATAATTCATCGCCCTTTCTTATTTCTTAAATGAAAACCGTCCCGATGAAGAAACTCAAACAATTCAAGAAAACGTCATCGGGAACAGTATGTACATGATAATTATTCTGCGGACTCCTCAGCTACTGTTTCAGCCGGTACTTCCTCAACAGCTTCTGCCTCATTTGCAGAATCGTCAACAACAGCACTTTCCTTTACGAGTTCAACAGCTTTCTGAACTTTCATATCGTTCTTGTAATCCTCGATATATATGAATCTTCTGACATTCTCAACGCTCATATTGTTTGCAGCAGCAAGTTCGCCGAGACTGTTGTCGAGTTCTTCGTCTGTAATCTCGATATTTTCGAGTTCTGCAATCTTTTCGAGTGCAAGGCGGAGTTTTACCTCACTCTCGGCACGTTCTCTGTAAGTTTCACGGATTGATGCCTCGTCCATACCTGTATACTGACAGTACATCTTGAGACTCATATTCTGCTGCTGGAGCTGACGCTCAAAACTTGCAACGAGTTCATTTATTCTCTGCTCGAACATACAGTTCGGTATCGGTGAATCAACCTTTCCGATAATGGTTTCAAGAACGGCATTTTCAAAAGCACTTTCAGCCTGTTTTACAGCAGAATCTTCCAGCTTGGCACGGATATCAGCCTTATATTCGTCAACTGTGTCGAACTCTGTAGCGTCCTTGATGAGTTCGTCATCGATTTCCGGAAGTTCCTCATAGCTGATTGACTTCAGAACGGTCTTGAAAACGGCTTCTTTTCCGGCATAGTCGCTCATGTGGTAATTTTCGGGGAATGTTACGACAACATCAAAGGAATCGCCGACATTCTTTCCGGCAATCTGCTCCTCGAATCCGGGGATAAACTGACCGCTTCCGAGTACGAGCGGGTGGTCTTCGCCCTTTCCTCCCTCGAATGCTTCATCGCCGAAGAATCCCTCGAAATCGATAATAACTTCATCGCCCATCTGAGCGGGTCTGTCATCAACGGAAACGATACGGGCATTTCTCTTTCTGATAATATCAACCTGTTTCTCAACGTCCTCGTCTGTGATTTCTCTTACAACCTTTGCAGCCTTTATGCCCTTGTAATCAGAAATCTCGATAACCGGCTTTGTTACGCATACAGCCTTTATTTCTACGCCGTTTTCCTTGTCAACAGAAAGAACCTCGACACTAGGACGGTCAACGAGTTCCAGTTTTGATTCTGATACAGCTGCATCGAGTTCCGGACCGAGGAGGGAATTTATAGCACCCTCATAGAAAGCACCTTCGCCGAATGTTCTTTCGGCAAGTTTACGTGAAACCTTACCTTTACGGAATCCCTTTATCTGGATATTTTTCTTCTGACGCTGATATTCCTTTTCAACAGCGGCTTCAAAAGCGGCTGCATCAATAGAAAGAACCAGTTCGGTCGTGTTCACATCTGTTTTGATTGACGATTTTAACATGATAGTCCTCCATTAACATTAACTTTATAAATAGGCATCAGAGAAAATAAGCATCTCTGAAATAACACCTAAACATTATAACATATTTCAAAAAATATTTCTACAATAATTTTACACTTCTACTTTTTTCACAAAATCACAGCACGTTTTCCGGTACAAACTGTAAATAATCTCCTGAAATAAGATGAAAATTCACATCGTCATAGGTATTGGTGATACACAGTTCATGTGCCTGCCGTCCGTGGATATGACCGTAATAGCAGTCTTTTATATTATATCTGTAAAGAATCTGAAGTATGTCATAATTGAAATTATTGGCAAAAATCGGCGGATAATGCATGAATACTATTGGTTCGAGACCGGCTGAAACCGCAGATTTTATAGACGTTTCCAACCGCTGAACTTCACGTCTCAGCACTTTTTCGTCCTGTGTTTCGCCCGGCATATTGACCCAGCCACGTGTTCCGCAGATTCCGTAACCGTTGTAGGCATAATGATTGTTATGCAGTATTTTTATAGTATCAAATCCGCAGGAATCGAGGAAATCCTGCATTTTTTTCAGAGTTCCCCACCAGTAGTCGTGATTTCCTTTAATCACTATTTTCTGACCTGTTAGTTCGTTTATAAACCGGAAATCCGGAACTACCTGCTGCATGGACATTCCCCACGATATATCTCCGGCAAGAACAACTGTATCTTCGGGCTTTACGACATCAAGCCAGTTTTCTCTGATTCTTTCCTGATAATTCTCCCAGCCGGCGAATATACTCATGGTTTTTTCGGGCGCACTGAAACAAAGATGCAGGTCGCCGATAACATATAAACTCATTTAAAGACCCAGTGTATTCAGAACATAGTTTTTCTGTTCCGATTTTTCGATTACATCGCCGAAACGCTCCGGCTTGTTTTTAAGGTCTGCAAGAGCGGACGGAACAGGAATATCCGAAAGTCCGGCGATACGGTCAACCTTTGCGTATTCATCAATATCGGACGCACTTCCCTCAATTGCTTCAAGAACTGCCGACGAGAACTTATACGGACTTGCTGTAGATGCGATAACAGTCTTTGTTGTATCTCCTGTAGAGGCTCTGTATTCGTTGTATACCTTGACTGCAACTGCCGTATGGGTATCGCAGGTATATGAATATTTTTCATATATCTCACGGATAACGGATTTTGTCTGTTCGTCGTCGCAGAATCCAGCACAGAACTCCTCTTTCAGCTTTGCTTTAATATCATCGCTGACTTCGTATCTGCCCTCTGACGAAAGCTGTCCGAACCATTCTTTTATCTGCTCGTCATTTCTGCCGGTCATGATATAGAGAAGTCTCTCAAGATTGCTCGAAATGAGAATATCCATAGACGGAGAAACCGTTGCATAGAATTTACGATTCCTGTCATACACGCCGGTATTTATGAAATCCGTAAGAACATTATTTATATTTGATGCACAAATCAGCTTGTTTACAGGAATACCCATATGCTTTGCATAATACGCAGCAAGAATATTTCCGAAATTACCTGTAGGAACAACAATATTTATCTTTTCGCCGAGTTCGATTCCGCCGTTTTTCACGAGTTCTGCATATGTCGAAACATAGTAGACTATCTGCGGAACAAGCCGTCCCCAGTTGATGGAATTTGCGGACGAAAACATCATGCCGTTTGCATCAAGAGCCGATTTCACTTCATCATCTGTAAAAATAGCCTTTACGCCGTTCTGACAGTCGTCAAAATTGCCTTTTATTGCGCATACTCCTACGTTTCCGCCCTCCTGAGTTTTCATCTGGCGTTTCTGCATAGGACTTACGCCGTCCTCCGGATAGAATACAAGAATTGAAGTTCCCTCAACGTCCTTGAAACCTTCAAGAGCAGCTTTTCCGGTATCTCCGGAAGTCGCAACAAGAATAACTATCTTCTTGTCAAGATTTATTTTCTTTGCCGATGTTGTCAGGAAATAAGGGAGTATCTGCAAAGCCATATCCTTGAACGCACAGGTCGGACCGTGCCAGAGTTCAAGCATATATGTTCCGTCAAACAGATGCGCTATTTCGGCAATGCTTTCTGTTTCAAAATTTTTTGTGGAATACGCATTATCTGTACAGTAATGTATTTCTGCATCTGTGAAATCCGTAAGGAACTTCGAGAAGATGTAGGCTGCCCTGTCGGCGTATTTCATATCGCCTATTGCCTTTATCTCGTCGGGAGTAAGCTCCGGAATACTTTCCGGAACAAAAAGTCCTCCCTCGGCTGAAATTCCCTGTGTTATGGCTTCGGCACTGCTTACCTTAACACTGCTGTTTCTTGTACTGTTGTAAAACATAGAATCACCCTTTTAAAACATATGATTAAAATATATAATTGCAGTCTGCCACATCATAGGCATTCTGAATATAATCAATACAGACCGCCCGTCCGTTTTCCAGCGTGACATGAGCGACATCAAATCTTGGCTGGAGCATATTCGGATATTTACAGCAGAAATCACAGGCTGTCTTTATGATAAGATTTTTCTTTCGTTTGTTTACGGAATCAAATCCGCTTACCATGCTGTTATATTTTCGGGACTTAACCTCTACAAAGGCGATATAGTCGTTATTTACGGCGATAATATCAATTTCTCCGCCTCGTATGCGATAATTTCTACAGACTATCTCATATCCGTTTTCCATGAGATAACCGCACACGGCTTCTTCTCCGATATATCCTTTTCCGGTAATGTCAGGCATTTTTACCAAGTATTTTTTTCAGAAACGTGTACCGGTGAATTTCACTCGCTCCGTACTTCCTGAGCATTTCACAATGGAATGCAGTACCGTATCCCTTATGCTTTTCAAATCCGTATTCGGGATATTGTTCTGCCATTTTCTTCATATACCTGTCACGGGATACTTTCGCAAGAATGGAAGCAGCCGCAATTGAAGCAGATACGGCATCGCCCTTTATGACACATGATGTCTTACATTCAAGTTCCGGCAGACGGTTTCCGTCAACAAGTGCGAGGTCAGGAATTACCGAAAGCCCCTCAACAGCCCTTTTCATGGCAAGCATAGCTGCATTGAGAATATTCAGTTTATCTATTTCCTGTACAGAAGCGGTAGCAATACAATAGGCATCTGCTTTTTTGATAATCTCATCATATAGCTTTTCACGCCGTATTTCCGAGACTTTCTTGCTGTCATTCAGATAATTTATCAGTGTATCATCATTCAGAACAACAGCCGCTGCGTATACATCTCCGGCGAGCGGACCTCTTCCTGCCTCATCAACTCCGCACAGAACCGGAGCATTTTTTCTGATTTCCTTATCGTAATCAAAAAGTTCCTTATGAAGTATTATTCTTGGCATACGTTCTCCTTTTCCGGCGGAATTTCAAGAGTAATCCTGCCGAGTTTTCCGCTTCTGAATTCATCAATAACTGTAATCGCAGCACGTTCTGTATTTATTACTCCGCCGGAAAGCATCATACCACGCTTTTTTCCCACTGATTCAAGAAGTTCAGCACCGCTGATTTCCGGAGCAAATTTTATTTTATAGCGTTCTCCGAGAGAATCCGGATAATTCTCCGCAAGAAAGCTCAGGAGCTTCATGGAAAGAGTTTCGATGTCAAGTATATCATCGCTTATTGCACCTGTAAACGCAAGCCTTACCGCCACAGACTGGTCTTCAAATTTAGGCCACAGAACGCCCGGCATATCAAGAAGTTCCGTGCCGTCCTTGAGTTTAACCCATTGTTTTGTACGTGTAACTCCGGGTCTGTCCTCGACCTTTGCACGCTTTCCGCCGGCAAGCCGGTTAATCAGGGAACTTTTGCCCACATTCGGTATACCGAGTATCATAAGCCTGACAGGTGCTCCGGTCATATTATTTTTTGCCCGTTTATCCATGAGCGGTTTAAGAGATGTTTTTTTCAGCACCGGAATCAGACTGTTAAGACCTTTTCCGGATTTGCAGTCAACAGCAAGTGCCGGAATACCGGTACTGCTGAAATATCTGACCCATGAATCCGTTAATTTGCTGTCGGCAAGGTCACATTTATTCAGCAGAATAATTCTCGGCTTTGATGATGTAAGAGCATCTATTTCCGGATTCCGGCTGCTCATCGGAGTACGTGCATCAATGATTTCCACGACGGCATCTACAAGTTTCATATTTGCCGATATAGCACGTCTGGTTTTAGCCATATGTCCCGGAAACCACTGTATTGTTTTTATATCCTGATTGTCCACAACATTCCTCCGCACAAAATTATTAAAATTTATAATACAAAAATCATTTTACCTATTATACTGTTTTCGGATACAAACCCTATGTCGGCGGAACGGCTGTCAACCGATACGGAACGGTAATCACCCATAACAAAAAAGCACCCCTCCGGAACAGTAACAGGATATTTTCCGGTAAACGCTCCCATATCAAGATGTGTAAGCCCGAGCGTTACATATGATTCGGAAATCCGCTCACCATCGACAAAAACAGCACCTGTTGCGAAATCTATATCCACGGTCTGTCCTCCGGAAGCGATAATTCTTTTCACTATATTGTCATGGATTCCCTCCGAAACAATTGTTTCTCCGTTTTCTCCGAGAAGTATTTTTTCATCGGCTTTTATCACAACAACATCGCCGTTTCCAAAATTCCGCCACAGCGTTGAAATAACTATTCTGTCGTCAGGCATAAGCGTGTTTTTCATAGATTCTCCGCTTATTTTCATTATTCTGAAAACATAGGTAAAAATAAGGCTCACCGCAAAAGCGGTTATAATGAGCATTTCCAGAAAATCCCATAAATACCGGAAAAATCTTCCTTTAATCAGCCTTTCCATGAATCAGTAAGAATATCAAATTCATCTATCGGGTAATATTTAAGGATTGCTTTTCCGTATATCTGGTCTTTCTTTACAAGTCCGATACTTCTTGCACGGCTGTCTGTTGAATGATTGCGGTTATCTCCCATAACGAAGTAATATCCCTCCGGAACTGTTATCGGATACTGACCGGTAAATGCCCCGAGGTCGTCGGTGGTTGAATTTTCGGCTATATACGGCTCGTTAATTATTTCTCCGTCAACTATAACATGATTATCATGTATATCAACAGTCTGTCCTCCGCAGGCGATGACACGCTTTATGATACACTCATTTATAGCAGGGTCATCAGGCTCGTATACTTCACCGTTCTCGTCAAGCAGATAATTCTTATCCTTTTCAATTACGAGAATATCGCCGTATTTGATATCAAAGAAAACTGTTGACATCAGCACTTTGTCAGTCTGATTTGTAGTGGCACGCTCTCCTGTATAGGTATTGTTGAGCGTTGGAACCATTGAATGTCCGATAATATTTACAGGGTGCAGGAGATAAGTAAAAAGCATGACAATCACAAATACTGTACATATTGTTGACTCTGCAATATCAATAATATCCTGTTTCAGATTTCCTTTCTTTTTCTTGGAATCCTGCTGTTCTTCCGGCTCGGGATTTTCCGGTGCTGTTATATTATTTTCGATATTGTCAGTATTTTCGATATTTTCTTTATTTTCTTCCATCAGTCATACCTCTGTTTCTAAAATGTAGCAAAAAAGGGACGTGAAGTCCCCGTGGCTCAGGAGTCGTCTGCTGTCGGAACATAACCGACAGCACGTACTCAATAGAAATCTTATCGAATCTGCTCCTTAACCTTTGCAGCCTTTCCTACTCTGTCTCTGAGATAGTAGAGCTTAGCACGGCGAACCTTACCGTATCTTACAACTTCAACCTTGTCAACGACAGGAGAATGGAGCGGGAAAACTCTTTCGATTCCGCAACCGTGGGCAACACGGCGAACAGTAAATGTTTCCGAGATACCGCCGTGTTTCTTGGCAATAACAGTACCCTCAAAAACCTGAATACGGCTCTTGTCGCCTTCCTTGATACGTACATGAACCTTTACAGTATCGCCGACACTGAATACCGGTACATTTTCTTTCATGCTTGATTCGCTGATTAACTTGAGTGCATCCATTTTAATTTCCTCCTAAAATTTCCGGACATTCATATCTGACCGCCGAAACCGGTCAAACCGGAGAAGCGGAAAATACAAATCCGACCACGGAAAACACATCACTCAGAAAGCGATACGTTTAATTCCGGTCAGAACAGACAGCGGACTGTCCGATTTAATGTCTTACGGCATTAACCCTCATCTGACAAAGCAGACGGATTACAAATGCTTTACTATTATATCATATCTTTTTTGAAATTGTCAAGTGTTTTCAAGAAAATTTTTCATTATTTTCACATAAAATTCCTGAACGGCGGATTCCGGCTGTTTCAAATGAAATTTCAGACGTATTTTTCAGTGCGTCTATGAAAAGCACAGGATTATAATTTGTCTGAGTTCCTGCCGGAAGACGGAGGGTTATATCAACGGAATTTCCCGAATCAACACATTTTACTATTTCGATATCCGGTTTAAGGTCAACGGTTTTAACGCCTTTTTTCGTTCTTTTTTCTATGAGGATTTCCGGCTGTTCCATGAATCTGACTATTTCAGACTTCAGACTGTGTGTATTTTCTGAAACAAGCGAAAATCTGTATTCCGCTTTTGTAATTGCGGTGATTTTCCTGTTCTGCGGAGCTACGGAAATAATTTTCATTCCCTCCGGCATAACAGCGTTGAGCCTGTCCCGTATTTCCTCCATACTCATATTATCGTCGGTTATGTTGAAATCCATAATTTCGCAGTCGCTCTCGAATCCCAGTGACAAAGCAAGTGCAAAGCTGTAATACGGGTGCGGATTGAATCCTTCCGTATACCATACCGGAAGCTTTGAACGTCTGAAAATTCTAAGCATACAGCGGTTAAGGTCAAGGTGCGATATATATCTGGCTCTGCCCGATTTTCCGAAAACTGCTCTCAGTCGTAACAAAAACATTCCCTCCCTGCTGATTTATTTACTCCACAACCCGAACACCTTATCCGGCAATTTGGTGTTGTGACCGATTTATGTGCGGTTTTGTTTTCACGGATAAAAAATTCCTTGCTGACAAAATAGTCAAGATGTTCCCACGGAAGTATTTCATTATATCCGATACGGCGGTTAGCATAGAAAGACGGGTCGATTCCGCATTCCTCAAAGGCTTCAAGCCACAGGTCAAACTTATAATATTCGCTCCAGCTGTCAAATTTACAGCCTTTTTTCCATGCCGTATAAATCACCTTGCAAAGCCGTCTGTCGCCCTTTGCGAGAACAGCTTCAAGCAGACTGACATCGGAATCATGATAGCTTACACGTATTTTTTTTGATTTGACGGAATCAAGAAGAAGTTTCTGCTTGCGTTCTATTTCCTCACGTGTGTCCTGCGGTTCAAACTGGAACGGCGTGAACGGCTTCGGAACAAATGTCGCACAGCTTACGGAAATCTGCGGACTTTTTCCTTTCGGACGGTTTTCGATACTGTAGAACAGGTCAAGAATACGCTGGGCAAGTCCGGCGATTCCGATAATATCCTCATCTGTTTCGGTCGGAAGACCCATCATGAAATAAAGTTTAACACTGCTGTAACCGCCCTCGAATGCGATTTTACAGGTACTCATGATTTCTTCTTCACTGACATTCTTGTTGATTACATCACGGAGACGCTGAGTTCCGCCCTCGGCCGCAAAAGTCAGACCGCTTTTCCGGACTTTCTTTATTTTTTCAAGAAGTGATTCCGAAAAATTATCAACCCGCAGAGACGGCAATGAAAGATTTACACGCTCTTTTTCCGTGTAGTCAATGAGTTTTGTAAGCATTCCGTCAATCTGAGAATGGTCGCTTGTACTGAGCGATGCAAGGGATACTTCATCATATCCGGTATTTTCGCACAGACATTTTGTTTCCTTATAAATTGTATCGGGAGTCTTTTCACGGAACGGACGGTATATAAATCCTGCCTGACAGAAACGACAGCCACGTATACAGCCACGCAGTACCTCCACAGATACACGGTCATGAACTATTTCCGTAAACGGAACAACAAAATTTTCCGGATAATACACCTTGTCAAAATCCGCAATTATACGCTTGCGGACTTTTTGCGGAGCATTTCCGGTCACGGTCATTTTGTCTATTGTTCCGTCCTCTTTATAATCGAATTTATAAAACCGTGGAACATATATTCCCTCAATCTGTGCGGCTCTTCGCAGAAAATCAATTCTGCCTACTCCCTGCTGTTTCATTTCGTGATACAAGTCCATGAGTTCCAGATTGACTTCCTCACCCTCTCCCAGAATAAACAGGTCAAAGAAATCTGCAAGCGGTTCTGGATTGCAAACGCAAGGACCTCCTGCGACAACTATCTGCGTGAGTTCGTCTGTCCTGTCCTCTGCAAAAACCGGTATTCCGGCAAGGTCAAGCATATTCAGAACATTTGTATAAGAAAGTTCATACTGCATTGTAAAGCCTATGAAATCAAATTCACGTATCGGGTCAAGGGATTCGAGTGCATAAAGCGGAATATCATTTTTCCGCATTATTTCTTCAAAATCCGGAGACGGTGCGAAACAGCGTTCACACCAGTAATTCTCACGCTCATTTATAACGGAATACAAAATCTTCATTCCGATATGCGACATACCTATATCATACGTATCCGGAAAACAGAACGCAAATCTCACATCAGTTTCCTGTTTGTTTTTTGTTATACTGCCGACCTCTCCGCCGATATACCGTGACGGCTTCTGAACTTCAAGCAGATATTTTTCTATTTTATCTTTTAACATTTAGTCCTCCATATTAATAATTCATGCAAAGTATTTTTTGGATTCTTTCGCTTACAGGATATTCCCTTTCAGCCGGAAGCATATCGGAAGTCAGAATTTTATTATCCCTCAGTTTTTTCAGATACCGGACATTTTCCGTTATATCGGTTATTCCGGTTATAAATTCATCGATATATTTTCTGACAAAACCGCCACGCAGACCGAGCTGAATTGCTCTTATCGGCTGTGGATTGCCGTACACATCACGGTCGGGGTCGAACTGACAACGCACTTCCGAGCCGGAAATTCTTGTTTTCCATTCGTTGCGTGAAATTCCCATTTTTTCGTTATATGACGAAAGAACGGCATTTTCAAGGATTTCGTCAAATCCGGTGCGTTTTATATCAATCGCAAGAATATGCTCCTGATTTTCTTTTTCCGCCCAGCCGGAACGGTACATCATCCACAGAAACGACGGTTTAATCCATGTCATACGCTCCCTGCTGAATGATTTCCCGAAAGTTCCGAGTTTAACGGCTTCATCTGCGATTTGTCTGTTGAATGCCTGATATATTCTTATTGTGGAATCATCATAGACCGCATTTATTATTTTCATTTTATATTCTCCTCACTGAATCCGTGCGGAAGAAAATCCGAAAGTTTATGAACTCCGTCCGAAAGTATTACCGGAAAATCCTTTCCGCAGAACTGACTGAGAACCTGCAGACAAGCTCCGCACGGAAAACATGGATTTGAAAAATCGTCGTCCTTGCTTCCGGCAACTGCAATCGCCTGAAAGTTCGTCACGCCCTCGGATACCGCCTTGAATACCGCTGTACGCTCGGCACATATCGTCAGCGAATACGAAACATTCTCAATATTACAGCCAGTGAATATGCGTCCGTCATCTGAAAGAAGTACTGCACCCACATGAAACCCCGAATATCTGCAATAAGCTTTTTCAGATGCCTTAACTGCCATATGAAACAAATCTTTATATTTCATTTATTTCTCTCCGACTTTTTTCTTTTTTCCATCCGGTGTCATAATATATGTATTGTCAAGCTGTACCGCAAGATTTCCCACAACCGATTGTCTGTATTCGTTGCGGAGTGCAGTCTGTTCGGCTTTTTCCTCGTCTGTAAGTCCTGTGGATTTTGATTTCCTTGCAAGTTCGTTTATTCTGTCTATTTTCTGCTGATTCATAAAAAATCCTCCTTTAAAAAATTTTCTTCCCGTTCAATTCATATTGATTCCGTTTTATTATACACCATATCAACAAGTTTGTCAACTTTAAGAAAAGACTTTACAAATCAATTTTTTTCTGATATAATATATAATAATATCAACTGAAATGAGGAATGAACTTGGCTAACAATAAAATCAGAAATTTCTGTATCGTTGCACATATCGACCACGGCAAATCAACTCTTGCCGACCGTATTCTCGAAAAAACCGAAACTGTTGCAGTCCGTGACATGGAAGAACAGCTTCTCGATAACATGGATATTGAGCGTGAACGTGGAATCACTATCAAAGCCCGTGCCGTCCGCCTTAAATATACGGCTCAGGACGGAGAAGACTATATTTTCAATCTTATTGATACCCCCGGTCATGTTGACTTTAACTATGAAGTTTCACGTTCCCTTGCCGCCTGCGAGGGTGCAATTCTTATTGTCGATGCTTCGCAGGGAATCGAGGCTCAGACACTCGCAAATACCTATCTTGCAATCGAACACGATTTGGAAGTCGTTCCGGTTATAAACAAAATCGACCTGCCTTCCGCAGACCCTGAACGGGTTTGTCAGGAAGTCGAAAATGTTATCGGTATTCCGGCTATGGACGCTCCGAGAATTTCCGCAAAAATGGGAACTAATATTGAACAGGTTCTTGAAAGAATCGTCACCGATATTCCTGCTCCGTCCGGCGATGCCGACAAACCACTTAAAGCCCTGATTTTCGACAGCTATTACGACCCGTACAAAGGCGTTATAATATATGTCCGCATAAAAGAAGGCAGAGTCAAAACCGGAGACAATATTCGTCTTATGGCTACCGGTGCTGTTTTCAATGTCGTCGAAGCCGGATTTATGGACGCTTCTTCACTCGTCAACAACGGCTCTCTTGAAGCCGGAGAAGTCGGCTATATTTCAGCATCTATAAAAAGTATCGGCGATACACGTGTGGGCGATACGGTTACAAACAACGATAATCCGTGCGACAGTCCGCTCCCCGGCTACAGAAAAGTAAATCCTATGGTTTTCTCCGGAATATATCCCTCCGACGGTGCAAAATACGGCGATTTGAGAGACGCTCTCGAAAAATTACAGCTTAACGATGCCTCGCTTTCGTTTGAGCCGGAGACTTCAATCGCCCTCGGATTCGGATTCAGATGCGGATTCCTCGGACTTCTGCACATGGAAATAATTCAGGAACGCCTTGAACGTGAATATAATCTCGACCTGATAACAACTGCTCCGTCCGTTATATATAAAGTAACACTGACAAACGGCGAAGTCCAGTATATTGACAATCCCACAAATTATCCCGACCCTGCACTCATACAGACCGCCGAAGAACCGGTAGTCAGGGCAAGTATTCTGTCGCCGTCCGATTATGTCGGAAATATCATGGAACTCTGTCAGGACAGAC
This sequence comes from uncultured Ruminococcus sp., assembly GCA_947178575.1. GTDB lineage: Bacteria > Bacillota > Clostridia > Oscillospirales > Ruminococcaceae > Ruminococcus. Next base: position 84,736 of record CAMWYX010000003.1, on the reverse strand, counting down.
GGGGAACATTCAGGGATATGAAATATCTTGACGATACTCGTGTTGAACTTCACTATGAACTCCCGCTCAACGAAATAGTTTACGATTTCTTTGATGTTCTCAAATCACGCACAAAAGGATACGCAAGCTTTGATTATGAAATGCTCGGATATGTTCCGTCAAAACTCGTGAAACTCGATATTCTGCTCAACGGAGATATTGTAGATGCTCTTTCATTTATCGTCCACACGGACAAGGCTTACGGCAGAGCACGTAAAATCGCCGAAAAACTCAAGGAAAACATTCCTCGCCAGCTTTTTGAAGTACCGATTCAGGCAGCTATCGGCGGAAAAATAATCGCACGTGAAACAGTAAAGGCAATGCGTAAGGACGTTCTCGCCAAATGCTACGGCGGTGACATCACCCGTAAGAAAAAACTCCTCGAAAAACAGAAAGAGGGCAAAAAGCGTATGAGACAGCTCGGAACTGTGGAAGTTCCTCAGGAAGCTTTCATGAGCGTTCTTAAACTCGATTCATGAAAAACCGGATTTTCAGAAGAAAGGTGATACTATGAGCAGTATATATACTTGTCCTCACTGCGGAAAAAAATCATTCAATCCATTAAAAAAGGCATTCGCCGGACAGCTTAATTCCCCCGGAAAGGTCTGTATCGAATGCGGTCGCAAATGCGTAAACGGGAAAGGTGCAACAATCTTCAACGCCGTTTACTGTATTCTGGCATTTGCCGGAATGGTTGTACTTTATCTCAACGCTCCCAAGGCACTCGGCACGGAATACGAATGGATAGCACATTATGAAATGCTCATCGGAATCGGAATAATTGCGTCCATGTTCGTGATACCAAAAATCGTCAATGCGTTTTTCTTCCGGCTGAGTCCTGCCATACGCATTGATGCCGTAAAATAATTAAAATCAATGAAAAGTCTCGGAATCTATATTCATGTGCCGTTCTGCGGAAAAAAATGCCGTTACTGCGATTTCTATTCCGTAAGCTATACAAAAAAACAGGCCGAAATGTACTGTGATGCGGTTCTGCGTAATATACGCCGTTATTCCGATAAAAACTCCGTAACAGATACCGTATATTTCGGCGGAGGTACTCCGTCCCTGCTGACCGCCGGACAGATTTCGCAATATATCACCGCAATAAAAGAATATTTCAATTTGTCCCCCGATGCGGAAATAACGCTCGAAGCCAACCCAAATACACTCGTTCCGGAAAAGCTCACGGCTCTCCGAAATGCCGGAGTGAACCGGCTTTCAATCGGCATTCAGTCAATGAATAACGATGAACTCCGTTTCCTCGGACGTACACATACCGCAGAACGTGCCGGAAAAGCCGTGCGTGATGCCTGTTCAGCCGGATTTGACAATATTTCCTGCGATTTGATGATTGCTCTCCCAAATCAGACCGTGGAAAATATCAGATATTCAATACAGCGGATTTCAGAACTTCCGGTCAGTCATATTTCTGCGTATATTCTTAAAATCGAGGACGGAACGGCGTTCGACTGCGATGAGATAAGAAATGCCGTTCCTGATGACGATACTTCCGCCGACCTGTATCTTGCAATGGTCAGGGAACTGAAAAATCACGGATTCATGCAGTATGAAGTCTCGAATTTCGCAAAATCAGGCTTTGAAAGCCGTCATAATTCCCGCTACTGGAAATCACTTGACTATATCGGAATCGGAGTTTCTTCACATTCTTTCCTGAACGGCATAAGATTCGCCGTTGAACCGGATTTGCAGAAATTTATAGATTCACCGGTACAGCCCATAACCATAACCGACCGCAACGCCGGAAGTCCTGAGGAATTCGCAATGCTCCGCCTGAGACTTTCGGAGGGTCTTGACCTGAATGACGTGAAATCAAAAAAAGATTCGATTATAAAAAAAATTCCCCCGCTTATAAAAGCAGGGTATGTGAATCTGAACAACGAAACAGTTTCACTGACCGAAAAAGGTTTCATAGTATCAAATTCAATTATTGAGTATCTGATTTTCTGAATAAGTAAGATTATATCTGTTATCCCAGAAGTTCACGCCTCATCTGCAAAAGAAGTTTCTTTTCACGCCGTGATACCTGAACCTGTGTCATTCCCAGAACTTCCGCCGTCTTTGACTGAGTCATGTTTCTGAAATATCTCAGTTCAAGCAGTATGCGGTCATCTTCTGGAAGTGCATTCATTATTTGTCTCAATGCGAGCAGGTCAACTATTGCTTCGTCAGGTGCTTCAACAGGAACATCAAATTCGTTTCCGTCGCCGTCGGAGGCAGTAAGCGATAAAATCGGCTGAGATGCACAGAGTGCCTCCGATATATCCGATTCCTTTTCACCCGTTATTTCCGCCAGTTCGCTGATTGCCGGTTCTCTGCCCTCACGCTGAACGAAATCCGCACATATTTTCTGAAGTCTGAGCGAAAGTTCTTTCAGTCCACGACTTACACGCAGAGTTCCGCCGTCACGGAAAAGACGCTTTATTTCACCAAGTATCACCGGAACTGCATACGTCGAAAATTTGACTCCCCGTCCGCTGTCGAATGCCTTAACAGCTTTAAGAAGTCCGAGACAACCGGCTGAATACAGTTCCTCATAATCTACTCCACGTCCACGGAAACGATTTGCACAAAGGTGAACAAGTCCGAGGTTTTCCTCCGCTTTTATCTCAGTCGCCATGAATACTTAGCCTCTTACGCATAGTTACAGTTGTTCCTTTGCCTACGGTACTTCTTACATTAAGCCTGTCCATAAATGATTCCATGACCGAAAATCCGAGTCCTGAACGTTCTTCCTCCGGAGCGGTCGTGAAAAGCGGTTCCATTGCCTGCTCAATATCTTTTATACCACAGCCACTGTCTTTTATTTTTATGTATATCTCACGTCCGGCAAGAATGCGGACTGTTATTTCTATTTTTCCCGATGTTCCACGGTATCCGTGTACTATTGAATTTGTTACGGCTTCCGAAACGGCTGTGCGTATGTCCGAAAGTTCCTCGACCGTAGGGTCTGCCTGAATTATAAATGATGACACAGCGGCTCTTGCTGTCCCCTCGTTCACGGACAGAGACGGCATTATAAATTTAATTTCATTTTCAATCTTCATTTTCCACCTCACACAATTTTTACTATACGTTCAATACCGGACAATCTCAGAACACGGCGGATATATGGCTGGGGACTGCGTATTTCCAGCACTCCTCCGCATTCTTTCATAAGCTTGTACCTGCCTATTATCAGTCCTATCCCCGAACTGTCCATAAATGTTATATTGCTGAAATCCATGGCAAGAGTCTCCGGCTGCATCGTTACAACGAATTTGTCAAGTTCAGTGCGGAGTTTCTTTGCGGAATGATGGTCAATTTCTCCGCTGAGAACAGCTATCGCCGTTCCGTTCTCCGATTTTATATTTATCTGCACATATTTTCCCCCTCGAAACTTGTTTTATGACAACACTATTATATCACTTCCGACAGTTGAAATTTGTCGATTCTGCAAATCTGAAAAAATTTTAAAGACATAAATTCAGATTTTTAAAAATTCAGCCTAAATATTAAGGAGATTTTTCTGTATGCCAAAAAAATTCTGGAAAGGAAGCACACTTCTTGCACCTGTCCCTGCAACGCTCGTTACCTGCGGAACTATGGATAATCCGAACGTTCTTACAATAGGCTGGACGGGTATAGTCTGCACCCGTCCGCCTATGACATATATATCAGTCCGCCCCGAACGATTTTCCCATGATATTATCATGAATTCCGGAGAATTTGTGATAAATCTCACCACGTCGGCTATGGTAAAACATACGGATTTCTGCGGTGTGAAAAGCGGACGGGATACGGATAAATTCGCCGTCTGCGGATTTCATACAGCTCCGGCCGTCAAGGTCGCTGTTCCGGTTATCGAGGAATGTCCGGTAAGCCTTGAATGCCGTGTTACAGAAAGCCGTCTCCTCGGAAGTCATACCATGTTTCTTGCCGAAATCGTGGGGGTCGATGCGGACGAAAAATACATTGACAGCAAAGGAAAACTGAATCTACAGCAGTGCGGTCTTGCCGCATATGCCCACGGAGAATATTTCGCTCTCGGACGTAAACTCGGCGATTTCGGATTCTCCGTGCGTAAAAAGAAAAAACATAAAAGCTAAAAAATATTTTTTTCAGGTGGCAATATCTTCAATGAACTGCTGAAGCTCACGCTCGGATTCTATTACTATTCCCTCCGTAAGCTGTTCACGGTCATATTCCGAAAGAAGTGAAAAATTGTAGTCTATCACCCTGTACGGAACTGAACTTTCTCCCTTGAATACGCCTATTCTGCCGTTATATTCCCTTATGGTACACATCGCCGCCGGAAGTTCAACAGGTACATCAGATATTTTTGCTGCAAGCCTCTGCCTGTGCAGTGACTGTCCCATAGTACATATCACTATAAATCCGGATACAGTTATCGCAATCATCAGAATAAGATAAATCTTCCTGTCAAGTGAACGTATCATATTATTTGCCCCTTTGCTGAAATTTTATATATATTATCTGCGATTTTTGCTAAATTATACAAATTGAAAAAAATTTTCTCCGGACTCTTAACAAATACGTTTTTTTGTGCTATAATATAATGTGTATATTGTTGTGGCACAGTTTAATTAAATGCTGATATTAATTAAAAAATCGTGTACTTTAAACAGAAAGGAGTTTATATCTGCCGATACCGTTATTTCCGGCAGATATGAAGAAAAGACAAATGGCTAAATCTAATCACGAGATTGAGGATTCCGGTACTCCGGCAAGCCGTACCGGAAAAAAGAAAAAGAAGAAAAATATTTTTCTCCTTATCCTCAAAAAACTTATGGCTGTTACGGCGACTACTCTGCTGTCACTGTTCCTAATTATAGTGATAACCGGTACTATAGTTGCAACGGCTCTCACAATCTATGTCATGGACTTTATGGACGATTCGTCAACTATTTCCCTTGCCACACTCGAATCAGGAAGCGATACTTATTTCTACGGCACGGAAATAAACGAGGACGGCGAAGAAGAAATGGTCGTTCTCAAACAGATGAAAACCGATATTCAGCGTATTCCAGTATCAATAGAAAGAATACCTCAGCATGTCAGAGATGCATTTGTCTATACCGAGGACGAGCGTTTCTACGTCCACGACGGTGTTGACTATAAGCGAACTTTGTCGGCGTTCCTTAATATGTTCCTGCACTTCTATGATACAAATCAGGGCGGTTCGACTATCACTCAGCAGCTTATCAAGAACCTGACCGGAGACAGCGAACAGACTCCTCAGCGTAAAATACGTGAGATATTCTCCGCAATGCAACTCGAAAAAGACTATTCCAAAGACGAAATACTTGAGGAATATCTGAACTTTATCGGATTCGGAGGCCCTATCAACGGAATACAGCTCGCCTCAATCCGTTACTTCGGAAAGAATGTCGAGGATTTGACAGTTCCCGAAGCAGCTGTCCTCGCCGCTATCCCGAAAAGCCCCAACGATTACGGTCCGTTCGTTGAAACCGAAGATATGGACGGAAATGTAATAATCAACGGCAAGGCAAACAATAAAACCCGTCAGGGATACGTTCTCTGGCAGATGTACAAGAACGCCGCTATCACCTACGACGAATATCAGCAGTATCTTTCCGCACCGATTCTCTATACCGATTCAGAGGAATACCGTGCTCTCCACCCCGAAATAGACCTTCAGGAAGTCGAAAACGAACAGAATGCCTATACGTGGGAAGTCGATGCCATGGTATACGAAGCAGCAAAATATCTTATGGAACTCTACAATATCGACGAACAGGAAGCTATCACCCGTATAAACAAGGGCGGATACCGTATCTATTCCACGCTCGATAAGAGAATGCAGAACTATGTCGAAGAAAAATTCCTTGATTTGAACAACTTTATCGCCGCCGATTCCGTAAGAAAATGGGTTGACCTCGATAACGACGGAGAAGCCGAAGAACAGCTTCCGCACGTTGCTTTCGTTGCACTCCGATATGACGGCTCTGTAATGGCAGAAGTCGGAAACGTCGGCGAAAAGAAAGGTTCTCTCGTTACCAACTACGCTAACCGTGAACCACGTCAGGTCGGCTCTACAATGAAACCTGTCGCAACATATGGTCTCGGAATCGAATCAGACCATATCCACTGGGGAAGCGTTTACCGGAATCTTCCGCTTTCTACTATCAAGGATGAAAAAGGAAACCTGTGGCCTTTCAACTACGGACGTGTTGCCGGTGATGGTTCTGCACATAATATCTACTACTTCTTACAGCAGTCTTTCAATACCGTTCCGGCACAGCTTGTTGATGAACTGACTCCCAACGCTGTTTTCAAATTCTGTACCGAAAAACTCGGTATGCAGCTTGATTCCGAGGACGAGGACTATTCGCCTCTTGCACTTGGTTCTCTGACATACGGAATCACACTCCAGAATCTTGTAAATGCTTATCTGCCTTACGGTACTCACGGCATATACAACGAGGCTCATATCATTTCAAAAATCGAGGACGCAAATAATCAGATAATCGTTGACAATACAAACGGCAGAAATCCACGTCAGGCCGTTTCAGATGAAACAGCATGGGTAATGAACCGCCTTATCAAAAACGTTGTTGATAACGGTACAGGTACTGCCGCACGTCTCGGAAATAAAGTCGTTGTCGGCAAGACAGGTACTACCGAAAACTGGTACGACCTCGCATTTGTCGGACTGACGAGAGATTTCGCAAGCGGTATCACTATCGGCTACAAAGAATATAACGAATCACTCATGCTTCCGGAATATATCAAATCGGCTCAGGTATGGTATAATATCATAGGAGAATATGCAAACAATAATTTCCTTGATACAGATGCTGACTTTGCGCCGTCAGATACAGTTATAGCAGTTCCGATGTGTACGGCTACCGGTATGATTGCCGGCGCGTACTGCCCGAAGGGAATCACTGGCTACTGGAAATCCACAAATGCTCCTGTCTGTGATGGCAGCCACTATATTGTAGTAGACACACCGGCAAGTGCTTCAAACACATGGACGGACAATAACACAAACGATTATTCATGGAATCAGAATAATAACTACAACAACATATGGACTGACCCTAACGCCGGAGGCGGAAATACGTGGACTGACCCCAACGCAGGAAATACATGGACTGACCCCAATGCCGGAAACACATGGACTGACCCCAATGCCGGCGCAGGAAATACCGGTGATACAGGCGGCTGGACTGACCCTAATGCCGGCGGAAATACAGGCGGCGATACAGGCGGCTGGGTTGACCCCAATGCCGGCGGAAATACAGGCGGCGATACAGGTGCAGGCGGTGCCGGAGATGTACAGACATGGTAAATCAGAATAATTAAAATAACCAGAATACGCATAATAATTTAATTTATCTATCCTATCTCCTTGTTGAGAACAAGTCTTAAAGCCTGTCCTATGACTCGGACAGGCTTTAATAAATATGAGGTGATTATTTTGAGCAATAGACTTAGACTTTGCTGTCCATGCCATTTCGGGCTGGAAAGCGTACTGAAATATGAAATAACTAAAATCGGCGGTACTGACCTGAAAGTCAGCGACGGAAAAATCAGCTTTACAGGCGATGAGAATATAATGGCGCGGGCTAATATCTGCCTTTCTACTGCTGAACGGGTTCTTATTGAACTTATGGAATTTCGCGCCGAAACCTTTGAAGACCTTTTTCAGGGCGTGCGTTCAATTGAATTTGAACGCTTTATCGATACGGATAACGCATTCCCAGTAAAGGGATATTCCCTTAATTCAACGCTTCACAGTGTTCCTGATTGTCAGTCAATCGTGAAAAAGGCTGCTGTTGAACGCCTTAAATCAAAATACGGAATAAACTGGTTCAGCGAAACTGCTGCTCCGGTACAGATACAATTCAGCATACTCAAGGATATTGTAACGATTTATCTCGATACAAGCGGTGTGGGACTTCATAAACGCGGATACCGCCGTAATTCCAATGCCGCGCCGATAAAGGAAACTTTAGCCGCCGGAATCGTTGACCTTGCCCGTGTACGTCCGGAATCCATTGTATGCGACCCTTTCTGCGGAAGCGGTACGCTCCTTATTGAGGCAGCTCTCAAGGCACTGAGAATACCTGTAGGTATAAACCGCCGGTTCGCCGCCGAAAAATGGGAATCCATAAATTCTGAAATATGGCAGGAAGAACGTAAACGCGCTATTGAAAATGTTGACCGTTCAGCGTCTTTTCACGGTATCGGATTTGATATTGACGACGCGGCAGTTGCTCTTACTCTTGACAATGCCCACAAGGCAGGAGTAAAATCACGTATTAAAATAGAACAGGCAGATATTACAAAATTCCACCAGCCTGATGATTCAATCGTCATATGCAATCCACCATATGGTGAGAGACTTCTGGAACTCCGCGAAGCCGAAAATATATACCGCCAGATGGGACGCGTTCTTGGTCACGGCGGAAACAGACAAAGTTATATAATATCCCCCCATGAACAGTTTGAACAGTTTTTCGGCACAGAAGCCAAACGCAGACGCAAACTGTACAACGGTATGATTAAATGTCAGCTTTATATGTATTTCTGATATTTTTCCCATGAACTACAGAACATTAAGACACTTCCGTGCACTTTTCTTTCCGGTTCGCTGTCCGGTATGCAGAAAAATAATCGGTGCTGATGACAGATTCTGCAACGAATGCTATGATAAACTTACTCCGTGCAAAGAAAATGTCCGGATAAAAGGTGCTTCCGGATTCTATGCACTGTTTGAATATACTCCCGAAATAAGACCGGCTGTTTCCCTTATGAAAGACGGTATATGCGGAAATGCTCCGTATGCTTTCGGCTCATGCCTTGCGGATTTGCTTGTTTCGCAGAAAGCCGACAGAAAATTCAGCTGTATTATTCCTGTCCCTATGCACCGCAGGGATATGAAAAAACGTGGATATAATCAGTCGGCTTTCATAGCCGAACATATCGGCAGAATACTTGATAAAAAAGTTCTGAAAAATACTGTCATCAAAAATCGCCTTACTGTTCCGCAGAAAAAACTCAACAGAAAAGAACGCATGAAAAATCTGGAAAATGCATTTACTGTAATAGATACCGCTGAAATTCATGGAAAATCTGTTCTTCTGGTTGACGATATATGCACAACCGGAAGCACGCTCGCAGAAGTTGCAAATCTTCTGACTGCAAACGGAGCAAAAGAGATTTACTGTGCTGTCTGCTGTTATACCACAAATAAGAAAAGAGATGACTTTTATGAATCACACTGAAAAAGCCTGTCAGCTTTTCGCTGAGGGAAGAAACTGCTCGCAGGCAGTTTTTACGGCGTTCTGCGATGTTACCGGAATAGATGAAAATACAGCACTTCGCCTGTCCTCGTCTTTCGGCGGGGGAATGGGTCGTATGCGTCAGGTATGCGGTACTTGTTCGGCAATGTTCATGATTGCCGGAATGCTCTACGGATATACTTCCAAAAATGATATAAATGAAAAGGCAGAACATTATCGCCGTATACAATATCTTGCTCAGGAATTTAAAAATCGTCATGAAACTATAAACTGTCTCGAACTTCTGAAAAATCTGAAAGTAACATCAGACCCCCAACCCGAAGAACGTACAGAACAATATTACAAAGTCAGACCATGTATAAAATTCGTCCGGTCTGCTTCTGAAATTCTTGACAAGTATATTGCAGAAAATCCATATTGATTTATTTTTATAACAACAAAAAAGAACGTTCCGGACGTTCTTTTTTGTTTTATGACACTTGACAAATATTCTGATATGTGATATAATCTAAAAATGAAAATGATTATCAATTTTAAAATGAGGCGTGTTATGTTAAAAAAATTTATAGCAGTTTTAATTCCGGCGATTGCTTTGCTTACCGGCTGTAATTTCCGATTACCACAAAATGACGGCAAAATAAATATAGTATGCACAGTCTTTCCATATTACGATTGGACAAGACAGATTGTCGGTGATTCCGATAACATAAATATTACATATCTGCTGAAAAATGGTGCGGATATTCACAGTTTTCAGCCGACCGCCGACGATATAATCAGAATTTCGGACTGCGATATATTTATATATACCGGCGGAGAATCGGACGAATGGATTGAGAACGTACTCGCAAATGCACAGAATAAAAATATGAAAATCCTGAATATGCTCGATATTATCGCCGATTCGGCAATTGAAGAAGAAATCAAGGAGGGCATGGACGGAAAACACAATCACGACGACGGTCATGATACCGAATACGATGAACATATATGGCTTTCCCTGAACAACGCCGAAAAATGCGTTTCCGAAATATGGAAAGTTCTTTATTATGCCGATAAAGAAAATTCCGCTTTATATACCGATAATGCAAATCAGTATATTGACGAAATTAAAAATCTTGACAACGATTTCCACACGCTTTTTGATAATAATCCGCAGACACTGATTTTCGGAGACCGGTTTCCGTTCCGGTATTTTACGGAGGATTACGGACTTGATTATTATGCAGCATTTTCCGGCTGTTCCGCAGAAACTCAGGCAAGTTTTAAAACGATTACTTTTCTTTCCCGTAAAATCGATGAACTCAATTCCGGAACTGTTTTCACAATTGAAAATTCAGACTGTTCCATTGCGGATTCAATAATCGCAAATACAAAATCACAATCACAGAATACAGCAGTTCTGGATTCCATACAGTCGGTAAATTCCGCACAGATTGAGGACGGAACTACATATCTCGGAATTATGAATAAAAATTATAATATTTTAAATGAGGCGTTAAAATGAAAGAACAGATAATATGCAGAAATGCCGCTCTCGGATATGAGGACGGCATCGTTACTGAAAATCTTAATTTCACTGTAAACAGCGGTGATTATCTCTGTATACTCGGCGAAAACGGTTCGGGAAAAAGTACCCTGATAAAAGCTCTGCTCGGACTTAAACCGCAGGTCAGCGGAGAAATAAAATTCTGCGGTGATTTTTCATCAAAAGATATAGGCTATCTTCCACAGCAAACTCCGGTACAACGAGATTTTCCGGCATCTGTAAGAGAAATTGTATTGTCTGGCTGTCTTTCCAGAATGGGATTAAGACCATTTTATAAATCCGCTGAAAAAAAACTTGCATCAGATACGATGAAACAACTCGGCATTGAAAATCTTGCAGACCGGTGCTATCGTGATTTGTCAGGAGGTCAGCAGCAGCGTGTACTTCTTGCACGTGCACTTTGTGCTGCCGAAAAGATGCTTCTTCTCGATGAACCCGTAACAGGTCTTGACCCACACGCTCAGAATGAACTGTATGAACTTGTATCAAAGCTCAACAGAAACGGAATTTCAATAATTATGGTTTCACATGATATATCTTCCGCTCTGAAATATGCTTCACATATACTTCATATATCAAAAAAGCAATTGTTTTTCGGAACAAAATTAGATTATATAAAAAGCAGTACAGGAATGAAATTCCTTGAAAGCGAGGTTGCTTCAGATGAATGAAATTTTTTCATCAATTCAATATTATTTCTCATATCCTTTCGTAAGATATGCCTTTATCGTACTTATTCTTATTTCGCTGTGTTCTTCCCTTTTAGGAGTTTCACTTGTACTTAAACGATTATCATTTATCGGAGACGGACTTTCTCATGTGGCTTTCGGAGCTATGGCAATCTCAGCAGTTGCAGGACTTACAAATGGAACGGTAATCACTCTGCCAGTTACTGTAATTTCTGCCGTACTTCTTCTCCGTACAGGACGAAATACAAAAATCAAAGGTGATGCATCAATTGCCATGATTTCAGTCAGTGCACTTGCTACAGGATATATTCTCATGAATATTTTTCCGTCATCATCAAATATCTCCGCCGACGTATGCGGTTCTCTTTTCGGTTCGACTTCAATTCTTACGCTTAAAGAATCTGATGTGTGGCTCTGTCTGATTATGTCGCTTATCGTCTTGTCTGTGTTTATACTATTTTATAATAAGATATTCAGCATTACATTTGACGAAAATTTTTCAAAAGCTACCGGCGTGAATTCCGACGCATACAATCTTATAATAGCTGTGGTTACGGCAATAATCATAGTAACTGCAATGAAACTTGTTGGTTCGCTTCTTATTTCTGCACTTATAATTTTTCCTGCACTGTCAGCTATGCGAATATTCCGCAGTTTCAAAAGCGTTACTATATGTTCAGCCGTGATTTCCGTAGTCTGTGCCGGAACAGGTATAATTATCTCGCTTCTTTTTTCAACTCCTGTGGGAGCAACTATTGTAGCCTCCAATTTTGTCACATTTATGATATTTTCAGGAATATCCACATTAACATCAAAATAAAAAATGAAAGGTATGTTATTTATGATAAAACCATACAGACGACGTGTTTTCTATTACGAAACAGATAAAATGAAAATCATGCACCATTCAAACTATATAAGAATATTCGAGGAAAGCCGTGTTGATTTTCTCCGGCAGTCCGGTATGCCATTCGAGGAAATCGAATCCCGTGGAATCCTTATGCCTGTACTCTCGGTTGAATGTATGTACAGACACCCACTTAAATTCGATGAACTTTTTGAAGTCAATATGAAAATACTCAGATTCAACGGAGTCTCACTCGATGTCTCATACGAAATAACAAATTCCGACGGCAAACTATGTGCAACGGGAAAATCATCACACTGCTTTACAGACGAAAACCTTAAACCTGTCAGAACTAAAAAATCCTATCCCGATATTTATAAGGTATTTCACGACTATATGCTTGAATGTCAGAAATCAGATATGTAGAATCCGCCCCTTGTGTGTGAAAAATTTTGTATTTCTATTGTAATTTTTTACCGAATATGTTATAATATAGTTGCTAATATTATCTGTAAAGGAGTAGTACAAATATAATGGCTATTACAGAAGCAATCGAGAACTATCTCGAAACTATCCTCATTCTTTCAAAAGCACAGCCCGATGTTCATGCTATTGACATCTGCTCTTATCTCGGATATTCACGCCCCACCGTGTCAATTATCCTTAAAAAAATGCGTGACGAAAATCTGGTGAATGTCAACAGCGACAATCATATCACACTTACCGATACAGGACGTAAAATAGCCGAAAGAATCTATGACCGGCACAATGTTCTTTCCGCCTTTTTTATGCTCCTCGGAGTAAAAAAAGACCAGGCTCTTGAAGATGCCTGTAAGGTCGAACATGACCTTTCAGAAGAAACATTCGCTGTTCTTAAACAACACTATATTGAACTCGCAAAAGCCGAATAACAGGAGAAATTATGAATAAATTTGAAACATTCAGACATGATTTTCCTACTTTTATCTATAAATCATGCACCATAACAGAAACTTCCGGCAATATAAATATCAGCTATGTATTTGATATTCCGAATCTTGCACAGTTTACCCCAAGCTGGAAATTCCCGAAACCGGAAAATATTTCAGTAGAAAATGATTCCGTATTTGAACGCCTCGCTTTCTCCCTCGGTATGGCGGAAGCTGTCAGCTACTGGAAAGCCGTATGTTCCCCAATCATGCGTATTGAATGCGGAAATCTGGATTCTGAACAGATAAAATGGTGGAAAAAACTTTACTTCATGGGACTCGGCGAATTTTTCTACGTCAACGGAATAAAAACAGATATTGAAAGTTTTATCAGTATTCAGTCATGCGGAAATTTCAGTTCCTCACAGAAAATTGTCAGAAATATCCCCGATGGCTGTCTTGTTCCAATCGGTGGCGGAAAAGATTCCGCTCTTACTCTCGAAACCCTGAATAATGCCGGCGTTAAATGCCGATGCTATTCCATAAATAAACGAAATTCGATTACCGAAACTATCCGTTCAGCCGGTCTGCCCGATAATACACTCATTACAGCAAGCAGATATTTCGACCGCTCTCTTGTCGAACTCAATAAACAGGGATTCCTGAACGGTCATACTCCTTTTTCATCGATAGTTGCTTTTTCTGCCGAAATAACCGCATATCTCAACGGTCTGAAATATATCGTTCTTTCCAATGAGGACAGTGCAAACGAAAGCACTGTCACCGGTCAGAACGTTAATCACCAGTATTCCAAGAGCTTTGAGTTTGAACAGGATTTCCACAGCTACGAGGAAAAATATCTTGATACAGGAATTTATTATTTCAGCTTTCTGCGTCCTCTCTCTGAATTTCAGATTGCCAAAATGTTCGTGAACCATAAAAAATATCTTCCCGTTTTCAGAAGCTGTAATCTCGGAAGCAAGGTTTCCCCCGATATATGGTGCGGAAACTGCCCGAAATGCCTTTTTGTCTGCCTGATACTCTCGCCGTTTGTCAGCCGGAATGAACTCACCGGAATCTTCGGAAAAGATTTGCTCAACGATGTTTCCATGGAAAAATACTTCGTCGAACTTATCGGCAAATCAGAACATAAACCTTTCGAGTGCGTCGGAAGTATCAGTGAAGTTAATCTCGCTGTTTCACTTGCCATAAAAAAATATCATGAGGAAAATCAGAAACTGCCTTTCCTCTTTGAAAAATATATCAGCATGGAATTGTATTCCCCCGATACCATAGACGAACGCAATAAAAAAATATGTTCGGGATTCAGCGAAAATAATCTCCTGCCCGAACAGTTCAGAAATATCCTGATTAAAGAAATGGAGCGGTTTCTGTGATAAAATCAAATAAATTTACCGAATATATAAATAATTATACAAAAAATAAGTCAGTCTGTATCTTAGGATTCGGACGTGAGGGAAAATCAACGTATAATATATTGTCAGAATACTGCTCGCCGTCTGAAATCGCTGTTGCAGATATAAATAAAATCGAAAATCTTCCCGATTCCGTCAGAATTATATCCGGTTCGGATTATCAGAAATCACTCGGTGATTTTGATTTGGTATTCAAAAGCCCCGGAATCGTACTCGAAAAACAGCCCTCGGAACTCACGTGTCTTATTACCTCCGAAACACAGATATTCTTTGAAGTCTATCGTGAACAGATTATCGGCATAACCGGAACAAAGGGAAAAAGTACCGTTACTTCCCTGATTTATCATATCCTGAACGAAAACGGAAAAGATTGCAGAATCGCCGGAAATATAGGTATTCCGGTATTCGATATAGCCGAAAGCATGACCGATGAAACTATCGTTGTGTGTGAGCTGTCATGTCATCAGCTCGAATATATGACCGTTTCGCCGTCAACTGCTGTATTCCTGAATCTCTTTGAGGAACACCTCGACCATTACGGCACTATCGAACGCTATTACAATGCAAAGAAAAATATATATCTGCATCAGGAAGAATATGACTGTCTTCTCATAAACGGTGACATTGCTCCAAAAAATTCGCCTGAACTTTTACAGTATATCTATGAAATATCAGCTGAAAATTCTGAATCTGAAATTTATGTCCATGACGGCATAATCAAATGGACCGACCATGAAGATTATAAAATCCCGACTGATAAAATCAAGTTACTGGGTATCCATAATCACTATAATATCGCTGTCGCTTATTTTATAACCGCTTTTTATGTAAGCGAAAAAGAATTTGAAAACGCTCTGTGTACGTTCAATCCACTGGCTCACAGACTTGAATTTGTCAGAGAAGTAAACGGCGTGAAATATTACGATGATTCAATTTCAACCGCCTGTGCCACCGCAATCGAGGCAGTAAAAAGTATACCAAATCCTGCAACTATTTTAATCGGCGGAATGGACAGAGGAATTGATTATACTTCTCTTGTCGATTTTCTGAACACGGCAGATATTAACGTAATCTGCATGGAGGCTTCCGGAAAACGTATCTACAATATGTTTGGTTCAAAAAATAATATTTTCTATGTTCCGCACCTTGAAGATGCCGTTAAACTCGCCTCCGAAATCACTCCGCAGGGCATGAGCTGTGTTATGTCTCCGGCTTCCGCAAGCTATGGTATTTTCAAAAACTTCGAGGAACGTGGAGATGTCTTTAAATCGCTTGTAAATAATATTTAATCAAAAAATCCTCCGGAATCAAAATTCCAGAGGATTTTTTATAAATCTTACTTGAATATTATCAGCAATACCTGCGATACGATAACAACCGAAATAAGTGCTGCCGGATATGTTGCGGCATATGCTGAAGCAACGTTCTCCGTTCCTGCTGTCGAGATAAGAGTACCAAGTGCAGGAGTTGATGTCATTCCGCCGGTAATCGAACCAAGATTGTTAAGCAGGCTGAGTTTAAGCACGTACTTAGCAAAAAAGAATCCGATAATCATAGGAATTATTGTCATAACAACGCCGTAAATGAAGTATACCGGCTTGAAATGCTCAACAAAGCTTGCTCCGCCTGCTACACCTGCACCAATAAGGAACAGTACAAGTCCAAACTCACGGAATACTTTAAGAGTTCCGTCGTTCGGCATTACAGATACTTTTCCGAAATGGCTGAAATGTCCGAAAATCAGCGATGTAAGCAGACAACCGCCTGTCGTTGTAAGAGAGAAGTTTCCGAATTTGATTGAACCGATGAAAATTCCGACAATCGCTGCAAGTGCAAACGGCATGAATCCAAATTCGTCCATCTCAATAAGTTTTCCTGTATATGATTTCTTCGTACCTTTTGAATCGGAAGATACAAGAAGTTCACGTTCTTTTTTCATATCGGCTTTCATGAATTTCGGGACAAGCTGTACAAAGAGAACTACTCCGATAACTCCGAAAAGATACGCAATTCCGTGACCTACTGTTACCAAATCTTCAAGTTCCGCACCGTTTGCACGTGATGCAACTGTTGCCTTTGCCGCCGAAAATGCCGGCGTACTCGTAAGTGAACCCGAAAGAAGTCCTACAAGCATTGATGCACTTTCTTCTCTTGTGCTTTCCGGTGAAACTATTCCGTCAATAAGGACACAGCCACCGCAGGTCAGTCCGCCGGCAATAATTACAACAAGAGCTATAAGCACGTATGACTTGAAATTCTTTTTGAAATTGCCAAAGAAATTAGGTCCTGCTATAAATCCTACAGACGTTACAAAGAGTATCAGACCGATATTCTCAACGACTTTCAGTGCATCTTTTACAAATGTAATGCTTACTTTCGTTTCTTCGACAACTTTGCTGACCATAAGATTATCGCCGAGATTGTCAAAGAAGAAACAGCCGTAAAGAAGTGCAACAATGAAAACTCCTGCCGTACCAAGCGAAACACCTTTCACTGTAATCCTTCCTAAAAGATAGCCGACCGTTGTAATCAGAAAAACAGTGAACACAAGAAATGTTACCGTTTTTACTGCAATGGAGAAATCTCCCATATTGATTAATTCCATAAAATTATAACCTCTTTCCGCACAAATCGACGGACAAGGCTTTAAATGCCGTGCGTCCGCCGATTTTATATTTATTGGAATCTGTTCATTAATTTAAATTTACAGTTTTAATTAAACTGTTTTTCACTTAGATTTTCTCGCATAATGCGGAAGAAGCATAGGTGAAACCGTTTCCGATGCCACGCCTGATTCTTCAAGTTCCTTGCTGAACTTTTCAATATGCTCAAGTGTAAGCTTTTCGGGAACTGCTGTTTCCTTTGCCTTTGCGGCAGCGTTCTTTCCGGCATCACGTCCGAATACAATTACATCAAGAAGCGAATTGCCCATAAGTCTGTTTCTGCCGTGAATACCTCCGGCAACTTCTCCGGCTGCGTAGAGATTTTCTACATCTGTTGAACAATCGGCACTGATATTCAGACCGCCGTTCTGATAGTGAAGTGTCGGATATACAAGTATGGGTTCTTTTCTGATGTCAATGCCGTATTTGCCGAACATACGCATCATTGCCGGTATTCTCTTTTCGATAGTACCTTCGCCGTGCTTGTATTCTATCATCGGAGTGTCAAGCCATACAGCTTTACCGAGAGCCGTCTCAACTCCCTTTCCACGCTCTGTGCATTCACGGATAATTGAAGCTGCTGTAACGTCTCTTGTCTCAAGCGGGTGCATGAATACTTCGCCGTCGATATTTACAAGCTTTGCACCGAGTGAACGTACTTTCTCCGTAACAAGTGCACCGAATATCTGTTCCGGATAACCTGTTCCGGTCGGGTGATACTGGAGTGTATCGGCATAAAGAAGTCCTGCACCGACTCTGTAACCAAGAATAAGTCCGTCAGCAGTCGCACCGTAATGGTTTGATGTCGGGAATCCCTGATAATGAAGTCTGCCTGCTCCGCCTGTAGCGATAATAACAGTCTTTGCACGTGCAACAAGGAGTTCCTTTGTCTCCATGTTCATGAGAACTGCTCCGGCTGCCTTGCCGTTTTCGTCAAGAATGATTTCAACAGCTGCCGTAAAATCAATTACCGGAATGCCTCTGTTGAGAACTTCGTCACGGAGAGTACGCATTATTTCAGCTCCGGAATAGTCCTTTGCTGCGTGCATACGCTTTCTTGATGTTCCGCCTCCGTGAGTTGTGACCATAGTTCCGTCCGGCTCTTTATCGAACTCAACGCCAAGATTGTTAAGCCACTGTATAGCTGACGGTGCTTTTGTTACGAGGTTCTTTACGAGTTCCGGCTTTGCGGCAAAATGTCCGCCTCCGAAAGCATCTATGTAGTGTATTGCCGGTGAATCGTTAGGCTTATCAGCTGCCTGAATACCGCCCTCAGCCATCATTGTATTTGCATCACCGATACGGAGCTTTGTAACAATCATTGCCTTTACTCCGGCTTCGTCTGCTTCAATTGCTGCCGATGCACCTGCACCGCCTCCGCCGATAATCAGAACATCTGTATCGTAATCCGGTGCCGAAAGGTCAACATCTTCTGCCTTTATACGGCTTTTGCCCTGAAGAAGTTCGGCAAGCTGTGACGGAACTTTACCGCCCTTGTTCACACCTGCCGAGAGGACTGTAAATTCGTCCTGCTTGTAATCGGGGTGGAATGCCGCAAGAAGTGTGTCCTTCTCCTCGGCTGTCATTCTTCTCGGCTCCAATTCAGCATTTTCGGCTCTTTTTGCTGCGACAATCTCAGCAAGTTCGTTAAGTTTATCTATTTTGTACATGACTGCAACTCCTTACTTCTCGATTTCACGATTGTTATAAAGTTCTTTTATCTCGTCCAGAGGCTTCTGCATGAGATTTTCAATGAGTTCCTCAAAAGTGCCGTCATTTATCTCTTTTACTCTGTCTGCAAGATGTCCGCAGCCGGGAGCAAGATATTTACCGTTGAGACGACGTGCAAGCATTGCAACCTGTGGGTGGGATATTCCTGCCGGACAGCGTGACGAACATACTCCGCACATTACGCAGTCAAAGCTTTCTTCGGCACATTTTTCATATTCTCCACGCTGTGCATATGCGATATACTGCATAACGTTGAGTTCCTGAGTACAGGCCTTTGTGCAGGCATTACAGCCTATGCAGGCATATATTTCCGGATAAAGCTGCATCATAACCTGTTCTGTCGGCTTTATTTCCTCGATATTGTAAACCTGCTTCACAAGCGGGAAGAAAGGAAGTGTTGCCACGTACATACCTTCCTGAACTTCTGTCTGACAGGCAAGGCAAGCATTGAGCTGCTGCTGACCTTTTATTCTGTAGATAGTTGCACACGCTCCGCAGAAACCGTTACGGCAGCCACAGCCACGTACAAGTTCATATCCTGCATATTCCATTGCAGTCATTATCGTAAGACCTGCCGGCACACTGTACTTTTTGCCGAACAGGTAAACATTAACCATTTTTTCCATTACATCTGCCTCCTATTAATACTCATCGGGAAGTTCGCCGAGCTGGTCAAAGCGGAACACAGGTCCGTCCTTGCACACATACTTGTTACCGATATTACAGCGTCCGCATTTGCCTACACCGCATTTCATACGCAGTTCCATAGTTGTATATACCTGAGTTTCGGTAAATCCAAGTTCTTTCAGTCCGGCAAGGGTGAATTTTATCATAATCGGCGGACCGCATACAAGAACGGTCTTGTTTGTTGAGGGATTGAGTTCCTTGACATAGTTAGGAACAAATCCGACATGACCGTCCCAGCCCTCCTGCGGATTGTCAATAGTAAGATTTACTTCTATATTCGGGTCAGCCTGCCATTCGCTGATGATTTCCTGATAGTCAACCAAATCATCTTTTGAGCGTGAACCGTATACAATCTGAACTTCACCGTAATTGCTTCTGTTGTCACGGACATAATTTATTACGGAACGAAGCGGAGCAAGACCGATTCCTCCGGCAATGAAAAGCAAATCCTTTCCCTTGAGTTCTGTCTCAACAGGGAAATAGTTGCCGTATGGTCCACGGATTGTTATCTGCTGTCCGACTTCCATCTGATGAAGCCATGTTGTAAGACAGCCGCATTTCTTTATGCTGAACTCCATAAATTCCTTGTTTGTAGGTGAAGATGTTATTGAAAACATACCTTCGCCCACTCCCGGAATAGAGAGCATTGCACACTGTCCGGGCATATGCTCGAAAACTTTTCCGCCCTCAAGTGCGTTCACACGGAACGTCTTTACATCGGGAGTATCCTGACGTATATCGGTAACAACTCCGATAAGGGGAATCAATGTATCATTATTCATTCTTTTACCTCCAGCGTTTTCATTACCTTGACGATATTCAAGGAAACAGGACATCTTGAAAGACATCTTCCGCAGCCTACACAGCCGAATTCACCGTCATTATTTGCCGGAAAATATACAAGCTTGTGCATAAATCTCTGACGGAAACGTTCAAGCTGTGACAGTCTGGGATTTCCGTGAGCCATCTTTGTGAAATCGGAATACATACACGAATCCCAGCAGCGGAAACGTCTGATTCCGTTACCCGTATTGAAATCACGTATATCATAGCACTGACAAGTCGGACATACAAATGTACAAGTACCACAGCCGAGACATGATTCTGAAAGTTCAGCCCATTTCGGGGAATTGAAAAGTTCGTTCAGCTTGTCTCCGCCGAATGAATCTGTTCCGAGTCCGGCAAGCGGAAGTTTTTTCATGATTTCACGTGTCTTTTCCTTAACTTCTTCCAGTTTTGAAGTGTCGCCGTCCTCAAGCATATCGGCAACTGATTCAATGAACTTCTTTCCCTTTTCGGTGCGGTCAAGGAAGAAATAATTTTCACCGTCGGCAAATACAGCAACATCTCCCTCCGGAGCTGTCGGGTCGATTCCGAAAGCCGTACAGAAACAGGTTTCAGAAGGTCGTGTACAAGCCATTGTTATTATAGTTCCGTGTTCACGGCGGTTTTTATAGAAACTGTCAACCGGCTCGCTGAGGAAAACTTTGTCAAGTATCGAGAAACTGCGTGCATCGCAGGCACGAACTCCGAAAACAACGAAATCTCCGGATTCCTCACGGATATCCTTTATTTCGATATTTTTTCCCTCTACCTTAAATTCTGCAAGGTTTTCGGTCTGCGGAAAAAAGAAATCCTTTGCACTTCTGACGGTATTCAGCGATTCCGAAAGCTTCATGCCGTCTTCATATTTCCGGTATTCAGCCGTATTCGGTTCACGGTCAACGGGAATATAAAGAGTCTGTTCCGAAGCGATTCTATTAAACAGGTCGTTCAGCCTGTCGGCAGAAATTTTAAGCATTACTCAACTCCCCTTTCGTGTACCACAGACGGTTCGCAGTCATCGGCATTATAATTATTGAGCGGTGCTCTTGAAGTTGTATCCGCACCTGCCTGATATTCACCGTAAAGTTCATTTATATCCTTTATGAATTTTCTGTTGAGAAGATGAAGCGGAATATTCTGCGGACATACTCTTGAACATTCGCCACAGTCCGTACATCTTCCGGCAACGTGGAAAGCACGGATAATGTGGAACATCTTTTCTTCAAAGCTGTCTGCTGCCGCTTTCTGGTCTATGCCTGATTTCGGGTTGTCAAACACGCAGTTTTCGCACGTACAAGCCGGACATACATTACGGCACGCATTACAGCGTATACATTTTGAAAGTTCACCACGCCAGAAATCAAAGCGTTCCTGAGATGTCATATTCTCAAGCTTTGCAACCATATCGAAACGGTTTGAATCGAGAACTTCGCCGTCATCGCCGATGAGTTCATCATATGCAACGTGCTTCTTGCTCTTACAGCCGGAACATTTTCCGCTGACTGCTTCGCTGAAAGGCATTGTTTCAGTTCCATAAATTGTTTCTATCTTAAGCGTGTAATTTTCATTCTCAACGCTGAGTATACCTGTTATTCCCTTTGCCTTGATTTTTTCAATATCGAGCTTAGGACCGCCGGGAATACCGATTACATAGACATTCTCACGGATAATTCTGTGTTCCTTTACAAGCTGATTGAAACTGTACGTATCGCACGGCTTGAGGAAAGCAAGAATTTTTCCCTCTTTTCTCGATTCTTTCACGAGATATTTCGATAAATTCGCCTGAGTAAAATCATCGCAGACGAAATCTTTTTCAAGTTCTTCGGCGGTTGTAAACACAGCGGGGGTTATATCGTAAACAAATTCGCCCCTTTTCCAGCCCATTACACGGTTTACAGTGCCGTCTGCAAGGAGCTGAACTGCTCTTTTAATCATTGCTTCCTGCATCGTAAATCCTCCAATCTTCTGTTGGGTCCGAGCTTCTGCACATCGGATACGAACTGTTCCATTACGGACGCAAACTTTGCACCTTCTGCCGCCGATACCCATTCAAGTCTTGTTCTTTTACGCTCTATTCCGAGGAAATCAAGCATACTGTAAAGAAGTGTGATTCTTCTTCTTGTGAAATAGTTTCCTGATGTATAGTGACAGTCTCCCGGGTGACAGCCGCATATTATAACGCCGTCCGCACCTTTCTGGAATGCACGCAGTATAAACATCGGATTTACTCTGCATGAGCAAGGCACACGTATAATCTTTACGTTTGCCGGATAATTAAGTCTGTTCGTTCCTGAAAGGTCTGCACCTGCATACGAACACCAGTTACAGCAGAATGCGACTATTACAGGCTTGAAGTTTTCATTTACTTGCATATTGCGTCTACCTCCGCCATAATCTGACTATTTGAGAATCCGTTCAAATCCATTGCACCCGACGGACAAGCTACAGTACAAGCTCCGCAGCCCTGACATACCGCAGGATTTACGCTTGCTACACGGCGTACAGCTGTTGTTCTGTTGGGCATTCTGAATTCTTTATCCTGATAAGTGATAGCACCGTAAGGACATACCTTTTCACAGGCTGAGCAGCCGTTGCACATGAGTTCGTCCGAATGGGCAACACACGGATTGCACGTGATGCTGTTCTTGCAGAGCAGTCCTATTGCCTTTGCCGCTGCCGCACTTGCCTGAGCAACCGTTTCCGGAATATCCTTCGGACCCTGACAGGCTCCTGACAGGAATATGCCTGCTGTTGCGGATTCCACAGGGCGGAGCTTCGGGTGTGCCTCTGTAAAGAAATCATTTGTATCCATCTGAGTTGTGAGCATTGTCGCAAGCGGACGGGCTGTTTTATCCGGCTCGATAGCAGCCGCAAGAACAACCATATCCGCATTGATATGAAGCTGTTCGCCGGCAAGAAGGTCTGATGCCTGAACATCAATCTTTCCGTCTGCTTTCGGTGATACCTTTCCGACCATTCCCTTTATATAGTGTACGTTGTACTGTTCAACGGCACGGCGATAAAATTCATCGAAATTCTTGCCCGGAGTACGCACATCTATGTAGAATACATATACTTCCGTATCAGGATATTTTTCACGGATAAGCATTGCGTGCTTTGCGGTATACATACAGCATATTTTTGAGCAGTACTGTTTTCCCTTGCCGTCGTCGCATCTTGAACCTACACACTGTACAAATACAATGGTATGAGGGTGAGTTTTGTCTGACGGTCTGAGAAGTGTTCCGCCGTTCGGACCTGCCGCATTCATAAGTCTTTCGAGTTCGAGAGATGTCACAACGTCCGGACAATAGCTGTATGCAAATTCGTCGTACTTATCAAGCTTAATCGGGTTGAATCCGGTTGCAACAACGATTGCACCGTATTTCTGCTCGACGAATCTGTCTGTCTGCTTGTAGTCAATCGCACCTGCCGAACATACCTTTGAACATACTCCGCATTTGCCGTTTTTAAGCATCATACAGTAATTCGGGTCGATAGTCGCAACCTTCGGAACTGCCTGAGCAAACGGAATATATACGGCTCTTCTGTTGTCAAGTCCCATATTGAATTCGTTAGGAACTTTTTTCATCGGACATTTTTCTGTACACAATCCACAGCCGGTACATTTTGTCTCATCGACATAACGTGCTTTTTTCTTTATTGTGACAGTAAAATTGCCCACGAATCCCTTTACATCGCTGACTTCGCTGAACGAATGTATTGTGATTTTTTCATTCTGTGATGCTTCAACCATTTTCGGGGTGAGTATACAAGCCGCACAGTCAAGCGTCGGAAAAGTCTTGTCAATCTGAGCCATTTTTCCGCCGATTGTCGGTTCTTTCTCAACTATATCAACTTCAAATCCTGCTTCGGCAATATCGAGTGCAGTCTGGATTCCGGCAATTCCTCCGCCGATTACAAGTGCACGCTTTACAACCGGACTTTCCATTGATGTTAAAGGCGTATTGAGGTGAACTTTGGCAATTGCCGCTCTTCCCAGAATTATCGCCTTTTCTGTTGCCGATGCAATATCCTTGTGAATCCATGAACACTGTTCACGTATATTTGCTATCTCCACCAGATATGGATTAAGTCCTGCCGATGCCGCTGCTTTTCTGAATGTATTTTCGTGCATACGGGGTGAACACGAACATACAACAACTCCGGTGAGCTTATGTTCCTTTATAGCGTTTTTTACAAGATTCTGTCCCGATTCGGAGCACATATACTGATAATCCTGTGAGATAACAACTCCGGCTTCATGGCCGAGAGCTTCTGCTACTGCCTTTACATCTACCGTAGCAGCGATATTTGTACCGCAGTGGCATACAAAAACACCTATTCTCTGCATTTCTGCTCCTCCTTACTTTGTATATTTTCTGAATGCCGTTACAATTGCCTGCTGAGGCATATCATCGTCAAGAGCCGGCGGAATCTGTTCCGCAGAAAGATGATTTTTTCCCTGACGGCGTACTGCCGCAAGACGTACAGCCTCCACAACTTTTGCCGGCTCTACATTACGGGGGCAACGTTCCACGCAGACAAAGCAGGTCAGGCATTTGTAAAGCGATTCGGAATTGATAAGAGGTTCTATTTCACCACGTTCCACCATGTATACAAACTGGTGAGGGTGATATTCCATCTCATTATATGACGGACAGGTCGCCGTACATTTTCCGCATCTCATGCATTTACGGACATTGACACCGCTGGTGATGTCTATCCAGTCTTTCAGATTTTTATTCATTGCTGTCCTCCTTGAGACCAAGTGCTTCCGCAAGAAGCTCCGTAAAATAGTACACAGGCAGACTGCTTCCGGAATTTTTCTTAAGATTGTACAGGCAGAGCGGACACGCAGTTATAATCATATCAGCTCCTGCATTTTCGGCAGAATCCATAACAGCTCCGCTTCTCTTTGATGCCTGATTCTTGTCTTCAAGTGTGATATATCCTCCGCAGCATTCGTTACGCTGTGCATATATAACCGGAGTTCCGCCTATAGCTTTGATGAAATCTTCCATTATCGACGGATTTTCCGGATTGTCCATTGCAAGAGCCTTTGAGGGACGGAGAAGCAGACAGCCATAATATGCCGCTATCTTCTTTCCCTTGAACGGCTTTACAACCTTTGATTTGAGATTCTCAAAACCTACTACATCACGGAGCATTTCAAGATAGTGATACACTGTGGTATCTCCTGTGTAAGCTTCGCCGAGGTCAAGATACTGTCTGACTTTGTTCTGCATTGATTCATTGCGGGAAATGTCATAATTGGTCTGCTTTATTACATTATGACACGCAGAACATACAGTAATAAGTCCTTCGGAATCCTTTGCTGCCATAAGCGTTCTGACTGCCGAAAGCTTTGTGGCGACTTCATTTGTGGCAGTAGTGTAAGCGCCTCCGCAGCACTGCCAGTTTTCCGGCTCAACAAGGCTTATGCCAAGTGCTTCCGCCGAGACTCTTGCATACAAATCAAGGTCTTTTGCCTTGGTTCTCAGCGTACAGCCGGGATAATACGTAAAAGTCTGCATAATATCTTCCTTTCTTATACCATCTGTTCGGGATGGAAAACTTCATCAAATTTTTCTGCTGTCAGGAATCCAAGTTCAACGCAGGCTTCTTTAAGCGAAATATTGTCCTTGAATGCCTTTTTGGCAGTCTTTGCGGCATTTTCATATCCGATATACGGATTGAGTGCAGTAACCAGCATAAGGGAATTATGGAGATTATGATGCATTTTTTCAGTGTTTGCCTTTATTCCTACAGCACAGTTCCTGTTGAATGATAAAATTGACTCTGCAAGCAGACGGGCAGACTGCAGGAAATTGTATGCACATACCGGCATAAATACATTGAGTTCAAAATTTCCCTGAGATGCCGCCATTCCGACCGCAACATCATTTCCCATAACCTGTACTGCAACCATTGTAACCTGCTCGCACTGTGTGGGATTTACCTTTCCGGGCATAATAGATGAACCAGGTTCGTTTTCCGGAATGAATATTTCTCCAAGTCCGTCACGTGGACCTGATGCAAGCCAGCGTACATCATTTGCAATCTTCATCATATCTGCCGCAAGAGCTTTGAGAGCACCGTGAGCAAAAACAATCTCGTCTTTTGATGTGAGAGCATGGAACTTGTTCGGAGCTGTAACGAAGTCTTTTCCGGTCAGTTCGCTGACTGCCTTTGCGGCTTCCTCTGCAAATCCTGCCGGAGCATTAAGACCTGTACCTACAGCAGTTCCGCCGAGAGCAAGTTCCTTGAGTTCCTCACAGGCACTGAGAATCATTTTCTTATCCTTTTCAAGGGAAGCTCTCCAACCGCTTATTTCCTGAGAAAATTTAATCGGGGTAGCGTCCTGAAGATGTGTACGTCCGCTCTTTACGATTCCCTCGTTTTCAGCCTCAAGTCTTACGAATGTATCAATAAGTGTATCAACGGCTGGTATAACTTTATCCTCCAGAGCGATAACGGCGGCAATATGCATAGCAGTCGGAAATGTATCATTTGACGACTGACTCATATTAATATCGTCGTTTGGGTGGAGCAGTTTTTTTCCGGCTATTTCATTTCCCCTGTTGGCAATAACTTCATTGGCATTCATGTTCGACTGAGTACCGCTTCCGGTCTGCCAGACAACAAGCGGAAAATGCTCATTGAGAGAACCGCTTATAACTTCATCGCACGCCTGTGAGATTGCGGAAAGTTTTTCATCAGTCATTCTTTCGGGCTTCAGCTTGTGATTGGCTGTCGCCGCTGCTTTTTTAAGTATACCGAAAGCATGAGTTATCTCACGGGGCATTGTTTCTATTCCGACACCGATAAGAAAATTCTCATGGCTTCTTTCGGTCTGTGCAGCCCAGTATTTGTCGGCCGGCACTTTTACTTCGCCCATGGAATCATGTTCAATACGATAATCCATTGTAATTACCACCTTTGTATAAATATTTCCGGCAGAAAGCAACAGTTTCCACCGCATTATGTATGATTAATTTTTCAGCAACTATTTGCATGATGAATTAAGCCTGTAAGAAAGTGTAGCAAGGCTGTCACCAAGATGTACATTTTCAACTGCTATATCCTTATGCTCAATACGCAAATCATAGTGTGTGAAATTCCAGAACGCACGGATTCCCAGACTTATCAGCCTGTCGGTTTCACGTGCCGCTTCCTCTTTAGGTATACAGAGTATAGCTCCGTCCGGACGATTTTTCTGACAGAATTTTTCAAGTTCCGCTATATCCGAAACAATAATATCACCTATTCTATCTCCTATCATTTCGGGATTGGAGTCAAATATGCCTATAAGAGCGAATCCCTTGCTGTTAAAATCAATATGTGACGCAATTGCCCTGCCTAAATTTCCTGCTCCGAGAAGTATCATCGGGGTTATATCGTCAAGACCAAGTATTCTGCCGATTTCATTTTTCAAATCGTTCACGTTGTAACCGTAACCCTGCTGTCCAAATTCACCGAAACAGTTGAAATCCTGACGTATCTGCGACGCTGTAAGTCCCATTTTTTCAGCCAGTTCTCTCGATGATATACGGACATATCCACTGATTTCAAGTTCGCCGAGAAAACGGTAATATCTCGGCAGCCGCCTGATAACAGAATTTGATATTGAATCTTTTGGCATTTTTCTGTCCTTCCATTCACGAAAAAGCCATATTTCCCATTCTGCCGGAAAGGCCGGCAGACGGAAAAATGGAATTTTCAGTTACATGAGTTTATCCAGATTCAGCTTGATTTCCTCAAGGAAAGTCTTTGAATCAACCTTTTTCTTGTTTTCAAGTTTTGAGATAAGATAAAGGTCACCGGTCATCACGCCGTTTTCGATAGTCTGAACTGTAGCCTTTTCAAGTTTGCCGGCAAATTCGCACAGTTCCGGAGTGTTGTCGAGTTCGCCTCTCTTGCGGAGAGCTCCGCTCCATGCAAAAATAGTAGCAACGGAATTTGTAGAAGTTTCCTCGCCTTTGAGATACTTATAATAATGACGCTGTACAGTACCGTGAGCGGCTTCGTACTCATATATTCCGTCCGGAGAAACAAGCACGGAAGTCATCATTGCCAGCGAACCGTATGCAGTTGAAACCATATCGGACATAACATCACCGTCATAGTTCTTGCACGCCCAGATATATCCTCCGTTTGAACGGATTACTCTTGCTACCGCATCATCAATAAGAGTGTAGAAATATTCAATTCCTGCTTCCTCGTATTTTTCCTTGTACTCGTTTTCGTAGATTTCGGCAAAAATATCCTTGAATCTGTGGTCGTACTTCTTTGAGATAGTATCCTTTGTTGCGAACCATACGTCCTGTTTCAAATCAAGACCATAATTCAGACACGCTCTTGCAAATCCGGCGATTGAATCGTCAAGATTGTGAAGTCCCTGAATTATTCCGTCCGATTTTGTAAAATCGTGAATAAGCTCACGTGTTTCGTTTCCGTTTTCGTCAGTAACTACGAGTTCTGCTTTACAGCCCTTTTCCACACGCATTTCGGTATTTTTATATACATCACCGTAAGCGTGACGGGCGATAGTAATCGGCTTTGTCCATGTCGGGATATACGGCTCGATTCCCTTAACGATAATCGGAGTTCTGAAAACAGTTCCGTCGAGAGCTGCTCTGATAGTTCCGTTGGGGGATTTCCACATCTGAGTGAGATTATATTCCGGCATACGGGCTGCATTCGGCGTGATAGTGGCACATTTTACAGCAACGCCGTATTTCTTTGTAGCTTCTGCGGAATCCATAGTAACCTTGTCCTTGGTCTCCTCACGGTGCTGAAGTCCGAGGTCATAATATTCTGTGTTAAGCTCGACATAAGGTTCAAGCAGAATTTCCTTTATCCACTTCCAGAGGATTCGGGTCATTTCGTCGCCGTCCATTTCGACGAGCGGTGTTTTCATAATAATTTTTGACATTAATTTTTTACCTCTTATTTTATTTCTGACAGACATCAGATTATTTTTATTTTTTCAGTCTCTCAATTCAGAAAATACAGCAACCGGAACAGCTATCCGTCTCTGTAACTTTTTCATCTGTTCCGCAAGCCCTGAAATATCTTCTTTTATGGCTTTATCAATTATTTTGTCATCGTTTTCGGGTTCATTATTATCCATCAATTTTTTACTTCATTGATTCTCTTGTATAGTCAAGAAGTCCGCCGGCAAGGATAATATCCTTTGTACGTCCGGAAAGTTCGCAGAGAACAGGGATTTCAGCACCGTTTGTCTTGTCAACTACCGTGAGTTCCGTTTTACCCTCTGCAACGGCATTTCTTACATCGGCGAGAAGAAGTTCATCGCCCTCGCTGATTTTGTCGTAATCGGCTTCATTGACAAACGTAAGCGGAAGAATACCGGCATTTATAAGATTTGCACGATGGATTCTTGCAAATGATTTAACAAGTACAGCCTTTACTCCGAGATAGAGCGGAGCAAGTGCAGCGTGCTCACGTGATGAACCCTGTCCGTAGTTTGAACCGCCGACAATAATGCTCTTTCCGAGACGTTCAGCACGTTTCGGGAAACTTTCATCACATACGGCAAAGCAATACTGCGAAATCTTCGGAACATTTGAACGGAGCGGAAGTATCTTTGAACCAGCCGGCATAATGTGGTCTGTAGTGATATTGTCGCCGACTTTAAGCGATACCGGAGCATCAATTGTATCAAGAAGCGGTGCAGTCTCCGGATAAGGCTTGATGTTCGGACCTCTGAGAATCTCAACACTGTCCATTTCCTCAACAGGAGCAGGCGGAACAACCATGTTATCATTTATTGTAAATTCTTCCGGAAGCTTGAATTCCGGCATTTCCCCGATTTCACGTGGGTCGGTAAGATAACCATTTATTGCCGAAATTGCAGCCATTTCGGGAGATACAAGATAAATCTGACCGTCCTTTGTTCCGGAACGTCCCTCAAAGTTTCTGTTGAATGTACGGAGGGAAATTCCCTTTGAATTGGGTGACTGTCCCATACCGATACACGGACCGCAGGCACTTTCGAGGATTCTTGCACCCGCATCAATCAGAACAGACAATGCACCGTTTTCAGCCATCATATTAAGCACCTGCTTTGAACCGGGTGCAATTGCAAGAGATACATCAGGGTGAACGGTCTTTCCTTTTAATATATGAGCCACTTTGAGCATATCAAGAAGTGACGAGTTTGTACATGAGCCGATACATACCTGGTCAATCTTAAGATTTCCGATTTCCTCAACGCTCTTTACGTTGTCCGGAGAATGCGGACAGGCGGCAAGCGGAACGAGTTCGCTGAGATTGATATTGAGTTCTTCGTCATACTCTGCATCATCATCGGCTGAAAGGGGCTGCCATACTTCCTCACGCTTCTGAGCTTTAAGGAACTGCTTTGTAATCTCATCTGACGGGAAAATCGAGGTTGTTGCACCGAGTTCAGCACCCATATTTGTTATAGTTGCACGTTCGGGAACAGAAAGGGTCTTCACGCCTTCTCCGACGTATTCGATAACTTTTCCGACACCGCCCTTGACGGACATTCTTTTAAGAACCTCAAGAATAACATCTTTTGCCGATACCCACGGTCTGAGTTTTCCGGTAAGATTTACCTTAACAACTTTCGGGCAGGTTATGTAATAAGCACCTCCGCCCATAGCTACGGCAACATCAAGTCCGCCTGCACCGATTGCAATCATACCGATACCACCGCCGGTAGGGGTATGGCTGTCAGAACCGATGAGAGTTTTTCCCGGAACGCCGAATCTTTCAAGGTGAACCTGATGACAGATACCGTTTCCCGGACGTGAGAAGTAGATACCGTGCTTTTTGGCGGCACTGCCGATAAATCTGTGGTCGTCGGCATTCTCGAAACCGCTCTGGAGCGTGTTATGGTCTATATAGGCAACAGAACGCTCTGTTTTTACTCTTGGTACGCCCATGGCTTCAAATTCGAGGTAAGCCATAGTACCGGTAGCGTCCTGAGTGAGAGTCTGGTCGATTTTAATACCGATTTCCTGACCCTTGACATACTCTCCGTCAACAAGGTGAGCCTTTAATATTTTTTCTGTGAGTGTTGAACCCATTTAAAATCATTCCTTTCGGTTTTGATACTTATATTTTACACCATTTCAGCAAGTTTGTCAATAAATAAACAATGTAAAAATCAGTTATGACTTTCATATTTGTTAGCATAATAAAACAGCCCTGATTTCTCAGAACTGTTTTACAAAATTATTTAATTTAAATATCGTTTCTGATAATATCGTCAAGAGTTTCACGTTTTACAGCAATTCTTGATTCGCCGTTGTTCACGAACACAACGGCAGGCTTCTGGAGTCTGTTATAGTTTGATGACATTGAGTAATTATACGCACCTGTCGCACAGACTGCGATTATATCTCCTGCTTCGGCGTGCTGTAACGGCATATTCTCGCCGATTAAGTCACCGCTTTCACAGCATTTTCCGGCGATTGTAACACGTTCTGTACGTTCTTCGTCCGCCTTGTTTGCAACGATTGCCTCATACTCCGATTTATAAAGAATATATCTCGGACTGTCCGCCATGCTTCCGTCAACGGAAACATACGTTCTGATATTCGGGATTTCCTTGCGAGCTCCGACCGTGTAAAGTGTGATTCCGGCAGGTGCGGCGATTGAGCGACCGGGTTCTATGTAAATAAAAGGACGGGAAATATTCAGCTTTTCACATTCAGCGGAAACAACTCCGGCAACACGTTCCATGAATACTTCAAACGGCTGAGGGTCATGCTCATTAAGATATTTTATTCCGAATCCTCCGCCGAGATTAAGACCCTTGATTTCATAATTCAGTTCGTTTTTGATTTTGGCGATAAATTCAAGCATTACCTTAGCGGCTTCCTCGAATGGGTCTATATCAAAAATCTGTGAACCGATATGACAGTGTACGCCGTAAAGCTCGACATTTTCGCACGATACGGCTTCTTTTACTGCTTCAAAGGCTTCACCTGTTTCAAGTGCGAATCCGAATTTACTGTCTATCTGACCTGTTTTCACGAAATCGTGAGTATGTGCATCTATTCCGGGTTTTATCCGGAACATGATATGCGGTTTCTTTCCCTTTTCCTGTGCGATTTTTTCAAGTCTGTGGAGTTCGCTGATATTGTCAACTATGATATGTCCCACACCGATTCCGACAGCGTATTCAAGTTCTGCATCTGTCTTGTTGTTTCCGTGGAATCCGATTTTTGACGCATCAAATCCGGATTTTACGGCGGTATAGAGTTCGCCTATGGAGACGGCATCAAGACCGAGTCCCTCGCTTCCGACAATACGGCACATTTCCATACATGAAAGTGCCTTGCTTGCATAATGCACACGACCCTTTTCGCCGTAGAATTTTTTTATACTCTCATTGAAACGGCGACAGTTTTTTCTGACAAGCTGTTCGTCCATTACATAAAGCGGAGTTCCGTACTTTCCGGCGAGTTCGACCGTATCAGCACCGCCGATTACAAGATTTCCGTTTTCGTTTATGCTTAAATTCTCCGATACAAGCATATTTTACTTCCTTTCCGATTTTCCTGATTTTTATGATTTTTTAATCCTCGCATATTTCTTCCACTATGTTCCGGAGTTCCTCCACGCCCTCGAAAGTCATGGAGGAAAACGGAATCACGTGCATATCATCGAAACATGGTATTTCTGTCCTGAACGCTTCCATACGCTTTATGCGTTCATTTTTTTTCAGCTTGTCAGCTTTCGTCAGAACCAGTACAAAGGGCATTTCCGTGTCAATAAGATAATCTATCATTTTTATGTCGTCCTTTGTGGGAGCATGACGCATATCAACAAGCATAAATACAAGCCTTAT
Organism: uncultured Ruminococcus sp.; assembly: GCA_947178575.1. Classification (GTDB taxonomy): domain Bacteria; phylum Bacillota; class Clostridia; order Oscillospirales; family Ruminococcaceae; genus Ruminococcus. The sequence continues at coordinate 51,216 of CAMWYX010000003.1, read as the reverse complement.
ATTTCTTTCCGAGCCGAGATAGCCGTCAATCAGACCTGCCCAGCGTTCTTTTTCGGATTTTGCAACCTTTGCATATCCATAACCGGGGAGGTCTGCAAAATATATATTTTCCAGACCGTAAAAATTTATTGTCGCTGTTTTTCCTGGTACAGAGCTTACTCTTGCAAGATTCTTGCGGTTGAAAAGTTTATTTATCAGCGTTGATTTTCCCACATTTGAATGACCTGCAAAAGCTATTTCGATTCTGTCGGAATCCGGTATCTGCGAAAATGTTCCGTATGAGGCGACATATTCTGCCTTATTATAATTCAGCTTCATTGAGATTTTCCTCCGGAACAAGGGCATTTTCAAGAACATCTGCGAGATTTTCCGCAAATATAAATTCAAGTGAATTTTTCACGGAATCGTCAACTTCTTCCAAATCCGGCTTATTGTCAATCGGAATAATAACTCGTTTTATTCCTGATTTATATGCAGCCATGGTCTTTTCACGGAGTCCGCCTATCGGGAGGACTTTTCCGTGCAGAGTTATTTCTCCGGTCATTGCAGTATCGGAACGCACTTTTCTGCCTGACAATGCAGATACTACAGCCGTAGTCATTGTAACTCCTGCCGACGGGCCGTCTTTCGGAACTGCACCCTCCGGAGCATGAATGTGCATATCTTTATTTTTATAGAAATCCTTGTCAATGCCGTATCTGTCCCCAAGACTTCTGACGTAACTCACGGCAATCCGTGAACTTTCCTTCATGACATCGCCGAGAGAACCAGTAACTTCAATCTTGCCTGTTCCCTCAAGGATAATTACTTCAAGAGGCATAAGAACTCCGCCGACCGAAGTCCATGCAAGACCGTTTACAACACCGACCTGATTTTCCTTTGATACGAGGTCAGATGTATATTTTCTTGTACCGAGCCAGTTTTCAATTTCCTCAGCCTTTACCGTAATGCGTTTTGCCGTTCCGTCGGCAATTTTCTTTGCTGTCTTTCTGCAAAGCGATGCGATACAGCGTTCAAGAGTACGAACTCCGGCTTCCTTGGTGTAGAATCCTATAATATCGTGCATTGCATTGTCCTGCACTTTCAGCTGTGTTCCTTTCAAGCCGTGTTCTTTAAGCTGTTTCGGGAGAAGATGTTCCTTGGCTATATGGAATTTTTCTTCTGCGGTATAGCTGGGAAGTTCGATAAGTTCCATACGGTCAAGAAGAGGAGCAGGAATATCGCCCACATTATTTGCCGTAGTAATAAATACCGCCTTGCTCAAATCAAACGGCACTTCAAGGAAATGGTCACGGAAATCCTTATTCTGCTCGCTGTCAAGGACTTCGAGCATAGCAGACGCCGGGTCTCCCTTTATGTCACTGCACAGCTTGTCAATTTCATCGAAAAGTATAAGCGGATTCGCCGAGCCTGCCTGCTGGAGAGCCGTGATTATACGTCCCGGCATAGCTCCGACATATGTTTTTCTGTGACCTCTTATATCCGCCTCATCTCTTACACCGCCAAGCGAAACACGTACATATTTTCTGCCCATAGCCTTGGCGACCGACCTCGCTATAGAAGTCTTTCCGATACCGGGAGGGCCTGCAAGACATATTATCTGTCCCTTTATATCGGGGTTGAGCATATGAACTGCTAAAAATTCCAGTATACGTTCCTTTACTTTTTTCAGACCGTAATGTTCTTTATCAAGAACCGCCTCCGCTTTTTCCATGGAAAGTTTTGATTTTGTATATTTTCCCCACGGAAGTGAAAGAACGGTATCAAGATAATTTTTTATAACGAATGCTTCCTGCGATGCCGGAGGCATTTTTCCGAGCCGGTCTGCTTCCTTAAGAAGTTTATCCCGGCTTTTTTCATCGATTTTCAGTTCCATTATCTGATTGGTGATATTAAAAACTTCTTCCGCATCGTCCTCGCCGAGCTGTTCCTGAATAATACGCATCTGTTCACGGAGATAGTATTCTTTCTGTCCCTTGTCAATGCTCTTTTTTGTCTGTTCATTTATAAGATTTTCAAGTTCCAGTATTTCAACTTCAGAAGTAAGGCTTGAATAAAGTATTGAAAGTTTGCTCAGTACGCCTGATTCTTCAAGAAGCATCTGCTTGTCCTTGTAGTTAATATTGACATTGAAAGCTACAGATTCAAAAAGTCTTACCGGGTCGTTCTGTGTGACAACTGATGAAAGAAGTTCATCTGGTACACGAGGAAAGAAAGACATATAGCGTTCAAAAACGTCTTTTACAGAACGCATAAGAGCTTCTGCTTCTATCTTGTCAACTTTGCCCCGTGAATATGTAGCCGTACGTTTTACTTCGGCACGCAGAACTTCTCCGTCATCAATAAGATGTACAAGATTAGCCCTGTAAACTCCCTCAACGATTATTTTCATGACATTATCCGGAAGTCTGAGAACCTGTTTTATTTCCGCAACCACACCTACTTTATACAGGTCGGACGCTTTCGGATTCTCGACACATATCTCACGCTGTGCAACGAGGAAAATTTTTTCATTTTCCTTGACTGCCCTCTCGACGGCCTCAACTGTCTTATCTCTTGATACATCGAAGTGCATTACCATTTTCGGGAATGCAACAAGACCTCTCATGGCAATAGCGTAAAAGGTATTGCCGTTTTCTGTGTTCTTACTGCTTTTGATAGTCTGTTCCATATGATATTCTCCACTTTTTATGGTTATCGTTTGTGTGAATGAATACCGCAAAATCGCCGGGTTAAAAAACGATAATAACGGCTATATTACATTATACTATATTTCATAAAAAAAAGCAAGCATTTTATTCATCAACTTTTCACGAAACTATATTTTTTTCTCTCTTTGACAACTGCTGTATATTATGTTATAATAAATAAGCCGTACACATTGTAAATTTTTTCTGAAAGGCTGGTTGATTTTGTGAAATCTGTTATATTTTTTGATATTGACGGTACTCTTGTTTCTGAAGACGGACTTATGACTATTCCGGAAAGCACCCGAACCGCAATATCACTCGCAAGGAAAAACGGCTGTGTTACTTTTATAAATACCGGAAGAACTGCATTCAACGTAAATAAAAATGTCCGTTCCCTCGGTTTCGACGGGATTATATGCGGGTGCGGAACTTATATTGAATACAACGGCGATATTCTGCTGTACAACAGACTTGAACAGGATTTCTGCCGTGAAACTGCCCGTCTTATGCGGAAATGCGGTGTTACTCCGGTATATGAGCATAAGGACGGATATTTCTTTGATAATCTTGCTCCCGTAAACGCTCAGCTTGAAGATTTCCTGAAAAATTTCGTTGAATCCGGCATAGATATAAGCCGGCGTGTCGAGGACGAAAATTTCATGTTTGACAAATTCGTGGTATGGAAAAATGAAAACTGCAATTTTGAACTTTTCCTCCGTGAAACCGGTAAAAATTTTGACATTATCGACCGTGGTCACGGATTCTATGAAAATGTACCGAAAGGATTTTCCAAAGCTACCGCAATAAATCTGATTCTTGAAAAACTTGATATTCCGCTTGAAAACGCCTACGCCATAGGAGACAGTGCCAATGACCTCCCTATGCTTACTGCTGTTCCGAACAGTATCGCCATGGGAGGTGCGGAATCTATTTATCCCTATGTATCATACATAACAGCTCCTCTGCACGAAGACGGTATATATAATGCTCTCCGGCATTTCAATCTGATTTAGATTAAATATTATTTTTTATACTTAATATTTGAATAAAAAATTATGTATCGGAAATTTATTTCCATAAAATCTTAATGATTCACTTGACAAATTTGATTTTTTATGTTACAATATCACCGTGAGCAGACTATGCGGCAGCGGAAACGTTTTATGTTTATGAGGAAAGTCCGGGCATCACAGAGCAGGATAGCTGTTAACGACAGCCGAGGGCGACCTTAGGGCAAGTGCAACAGAAATAAACTTCCTGATATATCTTCAGGTAAAGGTGGAAAGGCGAGGTAAAAGCTCACCGGAGTGCAGGAGACTGCACTGCCATGTAAACCCTATCCGATGCAACGTCTATTGGTGCTGAATATCTTAACGTCTGCTCGGCGGATATTCAGTAATGACGGCTTGAACTTATCGGCAACGATAAGTGTAGATAAATTGCCGCACCCGACAGAACCCGGCTTATCGGTCTGGTCATCTTAACGAGGAAAGATTCTTCTTTCCTCTTTATTTTTTTCAAATTCACTTTACTTTCACACATTATTGTGCTAAAATAATATATGAAAATATTCGCTCACATGAGCAGACTGGAGTTAATCAGATGAATGATAAAATAAAATCAGAAAATATGGATATGCTCTTTGAAGCCGTCCTCACCCTCGAAACCGTTGATGACTGCTACAAGTTCTTTACAGACCTATGCACTACAATCGAACTCAAATCATTTGCACAGCGTTTTCACGTTGCACGTCTGTTAGATGAACATCGTGTATATAACAGCATCGTCTCCGAAACCGGCGCAAGTACCGCTACTATCAGCCGTGTGAACCGTTCATTGCAGGACGGAAGCGACGGATATAATATCGTTTTTGACAGACTGAAACAGAAAAATAAACTATGATAACAGAACACTATAATTAAAACAGATTGTTTCTTACAGTTCAAAAAAATCCCCTGAATGCGTAATTCAGGGGATTAATTATTATATAAATCTTACTTCATAGCTTCCTCAACAGCAACTGCGCAAGCTACTGTAGCACCTACCATCGGGTTATTACCCATACCGATAAGACCCATCATCTCAACGTGTGCCGGAACTGATGAAGAACCTGCAAACTGTGCGTCTGAGTGCATACGTCCCATAGTATCTGTCATACCGTATGAAGCAGGACCTGCTGCCATATTGTCAGGGTGAAGTGTACGTCCTGTACCGCCGCCTGAAGCTACTGAGAAATACTTCTTGCCGGCATCTGTACGCTCTTTCTTATAAGTTCCTGCAACGGGGTGCTGGAAACGTGTCGGGTTAGTGGAGTTTCCTGTGATAGAAACATCAACATTTTCTTTCCACATGATAGCAACGCCCTCTGTAACATCATTTGCACCATAGCAGTTTACCTTAGAACGGAGACCTTCTGAATATGCCTTGCGGAATACTTCTTTTACTTCGCCTGTATGGTAATCCATTTCTGTTTCAACATATGTAAAGCCGTTGATTCTTGCAATAATCTGAGCGGCGTCCTTTCCGAGACCGTTAAGAATAACACGGAGAGGCTTCTGACGTACCTTGTTTGCCTTTTCAGCGATACCGATAGCACCCTCAGCAGCTGCAAATGATTCGTGACCTGCAAGGAATGCGAAACATTCTGTTTCTTCTTCAAGGAGCATTTTTCCAAGATTTCCGTGACCAAGACCAACTTTTCTCTGGTCTGCTACAGAACCCGGAATACAGAAAGCCTGAAGTCCTTCGCCGATAGCAGCAGCAGCGTCAGCAGCTCTTGTACAGCCCTTCTTGATAGCGATAGCACAGCCTACAGTGTAAGCCCATTTTGCATTTTCAAAACAGATAGGCTGAATGCCCTCAACGAGCTTATAAATATCGAGACCTTTTTCTTTGCAGACATCAGCACACTGTTCGATAGTATCGATTCCGTAAGCCTTGATTACATCAAGAATCTGCTTTTCACGTCTCTCGTATGATTCAAATAAAGCCATTTTGTATATCCTCCTTATTCTTTTCTGGGGTCAACAATCTTAACTGCATCAGCAACTCTGCCGTACTGACCCTGAGCCTTCTCAAAAGCAGTATTTGCGTCGTCGCCTGCCTTGATGAAGTCCATCATCTTGCCGAAGTTTACGAACTTATAGCCGATTATTTCGTTTTCTTCGTTAAGTGCAATACCGGTAACATAGCCGTCTGTCATTTCGAGATAACGAGGGCCTTTTGCAAGAGTTCCGTACATTGTACCAACCTGTGAACGGAGACCTTTTCCGAGGTCTTCAAGACCTGCACCTACAACGAGACCGCCCTCAGAGAAAGCAGACTGTGAACGTCCGTAAACTATCTGGAGGAAAAGTTCTCTCATAGCTGTGTTGATAGCATCGCATACGAGGTCTGTGTTAAGAGCTTCGAGGATAGTTCTGCCCGGGAGAATTTCTGCTGCCATAGCTGCCGAATGTGTCATACCGGAACAGCCGATAGTCTCAACGAGAGCTTCCTGAATAACGCCCTCCTTGACATTGAGAGTAAGTTTACAAGTACCCTGCTGAGGTGCGCACCAGCCGATACCATGAGTGAAACCGGAAATATCCTTGATTTCCTTAGCCTTTACCCATTTTGCCTCCTCCGGAATCGGAGCTGCACCGTGAGCAACGCCCTGAGCGATAGGGCACATTGTTTCAACTTCGTGAGAATAAATCATTTTTCAATACTCCTTTCAGATATTTGGAACGTAAATCCGTTCCACATACAATAATATTATACAACATCTGCTTATTTTAATCAAGCATTTTTTATAAATAAAACCGGAATCAAAGTTATACTATACTAACTCAATTAATATCCCAGTTCTTCTCCGACAATGATAACCTTGATTCTACCCTTGTGTCTCTGCTGTGCCGAAATAAGATAATTACAGCATATGCGTCCGTCTCCTGAACAGCCGTCCGGAATCTGTCTGCCGGATTTTGAAAGCGATACACATTCGCCTGTTTCGGCACAGTATGTCTTACAGTTCAGGCGGACGCAGTTCGGCGGAGCTGCTTCTGTCTTTACTCTGATTTCAGCTTCCTCAAGATTTTTAACAATTTTATTATATCCTGCAATTATGATAACGCTTTCAGGGCCGTATGCAATAGCGGCGATTCTGTTGCTGTTTCCGTCAACGTTGTACAGCACGCCGTCCTCTGTAATTGCATTTGCACTCGAAATATAGACATCTGCAAAGAAAGATTTTCTGTAGAAATCCTTGATTTCTTCCGGCGGAACTTTTGTTCTGTCCATGTAATTATATTCCGGCGAACTGATAAGCTCTGAAATGCCACATTCTTTCATGGAAACAGAACCGCCGTGAGTAATAGTATCTCCCTCTTTGAGCAGAGATTTTACAATATCCTTTACTTCTGCACTGGTAGGAGCATAATAGAACTCCATATTATTCTTCCGGAGATTCTCTCCTGTTCTGTTTATTCTCTTTTCGATTACAATTCTTTTGTTTTCATCCATATAAATTCTCCTTACCTAAAGAAACTGTACCGACGGTCTATGAATACACTGTCGGTACAGGCTTTGGAATTATTATCAGTTGTTATCCGGTGAAAGCAGACCGTAAGTTCCGTCGGCACGCTTGTACACCACATTTACCGCACCTGTCTTGGCATTGAGGAACATAAAGAATGTATGACCCAGAAGATTCATCTGGAGTACAGCTTCTTCCGTATCCATAGGACGGAGCTTGAACTTCTTTTCCTTGATGACATCGTAATGTGCGATTTCCTCAACAGGCTCTGTGAATGACTGCTTGAATGCGGAGTCCTTGAGTTTCTTTTCGACCTTTGTCTTATTCTTGCGTATCTGTCTGATAATTTTATCGATAGCATCGTCAAGAGCGGCGTTCTTGTCAACGGCTGAACGCTCTGCACGATAGATAATGCTGTTATATTTAACTGTAAGCTCAATGACTATCTGATTTTTAACTTCAGACATCACGATTTTGGCATCGGCTTCATCGCCGAAAAATTTTCCGAGTTTTGCATCGAGTTTTGATTCTGCGTATTCAGTGAAGTTCTGCGGAACTTGCATTTTTTTTGCTGCGATAGTAATTTTCATAATTGTAGTCCTCCTTTTTGACCTTGACGAATCAAGACAAAAGTTTAATGATACGGCATTGCACATCTGTGAATTACCATGACTACATTATAACACAATAAAACAAATTTTACAAGGGCTTTTTGATATTTTTGTTTATTTTATACAATATTTTTCTGCATTTTTGTAGGATTCAACAAATCAGTTACTGCATAAATTATTCAGCATGGTTGTTACGATATTTTCCGCAACTGCGGGAGTACTGTATTTGTTTTCCAGCACAACGCAGAATGCTATAGGATTTGCTGTATCGTTTACAAATCCCACAAGGAGTGCATTTTCCTCTGCTCCGTCCTTTACCTGAGCAGTACCGCTCTTTATTGCGACATTATATCCGGGGATAGAATATGCATAGTGATTTTCACCGTTGGTAAGAAGTATCTGTTTTACTGTTTCGGCGGTTTCGGAACTGAAAAGCTGTTCGCTGTAGTTTGTTTCAGAACTTTCTGTTTCATCGCCGTATACATCGGTAACACGTTCTATGAGATACGGCATAGTCATCTTTCCTGTTCCGTTGGCGACTGCACTCTGCCACATCATCAGCTGAACCGGACTGGCAAGAGTTTCGCCCTGTCCGATACAGCCCCACTGCGTGGAAAAATCAGCGGAATCCGTAAGTGTTGTTGATGCTCTTTCACATTCTATTCCGTTGATGTCTATGTACTTCATTTCCGCATCATTTTCGCCGTCGCTTACTGCATATCCTAATTTTGTATACATATCCTTTATCTTTTCAAGAGACATATCCTCGTCCTCGACAAGCTGAGCGAAAAACGGATTACAGCTGTTTTCGACAGCCTGCTGTATATTCTGTTCACCGTGACCGTATGAGTTATGACAATCTATTTTCCCGTCTGTTCCGTTTATATAGAATCCCTGACAGCTGTATTTTTTTGAAAAAAGTTTTTCCTTTCCCATTATCTCCATTGCCGAAATAACCGTGCTGACTTTCTGCGTAGAACCTGGGACTGTTCCGTACATTGCCTTTGAAATAAGCGTACCGGATTCCATATTTCCGATATTTCCGTATCCTTTTGTCGGGTCGATATTAGGGAGACTTGTGCATACCAGTATCTCGCCGGTTTTGTAGTTATAAGCCACGGCACAGCCTTTTGCTCCCATATACGCATTATATACGGCACGGTTTGCCGAATGGTCAAGAGTTGTATATATAGCCGCTTTTCCGCCCTCACGGACGATTCCGGCTGAAAAGCTGTAATTATTGAGTTTGTCTATATTCTTTGCCACAAGAGTATTTTCCATCTGCCCCTTGTCGTCGCCGATAAGATTTCCCACATCTATAAAATGATTGTCCGGATATTCTCCCTTTCCCAGTCCGTCAAACAGAACATCTCCGTTTCTGTCGTAAACCATGCCGAGCTCGTAATTTTCGGAATGACTCATATAAAACGGTGCTTCCCTGTTTATCCGCAGGACAAGAATTACAGTTCCGATAATAAAGACAGACAGGAAAACTGTGATAATATGCTGGCATCTTCTTATACTTTTCATGACAATCAACCCCGATTCATAGTTCTCGTAGTTCCCGTACTGCGGACAGCCTGATTAAACTCCGGAGACTGTGACGCTACTATCATTCCTATCATGAATCCGCTTGTAACCATTGAACTTCCGCCCTCCGATATAAACGGCAACGTTACTCCGGTAAACGGTATCATATTGCACGAACCAAAAATATTAAGTGCCATCTGTACCGTGAATGCCGCACATACTCCGGCACAGATATTTCCGTGATAATATGAACGTGGAGGATTTATCAACGGCATTGCGGTCATTATCAGGAGCATGAGAATCATCATAAGTGCAAAGAGAAGTCCCCATTCCTCGCATATAGTTGCAAATACTATATCGCTTTCGCTTGCAAAGACATCATGGAGCATTCCGTTTCCTGCTCCCTTGCCGAACCAGCCTCCCTCGGCTATTCCGATTAACGCTTTTGACTGCTGATAGCCTGTTCCGCTTGTATCGTCCCAGATATTCACGAATATACGTTCCTTGACATACGGCGGAGCAACTATAATTGCCACAATTCCCAGAACCGCAACACAGATTCCGGCGATTATAAGAGTCTTTTTGGAATATTTTGCTTTCGGATAACAGATACGCAGAATAAATCCCGAAGCATATATCGCTCCGAAAGTCGGTATACTTCCCAAATCCCTGCACCACCACTGGAACAACAGTACCACCGCTGTGATTCCGAAAATTATCAGGTTATCGTATACTATATTGAATTTCCATATCTGATGCTTGTTCTGCTGTTCCGAAACCGATGTGGCACAGGCAAGTATCAGCAGAGGTTTTATAAATTCTGACGGCTGTATTGTCATGAATCCCAAATCTATCCACATACTGCGACTTCCGGTAAACAGCAGGATTATCACCATAAGTATGCCGATTCCTGCCCATATAAATTTTTTCTTGCTCTCTATCCAGCGGTGGTCACAGCACAGGATATATCCTGCACGGCATGAGGCAAGAGCTGTTATACAGGTCACAAAATGCTTCACATCAAGCTTTACTCCTCCGAAACATGACTGAAATATAATACTCATATTCAGAATAAGAACAAGCATGAAATCAACGGCGTATGTTTTTTGCCGGAAAAACGGCATTACTATGAAATACAACAAATCAAGCCCGATAACCGCCGCCGCAAGTATGACCACATCATTTACACTGCTGTATTTTCCGTTGGAAAACACACTGAAAAGCATTGTTCCGTGAGCAGCAAGCACAAAAAGACATGAAAAAAAGTATGATACCGGATTACTCATCGCTGTAACTCCTTTCTCCTGAAAACAAGCCGGCGTGTCCCGAGAACTATTACATCTCCTTCATAAAGCCTTATATTCTGAACCTTTCTTCCGTTGACATATATTCCGGATTTGGAATTTAAATCAGTAACAGACCATTTCCCACCGCTTACATTAAGCATTGCGTGGTAACGTGATACCGACATATCCTGAATACGTATATCTGCCGAAGCGTGTCTCCCTATCAATATTTCATCGCATTCAAGAGGGAATATCCTGTCATTTTCCGCAAGTTCCATATCAGAAGTCATCTTGCTCCAACGTTTCCGCCCCGAATGACGTTCAACACATGATGTTATCATGAGTACAAGAGCACATATATCAAGTACTGCTATTGCAATCATTACAATACTGTTGTCCATCGTTTTTACCTCTCTTTCCGTCTGTTTTTATCTCTTTTTACTTATCCGTGTCTTTTTTTATTTTCTGTCATTATTGTCAGATTAGCGGAGAACTCTGTTCTCCGCATATTATAAAGTTATTTCGATTTTATATCAAAACTCCCGTGAAATCAGACTCTAAACAAATGTAAGCTGATTTGCCTCGCCGGTGTCCTTTTCCGGCTTTCCGGCTGACGGAACTGTTGATACACGATATTTTTCAAACTCATTGGCTTTTTCTTCCGGAATAACCTCCGCCGATTCCAGAACAGCATTCCTGCGGAGACTGATTACCTGAACTCCCTGAGAGTCCCTTGTTGATTTAGGAAGTATCATTCCGGTATTACAAACAAGTGCATGACCGTCTGATGTCCGGAGCAGAACATCTGTATCACCTGCAACGAAAACCGCCGAAATAAGGACAGACTTTTCCGAAAATGCCTTTGTCAGCTTCCGCCGGTTGGTTTTGGTTGCGTATGAATCAAGCGGAATTTTTGCTACTTTTCCGTTTTCAAAAAAGAATATCATATATCCGCTGTAATCTGTAGTCGGAACAAGTATTTTAAGCGATTCTCCCTCGTCAAATCCAAGCTTTGCCGGAAGATAATCACCCATAATACTCGCCTTGCTGTCGTCAAACGAACTCGCTTTTGATTTATAAGCCTGTGCTTTGTCTGTAAAGAAAATAAGCTCCGTCTTATTTGTTGCCTCGATTATCTGACGAATATAATCTCCCTCTTTAAGCTTCTGTTCACCGCTCATTCTGAGGGACTGGGGAGTTATCTTCTTGAAATATCCGCTGTCCGTCACAAATATATTTACAGGATAATCCGGCGTATCATCAATATCAACCGATTCTTCTTCATCGGATTTATAGTAGAACTGCGTTTTTCTTGGTTTTCCGTATGTTTTCGCAACTTTTTTAAGTTCGCCGATAATCACACGTCTTATCTTGTTTCTGTCTCCGAGTATTTCCTCAAGCTCTGCGATTTCGTTTCTGAGAACATCAACGTCCTCGATACGGCGGAGAATATACTGCCGGTTGATGTTCCGGAGCTTTATTTCTGCGACATATTCCGCCTGAACCTCGTCGATTCCGAATCCTGCCATAAGATTCGGCACAACTTCGTCCTCGTTTTCCGTTCCACGGATTATATTTACCGCCTTATCGATGTCAAGAAGTATTTTCGCCAAAGCTTCCAGAAGATGAAGTTTTTCCTTTTTTCTGTGCAAATCAAAATAAGTACGGCGTTTGACGCATTCCTCACGGAAAGCCGTCCATTCCGAAAGTATTTCCCTTACTCCCATGACTTTCGGAGTTCCGGCTATAAGTATGTTGAAGTTGCACGGATAACTGTCCTGCAACGGTGTCAGCCTGTAAAGTTTCTGCATAAGCTTTTCGGGGTCAGTGCCTCGTTTAAGGTCTATGGCAATCTTAAGACCGTCAATACCGGTTTCGTCACGGATATATGATACTTCACGCAGTTTGCCGGATTTGACAAGTTCCGCAACCTTTGAAATAATAGCCTCGATAGTGGTAGTATACGGAATTTCCGTGATTTCAAGGCAATTTGACGGCTTGTCATAGATGTATTTACACCGTAGCTTTATACTTCCCCGTCCTGTTTCATACACTTTATTCAGTTCGTCCTCATCATAAAGAAGAAATCCGCCGCCGGGGAAATCCGGACCTTTAAGTGTTTTTATAATATCATGCTCCGGATTTTTCATAAGTGCAATTGTGGTCTCGCATATTTCCGCAAGATTGAACGGACATACATTGCTTGCCATAGATACGGCGATTCCGGTATTTGAGTTGACCAGAACAGTCGGAAACGTTGCCGGCAGGAGCGTAGGTTCCTGCATGGTATTGTCATAGTTCGGGACAAAATCAACTGTTTCCCTGTCAATATCACGGAAAAGCTCGTTGCATATCTTTTCCAGCTTTACTTCCGTATAACGTGATGCCGCCGCACGCATACGGGACGAATACTGCTTTCCAAAATTTCCCTTTGAATCGACATAAGGGTGCAGAAGTGCTTCGTTTCCACGTGTAAGACGCACAAGAGTTTCATATATTGCCTGGTCGCCGTGTGGATTAAGCTTCATTGTCTCGCCTACCACGTTTGCCGACTTTGAACGTTCACGTTCCGGATTAAGCAGTCCACGCTTATACATCATATAGAGTATCTTGCGGTGCGAGGGCTTGAATCCGTCAATTTCAGGCAATGCCCGTGATATTATAACGCTCATGGCGTAGGGCATATAATTTTTTTTGAGCGTATCCGATATTTTTTCATCAACAACAGAGCCGGAACCCTCTATATAGGCTTCGTGCCTGAATACAGCAGGTTTTCCGGTATTTTTCTTTCGTGCCATAGTCTCTCCTTATAAAGAAATAAAATCAAGAAATGTCAGCAAATTCAAGATAATCCGCACCGTACTGCGAAATATAATCCTTTCGTCCCTGTAAATCGTCTCCGAGAAGCATTTCAAAAACTTCGGCGGATTCACGTATATCGTCAGCCGTAACTCTTATGAGACGGCGTGTATCGGGATTCATTGTAGTAAGATTCATCATATCCGGTTCGTTTTCGCCGAGACCCTTTGAACGCTGTATTGTATGTTTCTTATTGCCGATTTTCTTCAATATACGCTGTTTTTCCTGTTCCGTATATGCAAAATATGTCTTATCCTTAGTCGTTATCTCAAACAACGGAGATTCCGCAATGAATACATATCCCTGCTCGATAAGCGTGGGCGTGAGCCGATACAGCATTGTTAAAATCAGCGTCCGTATCTGGAATCCGTCAACGTCCGCATCTGTACATATTACTATTTTGTTCCAGCGGAAATTGTTTATATCAAAAGTTGAGAGTTCCTTATTGGCTTTTGCTGTCACTTCAACTCCACAGCCGAGAACTTTTATCAAATCGGTTATTATCTCGCTTTTGAAAATCTTTGAATATTCTGCTTTAAGGCAGTTGAGTATCTTTCCACGAACCGGTATAACCGCCTGAAATTCCGCATCACGGGCGAGCTTTACAGAACCGAGAGCAGAATCACCCTCAACGATATATATTTCACGCCGTGATATATCTTTTGTACGGCAGTCAACGAATTTTTCCACGCTGTTTGCAAGGTCGATAGTTCCGGAGAGTTTCTTTTTCATGTTCAGACGGGTTTTTTCTGCATTTTCACGGCTTCTTTTATTTAAAAGAACCTGCTCCGCAATCTTGTTGGCTTCGTCAGGATTTTCAATGAAATATACTTCAAGCTGATGACGCAGAAATTCCGTCATTGCTTCACGGATAAACTTGTTTGTAATCGCCTTTTTCGTCTGATTTTCGTATGATGTCTGAGTTGAAAAAGATGACGAAACAAGAATCAGACATTCTTCAATATCTTCATATTTTATTTTGCTTTCGTTTTTCTGATAGCCGTTCACAGACTTTATATAGCTGTCTATCTGTGCGGTGAATGCACGTTTCACGGCATCTTCCGGAGAGCCTCCGTGTTCAAGGAAGCTTGAATTGTGATAATATTCCGTCAGTTTAACCTTGTTTGAAAAAGTCAGTGCAACATCTAATTTTACTTTATATTCAGGCTTGTCGTCACGGTCTTTTCCTCGTTTTTCGGCAGTCCAGTGCTGTACCGAGGTAAGAGAATTTCCGCCTGCTGTTTCCATGACGTAATCGGTTATTCCGTTTTTATAGATAAACTCCGTTTCATTGAATATTCCGTCCTCATTCTCATAGCGAAGAACAAAAAGTATATCCGGATTGACTACCGCCTGCCGTCTCAGAATATCATGAAAAAAATCTTCCGGAATATTAATATCCGTAAAAACTTCCAAATCAGGTCTCCAGCGTGTTTTCGTGCCGGTCTGATTTTTTCCGCAGGGTTCTTTCATAAGTCCGCCGATATTTTCGCCCTTTTCAAAATGCAGATTATATCTGAAACCGTCCCTTATTACCTCAACGTCCATAAATTCCGATGCAAACTGCGTGGCACAAAGTCCGAGACCGTTAAGACCGAGGGAATATTCATACGATTCGGAAGAAGAATCATATTTTCCGCCGGCATAAAGTTCGCAGTATACAAGTTCCCAGTTGTAACGCTGTTCGTTGTTGTTGAAATCAACGGGACAGCCACGCCCGAAATCCTCGACTTCAATAACATTGTCACGGAAACAGGTAATTATTATCCTTTCGCCGTAACCCGCACGGGCTTCGTCAATGGAATTTGAAATAACCTCAAAAACAGAATGCTCACAGCCGTCAAGACCGTCCGAACCAAATATGACCGCCGGTCTCCTGCGAACCTTGTCAGCACCTTTCAGCATGGTGATACTATCGTTGCCATAATCCTTTTTCTTTGCCATAATATAATCCTTTCAACGAAAAAATAGTTATTCAGATTTAGATTATATCATATCTGATTATTTTTTGCAAGTATTTCCTGCGAAAAGAAACAGCTTTGAAAATCTGTCGGCACAAGAAAATTTCTGTGCAGGCAGATTCTCAATAGCTTATTTTAAGGGTATACATAATATCGTCGGTCGTGTAGCTGACCGACTCGCCTATTCCGGCAGATTCCGCTATATTCCAGAGTCCGCCGTCCTGAAAAAGCATTTTCAGGGATTTGTTGTAAACATCTGAATCCGAAAACATAAGTTCGGCTTCCCCGCTGTACGGGCTCGATAAAATTGCCGAACTCACTGCCTCATCATTGCAGAATTTTATATATGCTCCGTTTCTGACATAATAATTATCGTCCATTGAATAACATGACGGAATAAATCCCTGACCGGAATCAAAAATGCGTGTGCGTTTTATTCGTTCATCATCAATCAGACAATACGTGTGCATGACCGGCATTCCGGAAACTTTATCGTCAGGGTCGTCCCATGTCACGTCAATCCAGTAATACATACCGTCAAGGCGGACATAATTCCACGCATGGGGCAGAGGTTCGGAATTTCCGCTGTCTCCGTAAGGGTCGGAAGTTCCGGCAGTTCCGGTAACGATTCCGCATTCTATTCCGAGTCTGTCCATTATGTATTTGAACGCTTCGGAATATCCCTGACATACTGCCTTTCCGTCCACAAGACAGCCGTAAGCCGTTCCCCACAGACCGTTTCCGTCGGATTCAACTCCGTCATGGTCATATACCGTATTGTTTATCAGATAATCGTGCACGCTTACTATTTTTTCATAGTCGTCAAGTTCCGGAGAAATCTCATTCAGCACTCTGTCTGCCGATTCGCTGAATTTTTTTCTCATATCTCCGAGATTTTCCGCTTCGACACCGTTAAGGAGTTCAAATTCAATTGAAGATTTCCGCTGACCGCTCTTGACCGTGTATCCGTCTATCCAGAAAAATTCAGGATATTCACGGCATATTTTTTCAACGGCAGACTGTGCATCATCGGCGGAAACATAGCCTTTGTATTCCGAAAAATCAGACATATTCCGGAGACTTTCAAGAATACCGCTGTACAGTTCTTCGGACGGAACTGATTCCGGTTCATCTGATACCGGCATTTCCGTTATTTCCTCGATACAGCCGGTCATCATACAGCAGAGCATAATCAGACAGATTATTTTTTTCAAATGTCAGCCTCCTTGAATACTATATCAAGCACAAACATATCGTCATTACGGACATATTTAACGCCGGAACTTCCGACGGCTTCTGATTTTTTTACCGCTCCCGAACCTATCAGCTCCGTCAGTGCTTCCTCATAGGCTTCAAAGCTCCCGAACATCATTTCGCACTGACTTTTTCCGGAACAGCTGTCAATATAATCAATGACAGCCTTTTCGTCATACGTTTCAAAATATCCGCCGTTCATCATGAAATAACTTTTTTCAAGAGATGTACATTCCGGCACATCTCCCTGAACCGTCATGAACGTGCGTGTCCGGAGAAGCTGGTCTGTATTGAAAAGCAGATATGTATGACTTACATCGTCGCCGGTGTCGTCCCATGTAATATCCGTCCAGTAATATTCGCCGTCAACCTTTACATAGTTCCATTCGTGATTTGAACCGGTACATATTCCGCATTCTATGCCCAGTCTGTTCATTATATACTGGAACGCCTCGGCATATCCGCTGCATACGGCTTTCCCCTGAACAAGACAGCCATATGATGAACCCCATAATCCAAATTCCGGAGCATCTGCACCTTCATAATCATATTCTGTATTCTCGGCAATGTAATCATGAACATACAGTATTTTTTCATAATCACTGCTTCCGTCCGGTATTGCGTCAATCAGCTTATCGCCGGCGGATTCCAGTTCTTTGAGCATTTCCGGAATTTTATCGGTATCAAAATTTTTCAGAAAATCCACGCTTACTTCCGAGCCGTCCGTGGCGGTTGATGCATAGTATGTTCCGCCGAGCCAGAATATTTCCGGATAATCCACATTAATAACCGCCAATGCTTTTTTGACATCGCCGTTTTTGACTTTAACCGGAACTGTCGCCTTTTTTTTGCCCTCTCTGAATGCGTCGCACATAATCCAATACCATTCTGTATCATGGATTTCATTGGCAACGCATTTTACTTCCGGCATGATGTTCTGTACCGGTCTGACCGGCGGTTCTATCTGATTTGACGTAATTTCTACTTCATAAAAATCCGTACAGCCACTTAAAATCAGAACCGCCGTCACCGCCGGTATAATTTTTGATTTTCCCATAATAACCCCCTCACAGAACCGGTATATTTTACGGTTCTTAAATTACGCCGTTAAAGCTGTTATCCAGTATTTCCACAGACTGTTTGAATTTTTCTTTTTCCTCGTCCGTGAGAGAAAGTTCAAGTATTTCCTTTACGCCGTTTCTGCCGATAATACATGGAACTCCGACAAATACATTTCTGCTGTCATATTCTCCGCAAAGTTTTGCCGATACAGTCAGAACGCTGTTTTCATCTCCGAGAATAGCTTTTACAATTCTTGTTATAGCCATTCCGATTCCGTAATATGTCGCACGTTTTGCCTCGATTATCTTATATGCGGCTGTGCGGACCTGCTCCTCGATTTTCTTCATATCGTCAATACAGTAATCGTTGCGTTCATCATCAAGAATCTCGGAAACGTGCTTTGTTGCAAGCATCATCTGCGACATAGGAACAAATTCGCTGTCTCCGTGTTCACCGATTACATACGCATGAATATTTTTCGGGTCAACCATGAAATAGTCGCCGAGAAGATACCGCAGACGTGCAGTATCGAGCGATGTTCCCGTACCGATAACACGTGACGCTCCGAAGCGTGAAAGTTCATATGTAACACGTGTCATTATATCAACCGGATTCGTGGCAACAAGGAAAATTCCATCAAATCCGGATTTTACAACCGGAGTTATTATAGAACGGAAAACAGCGGCATTTCTCTGGAGCAGGTCAAGACGTGTTTCGCCGTCTTTCTGTGCAACTCCGGCAGCGATAACCACAATATCAGCATCTTTACAGTCGCTGTATTCACCGGCGTATATTTTCATATTCGATTTTCCGAAAGCAAGACCGTGATTCAAATCCATAGCCTCGCCCATAGCTCTTTCCTTGTTCACGTCAATGAGCACAAGTTCGTTGCATATTCCGCCCTGATTAACGAGAGCATAGGCGAAACTCATTCCAACCATTCCTGTGCCGATAAGCACTACTTTTCTTCTGTCTGCATTCATAATTAAATTCTCCTTTAAGATTTATTAAATTCCGGCATACCGCATAACCGGCAGATGCCGTTTTATTCCGATTTATTCAAGTTTTCCGATATACGGAAGATTTCTGTAATATTCATTGTAATCAAGACCATATCCGACAACAAATATATCCGGTATGGTAAACAACGCCATATCCGGCACAAAATCAACTTCACGGCGTTCGGGCTTGTCAAGCAGGGTTATGACCGATAATGAAAGCGGACTGCGTTCCTCAAGAATTTTTTTGATATTTTTCAGAGTTCGTCCGGTATCTGTTATATCTTCCGCAATTATTACGTGATATTCTGATATATCCTGTTTCAAATCCAGCGTTATATTTACACTGCCTGTTGATTCCGTTCCGCAGTAGCTTTCGGCTGACATGAACCCAAATTCACACGGAACTGTAATATTTTTTGCAAGTTCCGCCATGAACATGAAACAGCCTTTCAGTATTCCCACGACAAGCAAGGGATTGCCGGAATATTTCCGGCTGATATAATTTCCGGCTTCACGGATTTTCGCATTGATTTCCTGTTCTGTTATCAGCGTTGTTATTTTATTGTTCACTTTTTACGCACCCTTTCTCTTAGAATTATTATACATTATCTGTTCTGAAAAGTCAAGCAGAAATGCTGTGATTTGAACTTACCGCAACAATCAGAACACATATATCCGGAAGTCAGGGCATACAATTTATCGTGGAGACTGTAATAATATCTCCTGCAAATAATAATAATCAAAAGGAGTACGATATGATAAGAAACGGAATCGATGTATCGGAATGGCAGGGAATAATCAACTGGGAAAATGTAAAAACAGATTTCGCTGTTCTCCGTGCCGGATACGGCAGACTTGCCTCACAGACTGACAGACGGTTTGAAGCCAACTACAAAGGCTGTTCGGAAAACGGCATACCGATGGGTGCGTACTGGTACAGCTATGCAACCTCTGCCGAAGAAGCTGTTCAGGAAGCCAATGCGTTCCTTGAAGTCGTAAAGGGCAAACGCTTTGAATATCCTATGTATTACGATGTCGAGGAAAGCGGGATATTCAGCCTTGGACGAACAAGAGTAAGCGCAATAATCCGCTCATTTATCGATACGCTGGAGAATGCCGGATATTTCGCCGGTCTTTATATGTCTTCATATAATCTCACGGCATACACTGAGGAGTATATCCGTGAACGCTATGCACTTTGGATAGCGGAATACGGCGTTTCCAAGCCAAATTACGGCGGAACATACGGAATGTGGCAGAAATCTTCAACCGGTTCTGTCGACGGAATAAGCGGAAGTGTTGACCTCGATGAAGCATATGAGGACTATCCGTCAATAATCCGTGCCGCCGGTCTGAACGGTCTTAAATCAGATGCCGAAGCTCCGCACCGTCTGACAGTCATAATCGACGGCAAAACAATAATAAGAAATCAGGAATTTTTACTGTAAATCAGAATCAGCGTTTTTTTATTGTGAAATATCGGATTTCAGAGGTGTTATAAAAGTCTGTTCCGTGCTATAATGTATACAAGTTAAGAGATAGAAAAATCTCGTATAAAAAGGCGGTCATTATTTAAGCACTGATTATGACCGTCACCAATGAAATCCGCCGTCGGCTCACCTCTCTTGCCGGCATTAAAAAATCAGAGCTTGTATCAACAGCTGATTAACAGCTTATTTGTTCGTGAATCCCTGAACATAAATTTTTGCGAAAGGCAGGTGAATCATCTGTTGATACAGGTTCTGAGATATAAAAATACATTCCGTATCTGAATAAAAGATACGGAATTTTTTAATGTTCTGTCAGTCAGATATTTCAGTTCTGTATGCTTATGTATATCGTCAGATACGTCGCAAATGCAGTCCATACCAGATATGGTATGTTGATATTTCCGGACAAGGGAATGATTTTCCTGAAAAGATATATCATCATAAGAATAAGAATAAAAAGTATAATCACTGTTACTGATGCCATCGTCAGTGCTTCAAACCGGAAGAAAAATATACTCCACAAAAAATTAACAAAAAGCTGAATCCAGTATAACCGCAGAGCCTGTTTTTTCTCATAACCCTCACTGTCCGAGTTTTGAATCAGACCAGCAGAAAATCCCATGACAGCATACAGGATTATCCATACTAAAGGAAATACCCACGCAGGCGGAAGAAGAGGAGGTTTTTCACGGCTCAGGTAAAAATCATTGAATCCGCCTGAAAAAACCGCCGAAAGAAATCCGACCGCTTCGGCAGATACAATGTAGAATATCAGCTTATTCACAGAACGTTTTTTCATATATATATCACTCCCGAAATAAACAATGATATTATATCTTATTCCGGAATTAACGTTATCAGAACCGGTATTCACAAAAAACCGGCAGACTATGCCCGCCGGTCAGAAATTATGAATTTATAAATCTCATTGCACCGAAATAAATCAGCACCAGTCCGCCAAGAATTATGCGATACCAGCCGAATGCCTTGAAATCGTGCTTCTTGATGTAGTCCATAAGAAACTTGATAACAAATACCGAAACAATAAACGCTGTAATCATTCCCACACCAAGAATGCCGAGCTGAATCCCCGTAAATCCGCCGTCATATTTAAGAAGTTTCAGCAGACTTGCTCCGAACATTACCGGAACTGCAAGATAAAATGTAAATTCAGCCGCTACAGTCCGGGAAATTCCGATAAGAAGTGCACCGACTATTGTCGCTCCTGAACGTGATGTTCCGGGGAAAAGTGCCGCAATAAGCTGAAACATACCGATTATAAACGCTGCTTTATATGTCAGATTGTCAATACTGTTGACTTTCGCCCTTTTGTTCTTGTTTCGGCTCTCGACCACAATAAATGCCACGCCGAACACAATAAGTGCAATCGCAACAACCCACGGATTATAGAAGTGTTCATCAATCCAGTCATCAAGAATCAGACCGATAACCGCTGCCGGTATGCACGCCGCAAGTACCTTGAACCACATAACGAAAATATCGGTCTTGATATATGCCCCGAACCCCTCCGGTTTAAGAGGGTGTGCATTGTTTTTCTTCCCGAACGGAAAAAGTTTCTTCCAGAATATCAGCACAACCGCCATAATCGCTCCGAGCTGTATTACAACATCAAACATCTCAATAAATGAATCATTGACATTACTGTCACCGCTTACATTGAGTTTAAGAAATTCATTAACCAGTATCAGATGCCCCGTACTGCTCACCGGAAGCCATTCCGTGATTCCCTCAACTATGCCGAGGATAATCGATTTTATAAATTCAATAATCATAAAAAAATCCTTTCTTTTGCGGAAATTATAAACAGGTATATTATAACATATTTATAATGATATGTCAAACAGGAATATTCCTGTTTGTTATACGGTGCAAACAAAAATCCTATTGACAAATTCAGGACAAGATGATATAATATACATAAATCAGGTTTTCAGAGACTGATAAATTATACATTTTATTCAATTTATTTGTTTGTTTTAATTTTACGAGGTGAATAATATGAATGTTAAAGTTGTCGGCGGAACACTCTCACAGAGTGAAATAGATGCCTACATAGATTACGGCGAAAAAAAATATCCCGACCGTGAAATAAGAGAAATGACTGTCACACTCGACGGCGATTTCGTTGACCTGAAATTTGATTTCAACAATGTCCCTTTTGACAGGATAAGACGTATTACAGGTTATCTCGTCGGTACTCTCGACCGCTTCAATGACGGAAAACGTGCCGAAGAACATGACAGAATAAAACACACAGTCTGATTCCTGATTCATCATATTTTTATGGAGGTAATTATCATGGCTAAATATGTTTGTCCCGTTTGCGGATATGTTCACGAAGGAGATTCTGCTCCCGAAAAATGCCCTCAGTGCGGTGTTCCCGGCTCAAAGTTCATCGAAAAGAAAGAGGACGAAAAACTTGTTTTCGCCTGCGAGCATGAAGTAGGTATCGCAAAGGCTGTTGAGGATAAGGAAATTATCGACGGTCTTAACGCTAACTTCAACGGCGAATGCACAGAAGTAGGTATGTATCTCGCTATGGCAAGAGTAGCTTTCAGAGAGGGCTATCCGGAAATCGGTATGTACTGGGAAAAAGCTGCATACGAAGAAGCTGAACACGCCGCAAAATTCGCTGAACTCCTCGGCGATGTCGTTTCATCTTCAACAAAAGAAAATCTCGAAAAGAGAGTCGCTGCCGAACACGGTGCTACACAGGGTAAGCTCGACCTCGCAAAGAGAGCGAAAGCACTTAATCTCGACGCTATTCATGATACAGTTCACGAAATGGCTAAGGACGAAGCAAGACACGGCAAAGCTTTCGAGGGTCTCCTCAAGAGATATTTCGGTTAATTCGGTGTAATATCAATATTAAAAAATTTCTGCGGAATGGTGTTGTAAACCATTCCGCAGTTTTTTATTTTATCTGATTTTTATTCAACCGTTACGCTCTTTGCAAGATTTCTCGGCTTGTCAACATCATATCCCTTTGCCACAGATACATAATATCCTAAAAGCTGAAGGGGTATTACAGAAAGACTTCCGGCAAAATGCGGGTCTGTCTGCGGAATATATACCGTGAAATCGGCTAAATCTTCCATATTGTAGTTGCCGTATGTCGTAAGTCCCATAAGAGATGCTCCACGGCTTTTCACCTCAACCATATTGCTTACAGTTTTTTCATAAAGTTCCGGCTGGGTCAGTATTCCGATAACCGGAATTTCATGTTCAATAAGGCTGATTGGACCGTGTTTGAGTTCTCCTGCCGCATATGCCTCGGAATGAATATAGCTTATCTCTTTCATCTTGAGACTTCCCTCAAGACCGATAGCGTAATCAATTCCACGTCCGATAAAGAATGCATCTTTACAGCCTGCGAGCTTGTTTGCATACCACTGTATGCGTTCCTTATCTTTCAGAATTTCCTCAATCTTATCGGGAATCGTATTTATTTCAGCAAGAAGTCTGTCATATTCCTCCTGCTCCATCTCGCCTCTTACAAGAGCAAACTGCATCGCAAGAAGATAACCTGCGACAAGCTGTGTGCTGTATGCCTTTGTAGTAGCAACAGAAATTTCCGGTCCGGCAAGTGTATAGAAAACACTGTCGGCTTCACGGGCAATCGACGAACCAACTACATTGACTATGCCAAATGTCTTTACTCCTCTGTCCTTAGCCATTCTGAGAGCCGCAAGACTGTCCGCCGTCTCTCCCGACTGACTGATAATGATTACAAGACTGTTTTCGGCAAGTTTCATTTTTCTGTAGCGGAACTCCGATGCCAGTTCGACACGTACCGAAATTGAAGTAAATTCCTCAATGACGTACTGAACAGCCATTCCCACATGATACGCAGAACCGCAGGCAACAATATATATCTGCTGTATTGATTTCATTTCTTCATCTGTCAGACCGTGTTCGCCGAAATTAATCTTTCCGTCTTTGACAACAGAATTTATAGTGTCCCGAATAACTTTCGGCTGTTCATGGATTTCCTTGAGCATAAAATGCTCGTATCCGCTTTTTTCGGCAGCTTCTGCGTCCCATTTTATTTCAACGGGTTCTTTCTCGATTTTCTCACTGTCAATATTATAGAAAACAGCGTTTCCCTTAGAGAGCTTTGCGATTTCCATATTTCCGATATAGTACACGTTTCTTGTATATTTAAGAACAGCAGGAACATCGGAGGCAACATATGTCTCACCGCCCGTGATTCCGATTATCATTGGGCTGTCCTTACGTGCAGTATATATTTCTTCCGGATAATCCCTGAACATCACGCAGAGAGCATATGAACCACGTATACGCACCATTGCACGTGCAATTGAACTGACAGGGCCTTCATTATATTTCTTGTAATAGTAATCAATCAGCTTTACAGCAACTTCCGTGTCTGT
Source organism: uncultured Ruminococcus sp. (assembly GCA_947178575.1). Classification (GTDB taxonomy): domain Bacteria; phylum Bacillota; class Clostridia; order Oscillospirales; family Ruminococcaceae; genus Ruminococcus. The sequence goes on along the minus strand of CAMWYX010000003.1, from coordinate 26,541 downwards.
CTGTGATTTGAAAGTATAACCGCAGTGACAGAGCTTTTCACGGAGTTCCTGATAATTCTCGATAATGCCGTTATGAACAGCAACTACATTTTCATCATCACTTGAATGGGGGTGAGCGTTAAGCGTAGATGGTTCGCCATGAGTAGCCCATCTTGTATGACCGATACCACAGCTTCCGCTTACGGCTTCACCGTCATTTGTCATTTTTTTCAGTTCCTCAAGCTTTCCCTTTGCCTTGATTACAACGGTTTCGTTATTGCCGTCACGTACAGCGATTCCGGCTGAATCATATCCTCTGTATTCAAGTTTTGAAAGACCGTCAAGCAGTATCGGGGCAGCCTGATGGTCGCCTGTAAATCCGACTATTCCGCACATATTAATAACCTCTCTTTCTTATATTGAAATATTTTACTGAATACTTCTGAATATCAGAAATTTCAGAATATATCCACATTCTCATGTGAAAACAGATATTATTTAACAATATCGGCTTCATTGAACGGGTCACCGCAGTTCGCACAGAATTTAGGCGGATTCATAGGGTCGTCAGGTTCCCAGCCACACTTATCGCACCTGTAAAGCGGAGCGTCCGCCGGCTTCGGCTTACCACATTCAGAGCAGAATTTTCCTTTGTTTACCGTACCGCATGAACAGCTCCAGCCGTCTGCCGGCTTTGGCTTACCGCAGTTTGCACAGAATTTACCGCTGTTCTGAGTACCGCACGAACATGACCAGCTTCCTAATACTGCCGGCTTTGGTTTTCCGCAGTTTGCACAGAATTTAGCAGTATTCACCGTACCACATGAACAATTCCAGCTGTTTGCATTCTGCTGCTGAACAGCCATATTATAAAGATTCTGAGCATTGAGACCGCCCATCTGCTGAGCCATATTCATTCCGTAGAATCCCATAGCCGTACCGTTTCTGTTGTTTGCGGCATCACGGAGTGCCTGTGCCTGAGATTCAACCATTTTTGCAGCAGCATTTCCGGCATCTCTGTTCCAAGCCATATCCTCATACTGCTTGATTTTATCCTCGTCCTCTTTCGGAATGGAAACAGAACGTATGGCAACACTGCATATTTCGATTCCACGGCGATTACGCCATTCGGCAGTCATAATCTCTTTCATGGCATTAGTGATTGCAAGCGTATTTGTGTTAAGCTCGTCATATCTTACTGTAGAAGAAATTTTAGCAAACGCCGGAGCAAGCTGTGACATAAATTCACTGTACAATGTGTTGTCAAGCTGTTCACGTGTATATGAACCTGCCGAATTTCCGCATACATTCTTATAGAAAAGAAGCGGGTCGGCTATTTTGTACGAATACATTCCGTTACAGCGAAGCCCTACCGTAAAAGACCTGCCTATATCCTGATATGAAACACGAAATGGAACAGCTGTCGGAGTTCCGAATTTGTTATCGGTGATTTCTTTCATGTTGAAATAGTAAATACGCTGGTCATGTGCAGCTGTTCCGCCGAAAGTAAAACGTTTTCCGATAGTCCTGAAAGTTTCTTTTATTCCGTTGAATCCGCCCACGAAAATACTCGGTTCAGTTGAAGCATCATAAGTATATTCTCCCGGAACGGCACAGACTTCCACAATCTGACCTTGGTCTACAATTATCATACACTGACCCTCATTGACAACGATTACACTTCCTGTTGTGATGATGTTTTCGTTTCCTTTTTTGTTTGATGAACCCTTGCCGGATTTTCTTGTTGCTTTCATCATCAGAACGTTCGGAGGCATAGAATCACAGCAGAAATAATCTTTCCATGTATCGCCGAGCGTTGAACCGATACTCGAAACAGCAGCTTTAATAAGTCCCATAACAAAAACCTCCTGTAATTTATTTACGGAATCTGTTTTCAGAATCCAAAAACAGATTCCGATTTTTTATTGCTTTAATCATTATAACACAAATCAGAAATAACTGCAAGTGTTTATAACAAATTTTACATTTCAGAATTATTCGATATAATTTTTCCAGACATCGGAACAATATCCCACACAAGATTTTTTTCCGCTCCGAACAATCGGAGTTCTGATAAGCTGTTGATTTTCAAACAGTTTTTCTGTCCTGTCGCTTTCGGATAAATAACGCATAAGTGTAAGCGTCTGTTTATCCTTTGCATTTTCGTTGATAATTTCATCAATACCGCCTGCTGACTGTATAACGGAATTAAATTCGCCTCTGCTCATGCCTTTTTCTTTCATATCAATGAACTGATATTTTATACCTCGCTCTTTGAAATATCGTTCTGCCTTGCGGGTATCACTGCACTTTTTTGTTCCGAAAATCTGTATCATAAGTCCTCCGTTGTGAGTTCTGTAGGCGAAACAGTACGGTCGGTCATCTCAAAGCGTATATTAATCAAATCAAGTCCGTTCTGTGCAAAATACAGACGTACAGCTGTAAAATGTGAGAACATCGGTATTTCCTTGCTGAATGAAACAGGCTTTCCCCCTGTGCCGTTCCATGTGAATGACGCGCTTGCAGTTCCCATTGTGAATATGGTAAGCGGTATCTGTGCAAGTTCGCTCTGCTCTGAAGATGCCGTAACCGTAATCTTATACCAGCCTGCATTATTTACAATCAGACCGAAACTGTAATCCTTTCCTTTTTCGGATTTTATATTGCTTAAATCAAGAGTAAAATTCTTGTCGCATTCGTGATATTCCACGGGTTCTCCCGATGAAATATCTTCTTCCGGACGGTTTATTATCTCGATTGTATCAGCGATTCCCATAGTCCGTTTCAATGCGTTTGTGTGGAGCAGGAAACGGCAGATATTCGAGGCATTACGCTGAAGTTCACTGCGTCTGAGTTCTCCCGTTCCGAGACTTTCAAGAGTATTGTCATCATTTTCCGAGCCGTCTGCACATACCATATACAAATCGTTCTGAGCCATTGCCATTGCTGCAAAATCGGTCTTGTCCGGATTACAGCCACGTCTGCTGATATTCGCCCACCAGTCTGTCATTGTTATGCCGTCAAATCCCCATTCATTACGCAGAATCTGAGTATTTAAATCATAATTTCCGGCAGCCCACAGACCGTTTATACTTCCGTATGCCGTCATTATACTGTCAGCGTTTCCTGATTTTACGGCAATTTCAAAGCCTTTCATATATATTTCCCTGAGTGCACGTTCCGAGACAACAGAATCAACAAAATGCCGGTTTGTCTCCTGATTGTTTGCACAGAAATGCTTGATAGTTCCGGTAACTCCGGATTTATGCAGTCCACGGAGTTCGGCTGACGCCATTGTTCCGGTGAGATACGGGTCTTCCGAAAAATATTCAAAATTACGTCCGTTAAGCGGGTGGCGGTGAATATTCATTCCTGGTCCGAGTAGCGTATCAACCTTGTTTGCAGTCATTTCAAGTCCCAGAAGTTCAAAAAGTTCTTCGATAAGTTCGGTATTGAAAGTCGATGCAATCAGCGTTCCGTTAGGCAGACTGAATGCCTTTGTACCGCAGTCAAGACGCATTCCGGAAGGTCCGTCCGAACAGCAGGCGGCAGGGATTCCGTATTTTGTGAGACAATCGGCAACTCCGCCGAATGCACTCGCCGTCCCTGCTGTAACACGGGGACTTCCCATGCCCTCGCCTCTTATGATACAGGAAAGTTCCTCGTCCGAAAGCTGTGATATAAATTCATCAATCGTATTTTTTCCGGAATATACGTCTGAAAGTTTTATTCCTCTGTCTCCGGTATATTCAAGTTCGGCAGGAAGATTTTCGGTTCGCCGTGCGTTTTCGTCAACCTCGCTGAGCGGTACGGATTCATAAACAAGTCCGCCGTGATTTGCCATACGCTCGAACAGCTCAACCGGAGCAAGTGCCTGTTTACATTCCTTTACAACAATATCGGAAGATATGCCTATTCTTACACATCTTTCGGAATGACCCGAAATATAGAAATCATAATCACCCTTTTCAAGTACCCAGCAGTTTTTGTGACCTGTAACTCCGGAATCATCGTAAGATGCAAGTTCTTTCAGATTTGTTTCAAGAGTTAAAATCTCTGTTTCATTCGGGGCAAGAGTTTTTGTTTTGGCATACGAACACAGAACTCTTTTCGGCTGTCCGAGTTTTCCGCACGGCTTTTCGGCATAAAGCATAACGACTTCTTTTCCGCTGAATTTTCCGGTATTCGTAACCTGAACGTATACAGTTACAGAGTACTGACTGTCATCAGACGAAAGATATTTTGTTTCAAAAGTCGTGTATGACAATCCGTAGCCGAAAGGATAGCGGACTTTTTCGGGAGCAAATGTATCAAAATATCTGTATCCGACGTAAATATCCTCGCTGTAGCGGTTTTTATTCAAATCACCGAAAAATTTATGCGACGGATAATCTTCAATATTGTATGCAATGGTATCGGGAAGTCTGCCGGAAGGCGATACTTTACCGGTAAGAACATCAGCTGTGCCTGTTCCTCCGGTCATTCCGCCCTGCCATACATACATCAGAGCATCGGGATTGCATTCCTCGATAAAATTAAGGTCTATCAGTCCCCCTACATTAAGAAGTACAACAACTTTTCTGAAATTCCGGCGGACTTTAATCAGCATATCCTTTTCCGTATCCGTCAGTAAAAACGAACCGGCTTTATATTTAACGTCCTGCTCCTCGCCGGCGGTTCTGCCGATTATAACAACGGCTGTTCCGCTGATGTCGGCTGCTTCTGCAACGATTTCTTCATCAAGAGGCATTTCTTCCTGAGCCCATGGCTCTGCTCCCCAGCCTGTGCCGACATCATAGGGATTTTTTTCAACCCATTCCGTGTATATTCCATACAGCTTTTCGTTCAGCTTCACGCCGTTGTCACGAAGTCCGTCAATAATATTCTTTACGTATGATACATTTACCATTCCGCCCGAACCTGTTCCGCTTTTATAGTAATGGAGCTGAATCCGTCCGAAAACAGATACAGTTTCATCGGTATTCAGAGGAAGAGCTTCATTTTCATTTTTCAGCATTACAATTCCCTCTGCTACCGTATCGGAAGCAGTACGGAGATATTTCTCCCAGTCAAGAATTTTATTCATAGATTTTCCTCATTCCATAAAAATATAACATAAATCCTGATTTTATTTTTACTGAAAACAAATTCATGTTTCTCCTAAATTATATCAGAAACAAATAAATATTGCAATAGTTTTACAGATTTTTTTCAATCATAATAAATAAATCTGTAGCACCTGCCATTTTATTTTTTTTGTCTCCGGAATATTGACCGTATGGAAAAAATATGCTATAATTATGTAGTCGATAATTTGTTAAAAAACAAATTCTTAATCAGGGGAGGTTATTTTTATGGTTAATATTCCTGAAATTTTCGGCTGTAACGTATTCAACGAATCCGTTATGAAAGAAAAACTGCCGAAAAATATCTATAAGAAACTCAGACGTACAATGGAAAAGAGCGAACCGCTCGACCTCGAAACAGCCGACGTTATCGCAACCGCAATAAAAGACTGGGCAATAGAAAAAGGTGCGACCCACTACACACACTGGTTTCAGCCAATGACCGGAACTACCGCCGAAAAACACGATTCTTTCATCAGTACCGGAAAAGACGGCACTGCCCTTATGGAATTTTCCGGAAAAGCCCTAATCAAGGGCGAACCCGATGCTTCGTCATTCCCGTCCGGAGGTCTCCGGCGTACCAGCTCCGCAAGAGGATACACAGCGTGGGACCCGACTTCATACTGCTTCGTAAAAGAGGGAAGTCTGTATATCCCGACTGTTTTCGTATCTTATACCGGCGAAACCCTCGATAAAAAAACTCCGCTTCTGCGTTCAATGGACGCTCTCAGCCGTTCGGCTGTAAGATTCCTCAAACTCTTCGGCAATGAAAATGTAACCCGTGTAACCTCAACGGTCGGAGCAGAACAGGAATATTTCCTTATCGATAAAGAAAAATATGACCAGCGTGAAGACCTCGTTCTTACCGGACGCACGCTTTTCGGAGCAAAACCCCCGAAAGGTCAGGAACTCGACGACCAGTATTTTGCAAACCTTAAACCGAGAATCGCTGCATATATGGCAGACCTCGATGAAGAACTCTGGAAACTGGGTATATACTCCAAAACAAAACATAACGAAGTCGCTCCGGCACAGCATGAAATGGCTCCTATCTTCACCACTTCAAACCTCGGAGCAGACCAAAACGAACTCACTATGGAAGTTATGGAAAAAGTCGCACTCCGGCATAATCTCGTCTGTCTCCTCCATGAAAAACCGTTCGAGGGCATAAACGGCTCGGGAAAACATAACAACTGGTCAATGTCAACAAATGACGGTCAGAATCTCCTCGACCCAGGGGATACGCCTATCGAAAATCTCCAGTTTCTGACTATACTCTGTGCACTCATAAAGGGCGTTGATGAATATTCCGACCTTATGCGTCTTTCCGCCGCTTCCGCCGGAAATGACCACAGACTCGGTGCTGATGAAGCTCCGCCTGCTATAATTTCAATGTTCCTCGGCGAAGAACTCGATACAGTTCTCAAAGCAATCGAGGAGGACGGTGTATATAAAACTCAGGCACATTCTTTTGAAATCGGAGTAAATGCACTTCCATCATTCCCGAAAGATTCCACCGACAGAAACCGTACATCTCCTTTTGCCTTTACCGGAAACAGATTTGAGTTCCGCATGGTGGGTTCGTCCGATAATATAGGCTGTCCCAATGCTCTCCTCAATACAATCGTGGCGGAGGAACTCAGCTGGTTCGCTGACCGTCTTGAACCCCTCAGAGAAAGCGACTGCTTTGAATCCGAAGTAAAAAATCTCCTCAAAGAAGTCCTCAGAGAACACAGACGTATTATATTCAACGGCGACGGATATTCAAATGAATGGGTAATCGAAGCCGCAAAACGTGGACTCCCGAACTATCCTTCTGTCGTGGACTGTATGCCCCACTACACAGATGAAAAAAATCTCCGTATACTCCGCAAATTCGGAATATTCAACCGTGACGAACTGACCGCACGTACAGAAATACATCTCGAAAAATATTCAAAAACACGTCGTATTGAAGCACGTACCATGATTGAAATGGCTCGCCGTCAGCTTCTTCCGGCTGCTCTTGAATATCTTGATACTCTCTGCAAATCAATCGCAAATAAAAAATCAATCGGCATGACCTCAAAAACAGAGGAAAAAATCGCCGGCAAACTTAATTCCCTCGCCGATGCTTTCTATGATTCAATCGAACGCCTTGAAAAAATAGTCGCCGATGCCTGTACTATTGAAAATATTCAGAAACAGGCGGAATTTTTCCACGACTACGTTCTCGCAGAAATGAATATAATGCGTAGTATCGCCGATGAAATAGAAATAAATATGCCCAGCAGATTCTATCCGATTCCGACATATTCGGAAATAATCTATAATGTTTAAATAATTAAATGTTATAATTCAGAATTAATGCCGAAAATCAAAGGCATCACCTTGCAGAAATGCAGAGTGATGCCTTTTTTGCGGATTAATAAGCTGTTATGATATTCTCGACATACCGGCGCATTTGCTCACGGGATTCCACTGCATGAGTTCCGCTGACTATCTGCCATTTCTTTTCGTCGGGAAGCATTGAAAATTTCTGCTTTGCTTCCGGATTGACTGCAAGTGCCATTCCGAAGCTCACGGGCATATTAAAATTATCCACAACACGCACTCCTTTCTGTTGAATTTCACAAAAATAGTATGTGCGTGTATCAGATTAATATTCAGCGGTTATTAATGGATTCCGGATATATATCATGATGTGAAAGCCTGTCCCATGCAACCTGTTCCCATTTTGTTCCGGACTGACCGTAATTGCAGTACGGGTCAATTGAAATTCCTCCACGTGGGAGGAATTTTCCCCATACTTCTATATATTTCGGATTCATAAGTTTAATTAAATCATTCATGATTATATTTACACAGTCTTCATGAAAATCGCCGTGATTGCGGAAACTGAAAAGATACAGTTTCAGCGATTTGCTTTCAACCATTTTTACCGACGGTACGTATGATATGTAAATCGTGGCAAAATCCGGCTGTCCCGTAATCGGACAAAGACTTGTGAACTCCGGACAGTTGAATTTTACAAAATAATCCCTGTCGGGGTGTTTATTATCAAAAGTTTCCAGTACATTGGGATTGTAATCAGACGGATATTTTGTGTTCTGATTTCCTAAAAGAGTAATATCTCCCATTTCATTTTTTTCTCTCATGTCAGATTCCTTTCATAAGTGGGTCGGAAACGTTGTTTAATTCAAATGCTTTTATTCTGTCACGGCACGTTCCGCATACTCCGCACGGCTTGTCTCCGCCCTCGTAACAGCTCCACGTCAGCTCATACGGAACACTGAGTTCAAGACCTTTTTTTACAATATCAGCCTTTGTCATTTCCACGAAAGGTGCAACAATCCGGAGCTGTTCTCCGCTTCCGATATAAACTGCATCATTCATTGCCTTATTGAATGATTCACTGCAATCGGGATAAGCATTTCCTGCCGCATCATCACTGTGAGCTCCGTAATATATCACACTGCATTCATTGGAAAGAGCAATGCTCGCCGCAGATGCTATAAATAATCCGTTCCTGAACGGCACGTATGTTGAAACCGGTTTTCCGCCTGTTTCTGAAAGCTGTTCCGCATAGCTCTCCTGCGGAATATCCCTTTCCGAACTGTTAAGAAGTGAGCAGTCCGAATCTGCAAAAATCGTGGTAAGGTCAAGAGTCTTCCATATTACTCCGTAATACTGTGAGATTTTTTCCGCCGACTTGATTTCCTTGTCGTGCTTCTGCCCATAATATACGGAAAGAGCTATAACATTTTCTGCTCCGTACCGGTCTACAGCCATTCCGAGACAAGTCGTGCTGTCAACTCCTCCGCTGAATAATACCAACGCTTTTATATTCTCCATAATTTTCACCTCAGTCAAGTAAATTCTGCAAATCTCTGTTATTTCTGAATGCTCCGATAAAGGTTTTTGTCTCTGTACGTGCGGACGGATTGCGGATTCCACGTGCCGTCATACAGCTGTGAGAACCCACTATCTTTACGCCAACGTCCTCAGAACCTGATGCTTCCGATATAATTTCCGCAATGTCACGTCCGAGGCGTTCCTGCAATTGCAGACGTTTCGCCGCCATATCGCATATGCGTGCGATTTTACTGAGCCCCAGAACTCTGCCGTGCGGAATATATGCAACATTTACCGTCATATCGTACATTAATGCAAGATGATGTTCACAGTAACTGAATACTGTTATATCTTTCATCACAACGGCTTCCTGTACGCCTGTATCTTCGGCGGAGAACGTCTTTCCGAACATCTGTGCAATTTCATGATTTGTATATGCCGTACCCTCCAGAACTTCTTCAAGCATACCTGCAACACGCTTCGGCGTTTCAATAAGTCCCTCTCTGTCGGGATTTTCGCCTATTGCTTCAAGAAGTCCCCGTATATGAAACTCAATAGCTTCTCTGTCCATATCATACACCCCTTTTATCAGGATTCCATATAAATTTGTGCATCTGCAACTGTAATCTCACGCCGTTGAGTTTCTTTTCCGCCATGAAATTTACTATTTCTGCCAGTTCTATCATTCCGAAAACAGGACTTATATAAACATGACATTTTGCGGAAAGATTATATTTTTCTATTATTTCCGCTGTACGCTCAAGGTCGTATCTGCTTCCGGCAACAAATTTTACGGTATCTTCCGAATCAAGATATTCATAATTATCTGTAAGCATATTATTTTCCATACCGCTTGCCGGAAGTTTATAGTCAAGAGTGAATACCGGTCTGTATTCCTGCTCGCTGAGTTCTTTAATCGATATACTGCCGTTTGTTTCTATTTCGACACGGTTTCCCTGACGGATAAGCATTTCTGTGAGTATGTTCAATTCGCTCTGCAAAAGAGGCTCTCCGCCTGTAAGCGTGACATTGCGTATTCCCGTACCGCTGACGTATCCGGCGATTTCTTCGGCTGTCATCATCTCCGCCGATGCACTTTCATCATTCGCCCATGTTGTATCGCAGTATGTACATTTCATATTGCATTTCCTGAATCTTATAAACACCGCAAGTTCTCCGGCTCGTGTGCTTTCACCGTTGATACTTACGAATCTTTCAACTACCGGATATTTCATGATTTATTCCCCGTCTGAACGTCCTGCTTCGTATACTGCACAGTTTTCCGGCGTTTCGTATACAGCAACAGAACTTATATTAAATCCGTCAAGCGAAAGAAGTTCGCAGAAATAGCAGGCAAAATTTTCAGCGGTCGGGCGGAAATCAACTTCAACAAGCCGGAAATCCTCGCTTTCAAGTGCCATAACAGTAGACGGTTTAAGACTGTTTTTTTCGTATATGAGTGCGTGGTCAAGATTGTCCGCAATATTCCGGACCGCTTTTTTAAGGTCTCCGAAATCCACTATCATTCCACGTTTTTCGCCGGATTCCTGAAGTTCCTCACCGCATACGCATACCTCGACGTTCCAGCGGTGACCGTGAATATTCCTGCATTTTCCGCTGTATCCGGCAAGAAAATGTGCAGAATCAAATGAAGCTGTTGTTTTTAAATAGTACATAATCCATCTCCTCTGTATAATATCCATATTATTATATCACATCAAATCAGAAATTGCAATAACCGCAAAAATAAATTTTAATAAGGTATTGTGATAGTATTTTGAAAATTAATTTATCTTCTGATTTTCTATTGCATTTGTAAAAAAATGATGTTATAATATTTGTATTAATCTTGAAACAGGTGATAGAAGTGAAAATACGCTGGAATACAAAATATAACACAGTATCTGTATATACTGTAATTACCTTTTCCGCCTGCCTGATTGTGTACGGAATAATTTTCAATTTTACCATAATCGGCGACTATGTAAATCAGTTCCTTGATATTATAGCTCCTGTGCTGTGGGGTCTGGTAATATCGTATCTCGTTAATCCGATAATGATGTGGCTCGAAAAACGCATAAAAAAAATAACAGAAAAAAACAAGCCCCACCCTAAACTCAACCGGATAATAACACTTACACTTTCAATGATGATTTTTCTTGCGTGCATATCTGCTGTTGCCGCTATTATTCTGCCTCAGGTAGTCGAAAGTATCACCGGAATTATAAACAATATCAGCACATACATCAATAACTTTCAGAACTGGATTGACGCTATTCTTGAAAAATATCCCGAACTCCTGCATCAGGTAAACGCACAGATAAACAACATAGAAAAAACAATCATGGAATTTATAAATAATATCGTCCCGAAAGTCGGCGATATTATGATGAAAATTACCGACGGAACACTTAGTTTCCTTGTATCCCTGAAAGATTTCTTCATAGGAATCATAGTCGCTATATATTTTCTTTTCGATAAAGAACATTTTCAGGCACAGCTTAAAAAATTCTTCTGCGCCCTGCTCCCGAAAAAAAGAACTCCCACTTTTTTCAGAATATGCTCACAGATTAACGATTCGATAAGCGGTTTCATATCAGGAAAATTAATCGATTCACTTATTATCGGCTGTCTCTGCTTTATCTGCATGACTGTTATGAAACTCAATTTCGTCGTTCTCATATCGGTAATAGTCGGAGTTACAAATATTATCCCGTTCTTCGGACCGTTTTTCGGAGCTGTACCAAGTGCAATACTTCTGCTTGTATCATCGCCGAAACAGGTCATACCATTCGTTATCCTCATACTGATAATACAACAGCTTGACGGAAATATCATAGGGCCTAAAATTCTCGGTCAGTCAACCGGTATATCCGCATTCTGGGTATTGTTTGCGATTCTCGTCGGCGGAGGACTTTTCGGATTCGGCGGAATGATTCTCGGAGTTCCGATATTTGCCGTGGGATATTCGCTAACCAGTGAATTTATTTCCTACCTTCTCGAAAACAAGGAGATGTCAACTGTTACTGCCGACTACACTCCCGAACCGGTTGCCGAAAACGTAAGCCGGAAAATCCAGAAAAAAATGAAAAATAAAAATCAGAATAAAAATCAGAACAAAAATCAGGATAAAGAATAAAAAAACAGCTGACTGAATTTATTTTCAGTCAGCCTTTTTTTACCATGATTTCTGAACTATACTTCCGCCTAAAACATTTTCTGTAATAACTCTGTTCAGCATCAGGCATAATCCGCCTGTGGGCTGATTAGGGTCGTCCTCGCCGTCAACATCATAGTAACGGTGGATAATCTCGGAATCATAATCGCTTAACTCATTATTCCATGGACGCTCAACCCATTCAACCGTTCCGTCAGGATATACGATATATTCATCGGTATTATGCATACCGTCCATAGTAAATGTAACAAATGCCTGTGTTCCGGTTTCCTCATGCATCGGAACGTCAACGATTTCTTCATTATCCCACTGCCAGCCGATAAATGCACGGCTTAAAGCCTGCAAATTTTCGTCCGAAATATATCCGTTGTATTTATCGCATGAACAGTAAATTTTATCCGTCTGCTTATATATCGAGCCGAACGGCGGATAATTATTATAAAAATTATAAATATATTCTGTCATTCCGCTGAATATTTTATCCGCATCAACTCTGTAATATTTAGGCGGAATTGTACGGAACGTATCATCTCCCAGATAGATATATGCTTCAGAATACATAGCCGTATTGCTTCCGTCCATATTTATTGAGAGCGTACATCGTCTTTCATCATCAGGAGCATAAAAATTCATAGTATCGACATTTCCGTAATACGCCGTACTGTATTCAGATACATCTATCTCCTCCCATTCGAGCCCTGCAAGAATATTCCGGATATTCTGTGATTTTTCTTCGTCAAGAAGATTTTCCGTTGATTCATTGTAGGGCGGAATATTCCGGAATCCGCTGAATACTATATTCCCCGACGAATCCGCAAACGGAATATTATTTTCCGGTTCTTCCGTATAACTGCTGATTTCTTCCGTGGCTGATTCCGGAATATCCGTCATGATTTCACTTTCTTCTGTTCTGTCTGTAAGTTTATCCGCATCAGGAGAAACAAGCAGGGCTTCACTTTCCTCTGTTGTGTCTGTCAGTTCGCTTTCATCGTTCGGAATATCCGCAAACTGTCCTCCGCCTATGAAAATTCCGGAAAGAACAATTCCGGATATACCGGCTACACACGCCACAGAAGATATTATCCTGAACGCCGTGCGTGATTTTTCCGGTTCAACCGTGAAAATATGCTGTTCCCCGATATTTTCGGAAACATCTTCCGGAACATCTTCGTTTCCGCATTCATTCAGAATACGTTCTTTCAGTTCGGCGGACATTCTGATTTTATCCGCCGATTTTTTAAGTTTCTTTTCAATCATTTTTCATGAACTCCTTTCTGTATTGTCAACGCTGTCTTCTTATTTAATAATTGTGTTCATAGATTGTCCGGAGAAGTTCCCGACCTTTTGAAAGACGCATTTTGACTGCCGACGGCGATTTCCCGATAATCCGTGCTATTTCGTTTACTTTATATCCCTCGATATAATGCAGTGTCAGAACAATTCTGAATTTTTCGGGAACTTCCGCAAGTGCTTCCAGAATCCCGGTATCTTTACCGGATTTATCGGCAAGAAATAAAAATACATCTTCCGGTTCAGTGCGGTGACGTTTATTGAATCTTAAAATATCCCTGCACTTGTTCATAGCAACGGAAATAAGCCACGCTTTTTCGTGTCTGGAATTTTCAAAACTCATGGATTTCCTGAAATAGATTATAAAAGTTTCCTGTGTGGCATCTTCGGCATCGGCATAATTTTTCAATGTCAGCAGACATATTCTGAAAATTGTATCTCCGTATTTCTCCATAGCATTTTCAAGCCGTTCCTTTGCAGACAAGATTTCTCACCTCCCTTTAACTGTAATACGTCTGAAAGCTCTGAAAAGTCAATTTTTTATAAATAAAAAAATAACAGACAGTTCCGCATAACTGTCTGTTATTTATTATTATTATTTTATAGGCACTTCCTCGAAAGATTCCGGAATAATTCCGGCATCTTCATTGCTGGAAGGTTTTTCCGGATTCATTTTTGAATTAAGAAATCCCGAAAGAATCCCACGTATATCAACGCCTGTGGCTTCGGAAAGTCCGTCCGTAATTCTTGTGGTTGAACTGATTATATCGCCTACCATACGGCTTGAATTTCCGTCTCCGTACATTGTGATTCTGTCGACGTTTTCAAGCGGAGCAGCGGCATTTTTCACAATATCGGGCAAGGCTTTGAAGTACATTTCCAGTACAGCTGCTTCGCCGTATTTTTTCATTGCTTCCGCCTTAGCGTTGATACCTTCGGCTTCTGCGAGACCTTTCGCCCTGATAGCATCGGCTTCCGCCTGACCTACGGCGGCGATACCTTCCGCCTCCTGCATTTTGGCGTATTTCTGAGCTTCTGCCTCTGCTTTCTGGGCTTCTGCTTCCTGTTCACGCTGGAAACGGTCGGCTTCGGCTTCTTTTTTAAGCTGATAAAGTTTTGCATCTGCTTCCTGCTGAGCCTTATATCGTTCTGCTTCGGCCTTTTTCTTTACTTCGGCATCAAGGGATTTTTCCATTACTTCGGCTTCACGGGTTTTGAGTTCGATATCCTTTTCCGAGGCTGCGATATTTGCATTAGCCTTTGTGATTTCTATTGTGCGTCTCTGTTCTTCTTTCTGAATTTCGTAAGCCGCGTCTGCGATTGCCATTTGCGTATCCGATTCTTTTTTGAGTTCAGCCTGTTTTATTGCAAGCTGATTGTTTTTCTGTGCTATTTCGGTTTCGGCGAGAACCCGTGCGTCATTGGCTTCTTTTTTCGCCTGTGCCTTTGCGATTTCTATTTCCTTTTCGGACTCGGCTCTTGCGATAGCCGCTTTTTTCTGAATTTTTGTGGTGTTGTCTATACCGAGATTTTCGATAAGATTCTGGTCGTCGGTGAAATTCTGGACGTTGAACGAAACAATTTCAAGACCCATTCTGTTGAGGTCGGGAGCTGCATTCTCCTGAACCTTTTCCGCAAAAGCCTTTCTGTCGTTCACCATTGCTTCAAGGGGCATCTGTCCGACGATTTCACGCATATTGCCTTCAAGAACCTCACGGGCAACTTTTGCTATGTAAGCAGGCTCTTTATTGAGAAAGTTTTCAGCACCGAGCTTTATAAGTACTGGGTCACTGCTTACCTTGATATTTACGTTTGCGTCAACGTTGATATTGATGTAATCGGCAGTAGGAACGGCACTCGAAGTCTTTACATCGACGGCAATGAGCTGAAGTTTCAGCTTGTCGACACGTTCAAAGAACGGAACACGTATACTTGCCTTTCCTATTACGATTTTTCTCCTTAAGCCCGAAATGATATATGCCGTATCGGGCGGAGCTTTGATGTAGCCCATAGACAATATGACTATAAGCAGTACAGCCGCAACAATAGCGGCAACAACCGGCAGAGATAAAATAATTCCCATAAAAAAATCCTCCATATCATTGAATCTGCGGAACTGAGAACCCGAGTTCACAGAACCTTGTACTTCTGCACAATGCGGTGTGCAGAGTATCATCTACCCCATTGATGATACTGATACTATTATATCATATTGTCTAAAAATTGTCAATATCCGTCAAAATATTTTTGTTAGCATTCTATATCACATCATTCAAATAAAATTATTTAAATATATTAAACGACAAAAAACTACATTTTATATATGATATAATTATGGATATGATTACAATTATATTAATAAAAACCGGAGGATATGCCATGATTAAAAAAATTTTAAGAAATAAAGCCGTTTCCGCTATATTCGGACTTCTTTTTTCCTTTGCGGGAGGTTTTGCATTTTCGGGAACGACAATAGCCGGAATCGCTTCTTTTGCCGATATATCTCTTGCCGGAGCTGTCAGCTTTCCGTACAGTGTGGCGGTTTTCATCGGAGCAATAGTCCGCTGTATCGTCAGCAATTCAATCGGAAAAAGCATTGTAAAAATCGGAGCAATGTCAATAATCGTCATAGTTAAAATGTTTTCCGCCGGAAGCAGTCGTCCTGTCGGGTGCGGTATATCGACAGCTGTCGGTGTTGTTCTGTCCGGACTTGCCGTTTCACTTCTCATAGATGAATTTCCCGAAAAGATTCTTTTCTATGCTCTGTACGGCATAATATCGGGATTTACGGCATATTCGGCATCGGAACTTATCCGCAGTATCTCAAAAAAAGGAATCGTGGAACTTCAGGGAATATCCGGCTGTGCCTGCGGAATACTGTATGTCGTTCTGATTTCTGCATTATGTTCGGCGGATATTCCGTACCTTAACGCCGGTCTGATTCTCGGAGCTTCCGTAACTTTAGCCGGCTCATACTTCCATGGAAGTATGGGCGGAATAATATGCGGTGCACTCACTGCCGGCGGAGCAGTTCTTGCTTCTTCCGAAATCGGTCTGACTGCATCTGTACTTCCGCTTGCAGGATTCATATCCGGTATTGCTTTCCGAGGAAAAATATTTTTTTCTGCCGTATTTTTTTCTCTTACAATATTTATGCTGACAGTTCTTTTGGGCGAATCCGCATCGGCAGAGCTTACCATGAATATAATATTGGGAGCATCTGTATTTGTCGCCACTGCACCGTACTACTCCGATAAATGGATACATACCGATACAACAGGAAACAACAATATTCCTAATCTGAGAGAAATAAAACAGAATTTCCTTTCCGGTGCAATAGAAGCCGTAAGACTTGATTCGCAGAAAATATCAGCCGCACTGTCCGCTGTAAATGATGATGATATATCAATCAAAAGAACCGCCGGAGCAATCTGCAGAAGCTGTTACAAAAGAGGTCTTTGCAGTAACGAGATGTCCGAAATATCGGACGAGCTTATACCGATACTTCCGGCAGACTGTGCACATAAACAGGAAGTTCTGAAAAATCTCGAAATTGAACTGAGAAACAGAACCGCCCGTCAGCTTATGCACCTGCGATATTCGGAAGACCTCAAACTCATGAACGAACATCTTAAAATTACTGAGGAACTTATGCGTGGAGCAGGAAAACAGGAGGATTTCCGCTATTCCGCCTCCGTAAGCAAAAAAATATTGCAGAAACTGAAATCATATGGATTCAATCCGCTGAGAGCAACCGCCGGATATAATTCCGCAAACAGACTGATTGCTGAAATATTCTTTGATATTGAAGACACACCGGATTCCAATGAAAGAATATGCAGTCTGATTTCCGACGAACTCGAAAAAAAACTTCTTCCCTCCGATATGGTAAGTTCATCGTCAGAAATAAAAACCGGAGTTTATGAACCTCCTCGCTATGAACTTGATATATATACCGCTTCCGTATGTGCAAAGGGTTCATCTATGAGCGGAGACAGTCACGCCGTATTTACCGGAAGCTCCGGAAAAAATTTTGTAATTCTTTCCGACGGAATGGGAAGCGGAAAATCGGCAGCTGTGGATTCCCGTATGGTAATAAATCTGTTCCGCCGTCTCATATGCAGCGGTATGGAACTCAAACCGGCTGTACGTCTTATCAATTCGCTTATGATAACAAAATCACGTGAAGAATCATTCGCAACTCTCGACGTTCTTGAATTTGACCCCGATTTATGCTGTGCAGTTTCTGTAAAATCCGGAGCTGCACCTACAATAATCCGCAAGGGAAATGATGTAATAAAGCTTACATCTTCAACATTTCCTATAGGAATAGTAGAAGAAGCCGAACTCACAATATCGGAAAATAAATTCAGCGACGGCGATATGATTATAATGTTCTCCGACGGCATAAGCGAAAACGCTTATCTGTTTATAAAAGAACTCCTTATACACGGAAGCAGTATCCGTGAGATGGTTCAGGAAATAGCCTCAAAAGCAGAAGTTTTTAATCAGGCTGACCGTCCCGACGATGTAACCGTTATCGGAATAAAAATAAAAGATAACCTGAAATGAAAAATCTGCCGTCAGAATCAGGTTAATTTGTTTGCTTACATTAACATATATTTATTTAAAACCTGTCGTTTTTATAGCAAATTGAACAAAAAAGTCAACTTGTATTTATCATTTTATCTGAAATTTTGTGCAGAGATGCAAAAAGGCTTGATAATTTCTGCCATTTCTGCTACAATGTATATAGGTAATTCTGCTCGGTGCCTATGCCGTCAGATTACCCGAAACAAAGGGGGACTGAATTATGTCAGTTAATAATAACAACAATCCCAACGATTTCCCGCTTTACCTGTTCTATCAGGGAAAAAACTATGAAGCCTGGAAATTCTTCGGGGCACATCTAAGAAGAAAAGGCAGAGGAAGAATCTATACGTTCAGAGTATGGGCTCCTAATGCTGTAAGCATTTCAGTAGTAGGCGATTTCAACGACTGGAACCGTAATAAAAATCCCATGAAACTTATCTCCGACGGTGTGTGGGAAACTGAAATATCCAAGCTTGACCAGTTTGATATATATAAATACAGCATTGAAACCAAAGACGGCAGAATATTGCTTAAATCCGACCCGTATGCACCTCACTTCGAGACACGTCCGGGAACGGCATCAAAACTCTACGTCAGCGACTATAAATGGAATGATGCCGAATGGTACAAAAAGAAAAAAGAAAAATCCGTTTATAAAAGTCCGATGAATATATATGAGGTTCACCTCAATTCATGGAAAAATACAGGCGAAGAAAATGTCTTTACATCATATATAAACTTCGCAAGGGATATTATTCCGTATCTCAAAAAAATGTCATATACTCATGTCGAGTTTATGCCTCTTACAGAATTTCCTTACGACGGCTCATGGGGCTATCAGGTAACAGGTTACTATGCTCCTACATCACGATACGGCACTCCCGATGACTTCCGCCGTATGGTTGATATGTTCCACGAAGCCGGCATATCCGTTATACTTGACTGGGTTCCGGCACACTTCCCGAAAGATGCCGCCGGTCTCTATGAATTTGACGGCACTTGCTGTTACGAATATACCGACGTCCGCAAAAAAGAACATAAAAACTGGGGTACTCATGTTTTCGACTACGGCAAGCCCGAAGTATGCTCTTTCCTTATCTCAAGTGCAAATTTCTGGTTTACAGAAATGCACGTCGACGGTCTCAGAGTCGATGCGGTAGCCTCAATGCTCTATCTCGACTACGACAGACCAGACGGCGAATGGACTGCAAATATAAACGGCGGAAATGAAAACCTTGAAGCCGTTGAATTTCTTAAACGGCTCAATGAAGCTGTTTTTTCCATGCACCCCGACGCATTGATGATAGCCGAAGAATCAACCGCATGGCCTATGGTTACCAAACCTACCGATATAGGCGGTCTCGGATTCAATTTCAAGTGGAATATGGGCTGGATGAACGATATGCTCAGCTATATGTCGCTCGACCCCATATACCGTTCATTCAACCATGATAAACTTACATTCTCGTTCTTCTATGCATTCTCCGAAAATTATATCCTGCCTATATCACATGATGAAGTAGTATACGGAAAATGTTCCATGATAAACAAGATGCCCGGCGACGGCGAACCTAAATTCTCGTCATACCGTGCGTTCCTTGCATATATGATGGCTCACCCCGGAAAGAAACTCCTGTTCATGGGTCAGGAATTTGCCCAGTATAATGAGTGGAATTACGAAACTCAGCTCGACTGGAATCTCAGAACCGATAACATATTCAATGAGCGGATTGTGAAATTCATAGAAAAACTCAATAAATTCTATGTCGAAAATTCGCCTCTCTGGCAGAATGATGACTCGTGGGCAGGTTTCAGCTGGATTTCCAACGATGACTACAAACAAAGCATAATTGCATTCAGACGTATTGACGACGACGGAAACGAAATAATCGCTGTCTGCAATTTTGTTCCCGTTCAGCGTGACGACTACCGAATCGGCGTTCCGTACAAGGGTACTTATAAAGTCGTATTCAATACAGATGATGCAGAGTTCGGCGGTTCGGGAGTTTCCGCAAAATCATACAAGGCTGAAAAAGAACCCATGCACGGCTTCGACCAGAGTATTTCCATGACTCTCGCTCCTCTTTCGGTAATGTATCTCAAAACATCTACACGCAAGAAAAATACAAAGCCGGCTGAGGAAACCGTAAAAACATCACCACGTAAAACCGGAAAAGTCGGAAGACCACGGAAAAAAACTCCGGCGGTCAGTGAAAAATAACAATCACTGTCATCTGCCTTACAGTAATAAATCTCGATATATACCGGTATCCGGAAATCCGTACCGGTCTGTAATCTTGGATTATCATACAATTTATACTATCAGGAGGAATCTATATGTACACCAAGAAAAAAGTTGTGGCAATGCTCCTTGCAGGCGGTCAGGGAAGCAGATTGTACGCTCTGACAAAAAATGTCGCAAAGCCTGCCGTTCCGTACGGCGGTAAATATCGTCTGATTGACTTCCCGCTCTCAAACTGCACCAACTCCGGAATAGATACAGTCGGAGTTCTTACCCAGTATCAGCCTCTCGTCCTCAACGAATATATCGGCAACGGCGAGCCGTGGGATTTGGACAGAATGAACGGCGGAGTTCATGTTCTTCCGCCTTATGAATCACAGACAGGTGCTTCATGGTACGAGGGTACTGCAAACGCAATATATCAGAACATGAATTTTATCAGACGCTACAATCCCGAATATGTAGTCGTTCTCGGCGGTGACCATATATATAAAATGGACTATTCCAAAATGGTTGACTTTCATATCGCAAACAATGCAGACTGCACTATTTCCGTTATAGATGTTCCGCTTGCAGAGGCTTCACGTTTCGGAATCATGATTTGTGACGACAAGAATCAGGTTACTGATTTCGTTGAAAAACCAAAAGAGCCGAAGTCTACTCTTGCTTCTATGGGTATCTATGTGTTCAGCTGGAAAAAACTCGAAAAATACCTCATCGAAAACGAAAACGATGCAAACGCCAAACGTGAAAAGGGTGAGCCGTGGTCAAAGGATTTCGGTAAGGATATTATTACTTCAATGCTCCGTGACAAACAGCGTCTCTTTGCCTATGAGTTCGAGGGCTACTGGAAAGATGTAGGAACTCTTGATTCTCTCTGGGAAGCAAATATGGACCTTCTCAGTCCAAGTGTTCCGCTTGACCTTTACGACAAGAGCTGGCGTATATATTCACGCAGTAATTATATGCCTCCGCAGTATCTCGGTGATAATGCACAGGTTGAAAATTCAATGATAGCCGAGGGAAGCGTTGTTGACGGTTCTATTGACTTCTCAATCCTCTTTGCCGGCGTTACCGTTGAGGAGGGTGCAACAGTAAAATATAGCATCGTTATGCCTGGTACTGTTATCAAATCCGGAGCAGTCGTTGAATATGCCATCGTCGGAAGTGACTGCGTTATCGAAAGCGGTTCGCATATCGGAAAAAGCCCCGAACAAGTTCCCGACAGAGATAAGTGGGGTATTGCGGTAGTCGGTCATAATGTAACGGTTTCAAGCGGAAAATCCGTTGAACCGCAGGATATAGTCGGCGAAAACATCTGAGTGGAGGTATCTTGAACATGAGCAGTGTTAATTATAATGTTTTAGGTTTGATATTCGCAAGTATGCACGATTCAAACATCATAGAACTTACAGAAAAAAGAACTATGGGTTCTATCCCTTTCGGCGGTCGCTACAGACTTATTGATTTCCCGCTCTCCAATTTCGTGAACTCCGGAATTGTTGAAGTAGGCGTTATCACAAAGTCAAATTATGCTTCGCTCCTTGACCATGTAGGTTCGGGTCGTGACTGGGATTTGTCACGTAAAAACGGCGGTCTGCACCTTCTTCCGCCTTACAGTCAGAAATACAACGGCGGAATGTATACCGGCAGACTTGACGCTCTCCGCAATATATGGAGCTGTGTTGAACATTCCAAGGCACAGTATGTGATTATGGCTAACTGCGATGTAGTTACTACAATCGATTTCGCTCCGGCACTCCGTCAGCATAAGGAAAGCAACGCCGACATCACTCTTATCTACAGCAAGGGAATGTACGATTCCAAAAAAGACAAATCCGGCACTATTCTTGAATTTAACGAGGACAGCACACTGAAAAACGTTCTTGTTTCTCCGGCAATATCCGGCGAATGCTGTCAGTGGCTCGAAATGGTTATCATAGGAAAAGACGTTCTTGATAAAATCGTTCACTATGCCGATACAAGCAATGTAAGCAGCTTTACAAGAGAAATCCTCCAGAACAGAAAAGATGAGTACAAAATCATGGGCTATGAGCATAAGGATTTCTTTGTACGCATAGACAGCACTGATAATTACTACGCCGCAAATATGGCTCTCCTTGATGCCGATAAGAGAAACGCTCTTTTCAAACCCGATATTCCTGTATATACAAAGGTAAGAGACAGTGCACCGGCAAAATACGGTCTTGAATCAAATATCAAAAATTCACTCATCGCCGACGGCTGTGTAATCGAAGGAACTGTTGAAAATTCAATAATCTTCAGAGGCGTTAAAATCGGCAAGGATACTGTTGTGAAAAATTCTATCATCATGCAGGGAACTGTTATCGGAAACGACTGTCAGGTTGTCAATGTAATTACAGATAAAAACGTTGAAATAAGCGACGGCAAAACTGCTATGGGTTCGGATTTGTATCCGATGCTTCTCGAAAAGAACAGAGTATTTTAACTTCACCAAAGGAGTATCAACTATATGAATATTCTTTTCGCCGCCAGTGAGGCTGCACCTTTTGCCGCCTCCGGCGGTCTGGCAGATGTCATAGGCTCTCTCCCGAAAGCTATTGATGTGGAAAATCACGAATGTGCTGTTGTGATTCCGCTGTATAAACAGATTCCGGAAGAACTGCGTTCCGGTCTGACATTTATCGCAAATATAACGGTTGATGTATCATGGCGTAAGCAGTACTGCGGAATTTTCAGTGCCGAAAAAGACGGAATACTTTACTATTTCATAGATAATGAATACTATTTCTGCAGAGATGGTATGTACGGATTCTATGACGACTGCGAAAGATTTGTTTTCTTTTCACGTGCCGTCCTCGAAATGCTGAAATATATCAGCTTCAGACCTGATATTATAAGCTGTAATGACTGGCAGACATCTCTGATACCGGTCTACTATCAGCTTTATTATAAATATCAGCAGGGCTACAGCAATCTTAAAATTACCCTTACAATACATAATATTGAATATCAGGGAAAATACGGAAAAGAGGTTCTCAGCGAACTCATGGGCATTCCTCCCTACAATGCCGGACTTCTTGAATATGACGGCTATATAAATATGCTCAAGGGAGCTATCGAGACCGCCGATATAATAATTACCGTCTCCCCGACATATGCCCGTGAACTCCTTGAACCGTGGTATTCACACGGTCTCGACCGTATACTCGTTACAAAACAGCATAAGCTGAAAGGAATCCTCAACGGTATCGATACGGCAAGATATAATCCGAATACCGACCCTGATATATTCTGCAACTTCTCAAAGGACGATTTGTCCGGAAAATCAAAGTGCCGTGAAAATCTTCTTGATGAACTCGGACTACCACTGAATGACGAGCCTGTTGTCGGAATCGTCACCCGTATGGTGAAACATAAAGGAATCGACCTTATAAGGGCTTCAGCTGAGGAAATTATCAAATCCGGCGTAAAATTCGTGGTTCTTGGTGTCGGTGAACGTATGTACGAGGAATTTTTCATCGAACTTTCAAGACGTTTTCCGGAACGTGTATCAGTTACAACCGACTACAATTCAAAACTTGCATCAAAAATATATGCCGGTTCTGATATGTTCCTTATGCCGTCCCAGAGCGAACCATGCGGACTTGCACAGATAATTGCCATGAAGTACGGAACTATCCCGATAGTTCACGAAACGGGCGGTCTGCGTGATACTGTACGTGATAACGGCGGAATAAACGGAAACGGATTCACTTTCCAGTCATATGATGCTCAGGATATGGCGGACGCTGTTCGCCGTGCAAAATGTGATTACGAAAATAAAACAATCTGGAATGAACTTGTAATCCGTGCAATGAACTGCGATTTCGGCTGGGGTCAGTCGGCTCTTGAATATATAAAAATCTTTGAAGATTTGATAAACGAATAAACAATAAAATCCGGTATCACGATTTCAGATACCGGATTTTTTATTTCCGAAAATTTACAGAAAATTCATATTAAATTAACATTAACTTAATATTTTTTCTGCTCATTTTATATTCTCCCTGCGTTGTACTATATAGAAAAACAAATTTTATATAATGCGGAGGAATTTATATGAAAAATCTGAAAAAACTTCTTGCCCTTGCCGGTATTTCAATCGCTGTACTGTCATTGAGTTCATGTACTGCATTCTTTACGAATACGTCGGCGGATTTCGGTTCGGGAGATTTAAACGGCGACGGAGAAGAAACCGTTGCTGATATGCTGATTTTACAACAAATTCTGCTGAACAGTTTTTCCGGACGCAATGCGAAAATCCTGAACTGCGTTGATTTCGCTGTTAATTCCGGCGACCTTAATCTTGACGGAAAAGTTGATATATTTGATATGGTTCTTATACGTCAGGACCTTATAAACGGAAATAACCGCCCTGTAATAAAAACATCTGTAAACGCACTTCCGCTTACCGAAAATTCCGGCAGTCTGAATGATGATGAAATAATTTTCAGCTCCGCCGATGAACTGAACAATTTTATTCAGCCCCTTTATTCCGGAGCAGATATTGAAGATACAGATTCTGAAGATTCACCTTTCACATATGAAAGCTTTTTTGATTCAACATATACGGACGAATTTTTTGAAAAAAATATCCTCCTGATTAAACCGATTATCCAGCATGAGGAATACAACGATATATATTATGATATAAGCAAAGTCTGGATTGAGGACGAAAAAATCATGATAGACTACACATATAACTATGATTCAAGTGATGAGGAAAAGAACGAGGACTATTTTATCGATACGCCGATACTTATGCAGGTTGCAGTTCCGCGAGAAATATCAGATAAAGAAACTGTCTGGAATTACGGCGAAAGAGACTGGAGTAAATTTATCGAAATTATCAGAGAAGAACCAGTAATTTCTACTTCTGATACATTCAAATATACATCTCCGGACGGCTCTCAGACGTTCTGCGTCAGTCAGGATATTCTACAGTATCAGGACAGCGACTGCAAAATTAAACTGCATTTCTACACCACATATGACGGATATAATACACTCGAAGAACTGGAAATACTGACTCCTGATACTGTAATCCCATTCGACGAGGACGGCTCAAACGGTGAAATAATATGGGGTGATGATTCCGTGGAATTTCGGTTCACCGCCGATAAGGAATATTCATATACATTTGACTATATCGACAAAACTGTACGCAGACAGACTAAAACAGAATCATATTCCGCACTCAAGAACAAAGGAATCATTTCTGTTGACATAATCGCCGACTGTGCCGGAAATCTCGACAGACACGCCGATATGTATATTGTATCAGATGAGTATAATAAGCCTATGGAGGAAAAAGGCTTTGAAGTTCTCGGCGGTCGTATGGACTTTTTCCTCGATGATAAAATTTCGTATGCCGAAGTCATTTTCACATATGACGAAAGCTTTATCAATGGCTCTGAGGATAATATCGGAGTTTACAGATATGTAAACAAAAACGCTTCAATAACAAAATGCGATTCTGTTGTCGATACTGAAAACAATACAATTACTGTCAGGAATTTCACACAGGGAAATTATTTTATTGCCGTTTCTAATAAATAAAAAACTCCGGAGAACTGAAATATTTCAGTTCTCCGGAGTTTATTTTATAAAATCTTATCCCGAAACAAAAACGGTATACAGAAAACTGTATACCGCCAAAGTGAGACATGAGGGATTTGAACCCTCGACCCTACGCTTAAAAGGCGTATGCTCTACCGGCTGAGCTAATGTCTCATATTCAATTTGATGTCTCAATCCCGAACACCTTTAACATTATATCATGCTTTTTTGGATTTGTCAAGAGAAATTTCAAAAATCATTCTTTTCCATAAAATAATAAAATAATATCATAAAATTTAGTATAAATCGCCGAAATATATATTTTTCAAAAAAAGCTCTTGACTTTTTCGGAATCTTAGTGTATAATAATATTGTTGTGAACGTCAAATGTGCTTGTAGCTCAGCTGGATAGAGTGACTGGCTACGAACCAGTAGGTCGGGGGTTCGAATCCCTCCAGGCACGCTCAAATGTTCATGATGATACTCAAAAGACCTGTACAGGATTCTGTATGGGTCTCTTTCTTTTCTGAATAACTTTTATATTGTTTCCCCCTGTTATTCAATTTGAATAACAGGGGGATTTTTTCATGATACAGGAAGCGTCTTAGTATAGGGTTTTATTGCTGAATGAATTTCACTTACTTTTTTGCCGTCCTTAATAAGAGCGTGTTCACATAAGCACTTGACAAAAAATAAAAATGATATATAATAGAGAT
>CAMWYX010000002.1 GCA_947178575.1 uncultured Ruminococcus sp. | reverse complement strand
ATTTCCGTTATATTGCCCCTGTCCGGACGTATTTCCGTTATACTGTCTCGGATTGTTAGGATTTCCGTTATATTGCCCTTGTCTGTACTGATTGCTGTTGTTCGGAGACTGACTTTGACCCGATGCTCTTTTCAGCCGTGGATATTGTTCAGGCTGTATCGATGACTGCCGTTCCCTGAGTTCCGGCGGAATATATGTCGTGCGGGTATTCTGATTATCGGAATTATTCTTATCTGACAAATATATCACTCCCTTTAATTCTTTCTGGAACGTGCGGCAATTACTGTTACAATCGTACATACCAGATTATATACAACCATTGCCGTAGCAGACATATAGATATAATTTGATTCAAACGCCTTTGAAAGTATAAGCATCAAGGAAAGCCCGAATCCTAAAATTATTGATGCCGTCTGTATTATGATTGCCTTTATTGCCGATGAATGAACGTTCTTGATTCCGAGGATAAGCTGTGCCATTGATGTGAATTTTCCGGTACACGCCATTGATGCACTTATACGCACCTGCTTGGAGGTTTCGGCATCAAAATCATTATGCAGAGACTGAGGTATTACCCTTACCATTTCTTTCGGGATTCTCAGAACCTTTGCAATTTTACTGCGTGTAAGAAACGGGTCTATTTTTTTAACTATAATACATATCTTCTTTTTGACAAGACGTTCCGCCCAAAGACGAATATTTCTGTCAGCTATTACATCAACGACGAACAATGCGGCGACGTTTCCAGATATTGAAAGATACATTGCTTCATGACCCTCAGTGTATTCTGCTTCCTGAGATTTTGAAAGAACTCCCTCAATATTGTGTGAAGCCATAAGCTCACGATTTCCCAAAAGCATACGACGGTTATTTATCCAGCCACATATTCC
The DNA here is from genome assembly GCA_947178575.1 of uncultured Ruminococcus sp. Taxonomy (GTDB): domain Bacteria; phylum Bacillota; class Clostridia; order Oscillospirales; family Ruminococcaceae; genus Ruminococcus. Next base: position 108,227 of record CAMWYX010000002.1, on the reverse strand, counting down.
CATACCTTCTTCAATGCTGAAATTCTCTATATTATACAGCATATTTTCTTTTCCATGCGTAATATCCGAAAACAGCTGTCTTAGCACACTTCCGGAATGATATGTAAGACTTGCGGCATCGACAAGAGCTTCATCAAGCTTTGTATTTCCGAAAACCTTTATTCCGCCGAGACGTACTGTTCCGTTCGGGAAAAGAGTATCTGCGGAGGCAAGTATACAGTTTGTATCATAAAGGTCGTCGACACTCTGATAGCCTAAAAGTATACCATCATTTTTAAGTGTCTGCTTTGAAACAGACTCAAGAGGAAGATTCGCCGAAAAAGGAAGTGCTATACACGAACCGGCACATATCAGCATACTGAATATTGAAATTCCGAATGCGGCGGCATCAAGGGAAATAAGAGTTCCCATGCGGAAAAATGTCAGAAATACCGATGTGAGAAGAGATACTACAAGACATATCGGAGTTACTTTTTTACAGAAACTGTCGGTTATATCAGAAGAATATGTATACCGCAGAAAATCTGTCAGAAAATCGGTAGGCCGCATGGCGGCAAGTATCGGGAAATCCCCGAGCGTTCCGTGAGTAAGCCGTTCCGCACGTTCCTCGTCCCTGACATATACAACTGCATGACGGTCAAAGCTTTTTGATACGAATTTAAAATTACGCTGTGCACGTTTGAGTATCAGGAATTTTCCCAATGAATTTGTAAACAGTGCAAGGATTCCCAGTGGCATATAAATGTGTATCATTTCCGCACGTGCCATATCGGGATTAAGAAAAGCCGTCAGCAGTGAGATTATACACGTCACAGCCGTGACCGATGTCATAGAATCTCCGTCGGCTTTCATTGTAAAAAGATTTTTCAATCCCTTTGTAATGACCGGAATCGAATAGATAACTGAAATAAGTCCCAGTCCGAGATGTACAAGCAGATATGTAAATATGTTGTCTATACTTAAAAAATCAGCTATCGGAAATCTGAACCGACTGCATACTGTCATGTACAGGCTTATGAATGATGTCAGTGCAAGAACCGAAACTCTCGTTTTCAGAATATTTTTAAGTTCATATATATCACGTCCTACGTCCTGAACATCGCCGTAATAGTTGAAGTCAACAATACGCTTTGTACGCTTGCTTGTGGAAACGATTTCTTCATATTCTTCATCATTCGGAGCAAGATTTATATCAATTCCGGAAGCATCAGGACGATTTCTCGCACTAAGATTAATGCTTGTTTTTTTGGCACGTGGAGCATTGATACTTTGTGTAGCGGCAAGAGCTTTAGGTGACGGAACAATATCGGTAATATGCTTTCGTCCCTCCGGCGATTCTGCTTCCGCAATTATTTCCTGTCTTGTCCGCTTTTTCTTTTTTATCACCGGCGGAGTATACATATATTCGCCCTGTGCGGTTTCTTTTTTATATGTAGACTGCACTTTTTTGGACTGTCCGGATTTTTTATTTTTTCTTTTTCTCTGATTTTTGCGTTCCTTTGCACGTTCTCTTGCACGGGTTGAATCTGCCATTCTCCGGATTTTTGTTGATTCGTCCGCCACCGAAATTTCCTCCGGAGCAGAAACGTTTTCCGGAGCATTTGATTTAACGTTGTTTATTCCTGCGGAATCCACAACGGCGGAAACTTTGCTTGAAACCTCCTGCGGAGCGATTTCATTTGCCGGAACAGTCATATTGCTGTTACCGTCAAAAAGTTCGTTTTTTTTGTGGGAAATTACCGGTTTCGGAGCGTCAGGACGTTTTTCGGAATTTCTGACAATAGTCGAATTTAAAATTTTCTGAGCTTCCGCTCTGTTTACATGAACCGGCACTCCGTCTTTTTCGTCACGGCTGTACTCTTTAAGAATATCCTCCAGCGATAGCTTTGAATCTGCCATATTTTGTCACCTCACTTGTTTTTTCTCCGTTGTCTGAGCACTTCGTACATAAAAATTCCGGCAGCAACCGAGGCATTGAGGGAATTTATCTTTCCGAGCATAGGCAGACGAACCATGAAATCGCACTTCTGCTGTATAAGCCGGCTTATGCCGAATCCCTCAGAGCCTATTACAAGACCACAGCTTCCGCTGAAATCGGTATCGCAGTAATCATTTCCGGAAGCATCTGTGCCGTATATCCATACACCGTTTTCTTTCAGCTTGTCAATAGCAGAGGCAAGATTTGATACACGTGCTACCGGAACATAACTCGCTGCACCTGCCGATGTTTTGAATACTGTTGAATTAAGTCCGGCACTTCTCCGCTTAGGGATAATAATTCCGTCCGCACCTGATGTTTCGGCAGTCCGGATAATCGCACCAAGATTGTGCGGGTCTTCGATTTCGTCGCAGATTATTATAAAAGGCGGAGTACCTTTTTTCTTTGCGGATTCGAGAATATCTTCAATGCTGACATATTCCCCGCACGCCCCGACGGCTGCAACACCCTGATGCGAAACTCCGCCGGTTATTTTGTCAAGCTTTTCGCTCCGGACATCTTTTACGGGAATCCCCTTTTCTTTGGCAAGACGACGGATAATTCCCAGACTTCCGCCGTTTCCGCACATATAGATTGTATCAAGACACGTATCCGATTTCAGAGCCTCTGTTACGGGATTTCTTCCGAATATTATATCTGAATCGTTTTTTTCTCTTTTACTTTCCATTTCAGTTCTCCTAAACCAGATTTTTCTACACGATTAATAAATCATTTAACACATTTATCTGACATGAAATCATGCCGGATAAAATAAAAACATATTGTAATAATAATATTCTACCACATTGCACCGAAAAAGTAAAGAGAATTTTAAAAAATAACAAGGAAATCAATTTTTCAATAATATGTTGTATATTCTGTTAAGACGGGATTCAGATTACAAAATTGTTAAATTTTGGTGAAAATATTTACATTTCGTGAGAAGTATGATATAATAATTCAAAAGGATATATTTCAGAAAATCTGATTTACCTAAATTATTTCCGGAGATGAATATTATGAAAAAATATACAGCTGAAATTACAGCATTAATTATCGCATCTGTCTGCTCTGTTGGTCTGACTTCATGCGAAAGAAATGTTCCTGCTTCCGAAAATTCCGGCGGAAACGATATTTCTACAACTTCTTCCGAAACTCCCGAAATTTCAGAAATTCCTGAAATTCCTGAAATTCCTGAAATTTCTGAAACTTCCCCGATTCCTGAAAAGAAAATTGAAGTTATCGACGGCATTACCTACGTGAACGGTATTCTCATAGCAAATAAATCATACTCTCTGCCGTCATCGTATAATCCGGGCGGACTTACAGACGAGACTTATTCCGCTTTCGAGGAACTTTCTTACGCCGCTTCGGTTGACGGTCTGGATATATATATTTCTTCCGGATTCCGTTCATATGAAACTCAGGACGAAATATACAACAATTATGTATACTGGAACGGTCAGGAAGTTGCCGATACATTTTCCGCACGTCCGGGATATTCCGAACATCAGACCGGTCTCGCAATCGACGTAAATACCATAGATGACAGTTTCGCCGGAACTCCCGAGGCTATATGGCTTGAGGAAAACTGCACCGATTATGGATTCATTATCCGCTATCCGCAGGGAAAGCAGGATATAACAGGCTATCAGTATGAACCGTGGCATATCCGCTATGTCGGAAAAGAAGTCGCTGAAGCTCTCAGAGATGCATCAATATCTGCCGGAGACCCTACTCTTACTCTCGAAGAATATCTCGGTATCGATTCATATTATCATAACTGATATTAAAGCAAATCAAATACAAACGCTGTACACATTTCCGTAATTTCGACGGCTTTTTTATCAATATACCGTGTATTCTGTCAAAATTGGATTTAGGTTACAAAATTGTTAAATTTTGGTGAAACTATTTACATTTGCGAAGAAGTATGATATAATAATTCAAAAGGATATGTGTTTCAGAAAACCTGATGTATCTTATATTATTTCTGGAGATGAATATTATGAAAAAATATACAGCTAAAATTGCAGTATTCCTTACAGCAGTCACCTGTTCTGCCGGTCTGACTTCATGCGGACGAGATGTTCCTACCGTTGAAAATTCCGGCGGAGATTTCAGCATTGCCGGCGGTATCGACGATGAAAACAGTCTCGGAAACGAACTGGAAGCTACTATTCCGGCAATTCCGGAAATTACCGATATTGTAACAACTGCAGTCACCACTACAGAAGAAGTTACCACCGAAACTACCACTACCAAAGTCGCTATAGTAACACGTTCAAAAGAGGAGCTTGATAAGCTGGCGGATTCCAAAAAAACTACCATACCAAAACCGGCATCAACAAATCCTCCTACAACAACACCTGCTCCCAATTCAAATCAGTCCGGAAATAACAATTCCGGCGGAAACAACAATAACTCCGGAGGAAACGGTGCATCTACCACTGTTGCCGGCGGAAACGGTTCAGGCGGAAACGGTGCGTCCACAACTGTTGCCGGCGGAAACGGTACTTCCACAACCCCGTCAGGCTCCGGAACTTCAAACGGCATTACTCTCAGCTATTACTCGGCTGAAATAAATATCGGTCAGATAAAAGGCTATCCTGTTGTTGCCGAAATTATTCCCGAAATATGGACAAGCTCCGACCCGTCCGTTGCTACCGTTGACATCTACGGAAATATTACCGGCGTAGGTGAGGGAAGCTGTGTTATACGTGTTGTCTCCGCAGATGATAGTTCTCTCAGTGCAGAAGTAAAAGTAACCGTAAAAGACCCGTATTCAACAACTCCTCCCGTAACAACTGCTCCTCCGTCAAATCCGGAACAGAAAATCGAAGTTGTTGACGGCGTTACCTATGTAAATGATATTCTCATAGCAAATAAATCATACTCACTTCCTTCGTGGTACAATACAGGCGGACTTACAAACGAAACCTATTCCGCTTTTCAGGAACTTTCATATGCAGCGTCTGTTGACGGTCTGAGTATATGGATTTCCTCCGGATTCCGTTCATACGAAACTCAGAGCGAAATATATAACAATTATGTATACTGGAACGGTCAGGCGATTGCCGATACATTCTCGGCACGTCCGGGATATTCCGAACACCAGACCGGTCTCGCAATTGATGTAAATACCATAGATGATAGTTTTGCCGGAACTCCAGAAGCTATATGGCTTGCGGAAAACTGCACGGATTACGGCTTTATTATCCGCTATCCGCAGGGTAAACAGGACATCACCGGCTATAAGTACGAACCGTGGCATATCCGCTATGTCGGAAAAGAAGTCGCCAAGGCTCTCAAAGATGCCGCCGCTGCTGCCGGAGACCCGAATCTCACTCTTGAAGAATATCTCGGAATCGATTCGTATTATCATGAGTGATATTTGAAATCTGTATTTAAATAACTCAAATAAAAATGCTGTACAGAATTGATTTTCTGTACAGCATATTTTTTTCACATTTTAAAACAGACTTCTGAATCTTTCCATGGCTTCGATTGTACGCTGTCTGTCGCCGAATGCTGTAAGTCTGAACCAGCCTTCGCCGTTCTTGCCGAATCCCTCGCCTGGAGTTCCGACAACTGCTATCTTATTAAGCATGAAGTCAAAAAATTCCCAGCTTCCCATATTATTCGGACACTTAAACCATATGTACGGAGAATTTATTCCGCCGGTGAATTTTATTCCGAGCGAACTCATAGTATCGGCGATAATACGTGCATTTTCCTGATAGTACGATATATTTTCGTGAATCTGCTTCAATCCCTCTTCGGTAAATACCGCAGCAGCCGCACACTGTACCGGATACGACACGCCGTTGAATTTACTTCCCTGACGGCGACCCCAGAGCTGTGATAATGAAACCTCTGTGCCGTCCGACGATTTCACAACAAGAGCATTCGGAACAACAGTATATCCACATCTCATGCCGGTAAATCCTGCCGTCTTTGAAAGCGAACACATTTCTATTGCGACTTCCTTAGCTCCCTCGATACAATAGATACTGCGTGGGATTCCGTCCTCTGTAATAAATGCCTCATATGCGGAGTCGTATATTATAACTGCATTGTTCTGCTTTGCATAGTCTATCCAGATTTTAAGCTGTTCCGCAGTGTATACAGAACCAGTAGGATTATTCGGCGAGCAGAGATATATAATATCTGCATGAACGCCGAAATCCGGCATTGCTGCGAATCCGTTTTCCTCGTTTGAATCGGCATAGATTATTTTACGTCCGCTCATAAGGTTTGAATCAACATATACCGGATACGCAGGGTCTGTAACGAGTATGATATTATCATTCCCGAAAATATCGACAATATTTCCACAGTCTGCCTTTGCTCCGTCGTTTATGCGTATTTCTTCCGGAAGAACATCAGCCCCGAAACTTTTATAATAGCCAGAAACGGCTTCACGCAGAAAGTCGTATCCTGCTCCGCTGTCCTCGTATCCCTTGAATGTTTCCTTTACACCCATTTCATCACAGCCTTTTTTCATGGCTTCAACTACAACGGGAGCAATCGGAAGTGTAACGTCACCGATTCCCATGCGGATTATATCGGCATCGGGATTCTTTTCCTTGAAAGCGTTTATTTTTTTGGCAATATTTATGAAAAGATAATTCTTTTCAAGCTTAAGAAAATTTTCATTAATCTGTGGCATAATTTTTTCTCCTTTTGTAAAAACAATTCACAATTACTTCACGAGCCATTCACCGGTACATATGAAATCCGCTCCGCCTGTCATCAGCACAGTTCCGTCGGATTTGTATGTTATACGCAAATCTCCTCCACGGAGATGAATAAGTATTTCTTCATCATGTCTGCAATATCCGTTAAGAACCGACGCAACAGCGGAAGCACACGCTCCCGTACCGCAAGCGAACGTCTCACCGCTTCCACGTTCCCATACACGCATATTAAGAGTATGTGAATCAATAACCTCAATGAACTCCGTATTTATTCGTTCCGGAAAAAGTCTGTGATTTTCAAATAATGAACCTATTTTCTCAAGGTCAAGCCCTGCGATATTCTCCGTAAATACTACCGCATGAGGATTTCCCATAGATACGCACGTTACAGAAATACCGCCACTGAATACGCCTTCCGGAACACTGACATCTATCGGCATACTTACAACAGGACTGCACGAATCACTGATTACCGGAATTTTTTCCGGTTCGAGAATAGCTTTTCCCATATCAACACGAATCTGCTGAACTTTATTTTCATCATCAACAGACAGAGTGAGATATTTTATGCCGGAATTGGTTTCAAGAGTGATTTCTGTTTTATCGGTCATACCGTTTTCGTAGACATATTTTCCGATACAGCGTGTAGCATTACCGCACATCTGAGCTTCCGAACCGTCAGCGTTGAAAATACGCATACGGAAATCCGCTGTTTCAGAGGGCATAATAAGCACAAGTCCGTCCGAACCTATTCCCTTGCGGACATCACTCACGGCAATAGAAAGCGAAACAGGGTCGCTTACCGTTTCCTCAAAACAGTTTATGTAGATATAGTCGTTTCCTATACCGTGCATTTTTGTAAATTTCATGAGCATCTTCCTTTCAGAAAAATTCCAATACTTTTCTCCGTACCTATTATATCACAATAAAACAGAAAAATCAAGCGCTTTTATTTTTTAGTGCAATCAAAGGAAAAAGATAGATTTGATTTTCTTGCTTGACATACGGCAATATTTTGTGTATAATAAGTATATAATATTTGTAAAGGTGTTGATAACTTGGACTTTCTTTTGACCGACGACAACGAAATAAATATCGAAGTCGGAAAAATTATGCTGGAAAAATGCGGGCTTTCCGTTGATACCGCCATGAGCGGTCAGGAAGCTATATCAAAAGCCGCCGAAAAATCATACAGTATGATTTTTATGGATATTAATATGCCCAGTATGAACGGATTTCAGGCGGCAGAGGCTATTCACCGGAATAACCCCTCAGTCCCGATAATTGCACTTTCGGCTGACGATATTTCCCACGATAATCCGGATTTTATAAAAAGCGGAATGAGCGGAAACCTCCTCAAACCCCTTAATATCGAAAATATCCGGAATATTATCGCACAATTTACCGGAACGGATTCCGCACCTGCTCCCTCAGAATCCGAATCTGAAAATGAACCGGTTTTCAATTCTGACTATCTTCTTGAAGTTATGGGAAATGAAAGAGCTGTACTCCGGCTTGTTTCCCAGTTCCTCAGCAATCACAGTGATGACTGTGTTCAGCTTCAGGAATATATTCAGAACGGCGATTTCATTCACGCAAGAGAAATTTTACATAATATAACAGGTATTTCCGGAAATATGTTCTGTACAAAACTCTGTAAAGTCTCTGCGACTCTCAGTGCCGAACTTAAACAAAACAGCTCCGCAAGTCTTGAACGCTTTTCGGATATATGGGATTCCACTGTTTCCGAACTCGCAAAACTGCGTGAAGAACTCCGTGAAAAAACCGGAGATTCAGAAAATTCCGCAAATCCTGCCGTGTGGAATGACCTGCGTGAACAGTTTCTGTCGCTGTCCGATGATTTTGATACGGCTGCCGTTGACTTGTTCACCGAAAATCTGGCTGTATTTGAAAACAATATGAATACCGATAAATTCAGGAAACTCCGTAAAGCCGTAATGAACTACGATTTTCTCTGGATTTCCGAAAACAGGGGGATTGTCTGATGTATAACATTCTTATAGTTGAAGATGATGCGGCTCTGCGCTTTATCTATTCAAAAATGAAAACATGGTCCGACTGCGGATTTACCATTGCCGCCGAGGCCTCAAACGGTAAAGTCGCTCTGGAAATGCTCGAAAAAAAGAAATTTGACCTGATATTCACCGATATACGTATGCCCTTTATTGACGGAATAGAAATGCTGCGTAAACTCAACGAATCCGGCAATACTATACCTGTAGTTTTTGCAAGTTCGTATGACGAATTTGAATACGCCCGTCAGGGTCTTATTCTCGGAGCTTTCGACTATCTGCTCAAACCGGTCGACAAACGTAAACTCGAAGACGTTCTGCTCCGTGTGAAAAAGAAAATAGATGAAATGAACTCAATCAGCAACCTCAATCCATGTATTGAGGAAGTGCTGAACAATCTGAAAATCTCTCCAGATGAAAATAAATTCGTCAGTCAGGTGGCTTTATACTGCTCGCAGAACTGCGGTGAACTCATAACCGCCGACGATATTGCAAACGCTCACGGCTACAGCAAGGACTATTTCGGAAAACTCTTCAAAAAACATTTCGGTATAACTTTCCACGAATTTTACTCACAGGTAAAAATTGAGTATGCCAAGGAATTTATACGCACCGGAAATTATAAAGCTTATGAAATAAGTGATATTCTGGGATATGCCTCGGTGGATTATTTTACAAAGGTTTTCAAGGATATTACCGGCATGACACCATCAAAATACAAGGCTGAAGTCAACGGCGGAAAGAAGTGAAAAAATGAATATGTATGCTGAAATTCTGATAGTTGATGATATGCCCGACCAGATTGCTTATTCAAGCACTCTGCTTCATGCTCAGGGATACCGTGTTTTTGCGGCTTCAAGCGGAAAAGCTGCCATGAAATTCCTTGAAAAACGTATTCCGGATATGATACTTCTTGATATTCAGATGAACGATATAAACGGTCTCGAAGTCTGCCGTATAATCAAGGCTGAACCGAAAACACGTAATATTCCGATAATATTTCTTACTTCCGAAACAGACCCCGAAATAATTACACAGGGATTCGCCCTCGGTGGCTGTGACTATGTAAAAAAACCATTCGTAAAAGAAGAATATCTCGCACGTATCAGAACTCATTTGCAGGTATCGTCACAGCAGAAGGAACTCACAGCAGCAAACAACGAACTTACTCAGTTCTGTTCGGCTGTTTCCCACGACCTCAAAGCTCCGTTCAATATTATAAATATGCTGATTGAAATGCTCCGTTCCGAACTCGGCGATAATCCGGACGAAAGCATTTCCGCCATAATGGATATGATAGTTTCAAAGGCTACCCAGACCAAAACCATGATTGAACGCCTTTTCGATTTCTCAAAAATGTGTAATGTCAATGCCGTTGTAAGACGTGTCGATATAAAGCCGATTGCTCTTGATACGTATCACGATTTGCGTGAACTCGAACCCCCGAAACGGAATATAAAATTCATCTGCGGTGAACTTCCGCTCATTGACTGCGATGAAGTTCTTGTGCGGATTATTCTTAAAAATCTGCTTTCAAATGCAATCAAATATACATCAAAACGTAAAAAGGCAGTCATTGAACTTTCCGGCGGTACGGAACAGCAGTACAATATTATAAAAATCAAGGACAACGGCTCGGGATTTGATATGACATACAGCAAAAAGCTGTTTCAGGTATTCCAGAGACTTCATTCCGACGAGGAATTCGAGGGAAGCGGAGTAGGTCTCGCCCTGATAAACAGAATCATGGTACGTCACGGCGGAAAAATCAAGGCTTACGGCGAAGTTGATAAAGGTGCGGAATTTACCCTTTATTTTCCCAAACGATGAAACAGGCATCACCTTTCACGGTGATGCCCTTATTTTTATTTCAGAATTTCACATCAATGTGAAGTGATGCCGTTGAATCAAATCCGGCATACAGCGTGAAATCCGTACTTTCAATTACTCTTTTTCCGTTTTCGTCCACGACTTCAAAAGCACTTCCGGAAACCGGAATTTCCAGTTCACGGCTTTCATGATTTTTCAGGAAAAATCTTTTAAATCCGCATAAACTGCGGTTAGGGACAGCATTCGGACTGTTGCTTTTTATATAAATCTGTAAAACGTCTTCCGTATCGGAATCACCGTCATTTGTTACGGTCAATCTGATTTTTCCGTCCGTAAATTTCATATCGGAACAGGTCATGTGCGAATAAGTCAGACCATACCCGAAAGGATACAATATATTATCCTGAGCATATCTGTATGTACGGTTTTTCATGGAATAATCCTCGAAATCCGGAAGTTTGTCCGCTGTTTCGTAAAATGTGACCGGAAGTTTTCCCGACGGCGAAACATTGCCGAAAAGTATATCAGCCAATGCCTTTCCGCCCATCTGTCCGGCATACCATGCCTGAATCAATGCATCACAGTCCGCTTCTGTATTTATCGAACTTCCCGACGAATTTACAATAATTACCGGCTTTCCTGTTTTCATTACAGCTTTTACGAGTTTTCTCTGCGATTCGGGAAGTCTCAAATCCGGCTTATCTCCGGAAGAAAATTCATTTCCTGCGTCTCCCTCCTCGCCCTCGATTGACGAATCAAGTCCGACACAGAGTATAACAACGTCTGAACGTTCTGCAACGATTTCTGCTTCCGCAAGACGGTCGTCCGCCTCGGCAAGTCCCATAATCCTGTCCTTATACAGATGACAACCATGAGAATACATAACACGTCCGTCAAATTCGTCCTGAATACCCTCCAGAAATGTTATATATCTGTCTGCCTTGCCGTTGTAATTTCCTTCAAGAGCCGTCCTGCTGTCGGCATTCGGTCCGATTACCGCTATTGTCCGGATTTTTGTCCGGTCAAGCGGAAGTATTCCGTTGTTTTTCAGCAGAACCATTGACCGCCTTGCACATTCAAGCGAAAATTTTTTGTGTTCGTCACATGATATTATATCACTGTTCAGTCCGTCGTATTCCGTTGATTCGTCAAACATTCCGAGCCTGATTCGGGTTCTCATAAGCTTACGGCATGATTTGCGTATATCCTCATCTGTTATAAGTCCCTCGTCAAGAGCGATGAGCAGATTAAGATATGTATTTCCGCAGTTGAGGTCACAGCCGGCTTTCAGAGCCATAGCCGCCGATTCCGGAGCTGTTTTTGTTACTTTATGACTTATATGAAAATCACGTATCGCCCAGCAGTCAGAAACAAAATAGCCGTCGAATCCCCATTCTTTCAGCTTTCCCATCAGCATATTGCTGGCACATGAGGGTTCACCGCATACCATGTTATACGCACCCATGACGGATTCAACACCGGCTTCCCTGACCAGTGCCTCAAACGCCGGAAGATATGTTTCATTCAAATCCTTTGCGGAAACTTCCGCATTGAATTCATGGCGGAGCGATTCCGGTCCGCTGTGTACCGCAAAATGTTTCGCACACGCTGCTGTTTTAAGGACTGTTCCGTTTCCCTGAAGTCCCTTTACAAATGCAGTTCCGAGGCGTGCAGTCAGGAACGGGTCTTCCCCGTATGTTTCCTGTCCCCGTCCCCAGCGTGGGTCACGGAATATATTAATGTTCGGAGACCATAACGTCAGACCTTTGAAAATTCCTCTGTCTCCGTGTGCCGAATAATCGTTATATTTCGCCCTTGCCTCGTCGGATATTATTTCAGCGGTTTTTCTGATTAGTTCTTCGTCAAACATTGACGCAAGCCCGATTGACTGCGGAAATATTGTTGCAGTTCCGGCACGTGCCAGACCGTGAAGACCCTCGTTCCACCAGTTATACGCCGGTATTCCCAGCGATTCCACGGCAGGAGCATCATACCGGAGCTGTCCGGCTGCCTCCTCCGTGCTAAGCTGTGAGACAATATATTCCGCACGTTCGTCCGCACTTATCAGCTGATTTCTGTGTTTTGCGGTTTTATCACTCATATTTTTTTACTGTGGCTTTAAGGATTTCCGCCTTGTCTGTTTTCTCCCATGCTACGCCCAAATCCTCACGTCCCATATGTCCGTAAGCTGCCAGTTGTCTGTACTGCGGTTTTCTGAGTTCAAGCATATTTATTATAGCCGACGGTCTGAGGTCGAACACCTCCGAAACTGCAAGGGAAATAATATTTTCATCGGCTTTTCCTGTTCCGAACGTATCAACCAGAACTGAAACCGGCTTCGCAACTCCGATAGCGTATGAAAGCTGTATTTCGCATTTGTCCGCAAGACCTGCCGCAACGATATTTTTAGCGATATATCTTGCCGCATATGCTGCTGAACGGTCAACCTTTGTCGGGTCTTTTCCGCTGAAAGCTCCGCCTCCGTGGCGTGAATATCCGCCGTATGTATCAACAATTATCTTACGTCCTGTAAGTCCGCTGTCGCCCTGCGGTCCTCCTACTACAAAACGTCCTGTAGGGTTGATGTATAACTTTGTATTTTCGTCCATAAGTTCAGCCGGAATAACTTCCCTGATAACGTATTCTTCAATATCCCGTCTGAGCTGGTCAAGTGAAATGTCTGCCGAATGCTGTGACGATACAACAACCGCATCTACACGAACCGGCTTATCATCATGATACTCAACAGTTACCTGTGATTTTCCGTCCGGACGGAGATAACGGAGCGTTCCGTTTTTACGTACTTCCGTAAGTTTTACGGCAAGCTTATGAGCAAGCGAAATCGGGAGGGGCATAAGTTCCGGCGTTTCATTGCAGGCATATCCGAACATAATTCCCTGGTCGCCTGCACCGTTTGAAAGTCCGTCGCTTTCGGAGTTCTGTTCACGGTATTCAAAAGCCTCATTGACACCCATTGCAATATCAGGAGACTGCTCGTCAATGCTTGTAAGAACTGCACAGGTATGGGCATCAAATCCGTATTTTGCACGGTCGTAGCCTATATCGGCAACCACTTTCCGTGCGATTTTCGGAATATTAACATCTGCTTTCGTGGAAATTTCGCCCATGCACATAATCATACCTGTTGTGACAACCGTTTCACAGGCAACACGTGAATTTTCGTCCTGCTCCAGCATTGCATCAAGTATGGCATCTGAAATCTGGTCGCAGATTTTATCGGGGTGACCCTCTGTAACCGATTCAGAAGTAAAGAAAATTTTTTTCATTTTTTTGACCTCCATAAAAAAAAGCACTCTTATCCGGAGTGCTTAGATTTTTTTAAAATCCTCATCTTCCGGAAATAATACCGCAGGATTTAGCACCTTGATTAACTCAGGTTGCCGGGCTTCACAGGACCTGTTTCCTCCACCGCTCTTGATAAGGTATGGTTATATTATACTACATGATTTCATATTTGTCAATAGGAAATCCAAAATTATTATAGATTATATTTCCTGCCGTTTCTGCATATTTTTCCAGCTTATAAATCCGTATATATCATTGACGAGAAAAATCACAAAGCATACGACAACGGATATATATGATATATCGGAAAACGATGCCAGAATCCACATAATAATCAGAATAATATCATTCAGGGCATATCCTACGGCATATAACGGGCTTCTTCTGAATGTCAGAAAAACGGCTGAAAAGCTTGTCATAACAGATAGAGTGCTGGGAATTATATTCGCTGTATCAAGTGCCGAAAGAATAAAATAAAAAATCAACGTCACAACAGCTGTAAGAAAAATCATGATAATAATATCAGCTGATTTGAGTCTGTTTACTTTTACTTCCGATTTATTGCCATTATACGGATTTTTTAGCCATGACACAAGCGAAAAGACCGCCATCGGAGCAGTCATTCCGAGGTAAGTAATCATTTCGCCGTAATAGGTAAATTTAAATGAAATTATTCCGTAAAGGAAACTGAAAACTATCATAAGCACCTGCCCGAACGGATTCCCTTTCGCACAGAAAATCAATGAAGTCACACCAATCAGGGAGGCAACAAGAGTAAAAAAATTCTCCCTGTCAAAAATCAGAAACGATAAAATAATGGTAGTAACTGATATAAACCAGATTATCAAATCAGCTTTTGTAAAATAATTCAATTTCTTTAACATAAAAAAGATACCTCCAAAAAAACAAGCATTCATCTGCACATCTTCAAAGACCTAACGATGTGTAATGAATGCTCTCTACCCGGTGGCAGATTTATTTAATTTACAGGAATATGGCTATATTATACTACATGATTTCATGTTTGTCAATAGGAAATTCAATAATTACTCTTATTTTTCCGATGATATGACTGTTGAACTCCGCAAGTTCTTCAGCAGGTATCCACAATTCCTGATGATAATATGCTCCGACAGTCTGCACTTCATATCTTCTGATATAATCGTCATCAACTTCAAATTCGGTAACATATCCCTTATATCCTGAATTTTTATCCCTCGTGTTCCATTTTTCAGCAATTTCTTCTGCATATTTTCTTTTCAGTATGGGATAAAAAATCGGCTGTTCAGGAAGTCTCGGCGGAAATTTACTGTAATCGCTTTTTCAATGAGTATCAATTCTTTTTCGCCGACAGGACAGTATAATATCATCTTTTTCACCTCAAATCATATCCACTGAATAAATGCGATCTTATCTTCACTGTTGTACCCTGCTTTTCTGTAAAAATTCAGCGTACTTTCCTCTTTTGAGCCTGTAAGCAGCATCAGTTTATAGCAATTTTCTTTCAGTGCAATATCTTTCGCATAATTCAGGCATTTTGTCGCAAGACCTCTTTTTCTGTAATCTTTATCTGTAATGACGTTTTCTATAAATGCGTATGACTGCTGATTATGAGTAAGATTGGGAATAATCACGCATACGCAGGACGAAACTATTTTGCCGTCCTCCTCTGCTACGATAATATGATGATTTTTGTCATCAACAATTCTGTTCCATAATTCTGTTATCTCAACAGTTTTGTCCGGCATAGGATTATCATGAAGCTGCATATATAATTTCATTAATCCCTCATAATCATTTTTATTTATTTCACGTATTATCATATATCAATTCTTCTTTCTGTAACCCGTCGGAGTAACGCCGGTAACTTTCTTGAACTGCCGCATGAAATGCTCCTCATTGTCGTAGCCGCACATTGCTGCAACCTGTGAAACCGTACAGCCTGTTTCGCTTAGGATTTCCTTGGCTTTCTCGATTTTTCCGCTGATTACGTCCGTCATGCATGAAACACCGAA
Organism: uncultured Ruminococcus sp.; assembly: GCA_947178575.1. Classification (GTDB taxonomy): domain Bacteria; phylum Bacillota; class Clostridia; order Oscillospirales; family Ruminococcaceae; genus Ruminococcus. The sequence continues at coordinate 92,365 of CAMWYX010000002.1, read as the reverse complement.
AGTTTCACGGTAAACGTGCTGGAAATACGAACGCGACATATTCACGTATGCCGCCATTGCATCAACGTTCCACTTCATCTGCGGATTGCGGTATATCTTCTCCCGAAGCTCAATCAGCGAGCTGTAATGCGGTTCAGATGATGATTGTATACTCTCCCTGTGAGAACAGCTCTCAGCCGCTTTCATCAGCAGAGTTTTCATCATGAAATCAAGAATTTTAATTCTTCTGCTGTTCAGGGAATAAAATTCCGCTGTTATATTTCTTATAAGTTCACTGATGAATCCGCTGTCTGAATATCTTACAGGGACATTGAAATCAAATTCCGTATCAATAAAATCCGTTTCCCTGTCGGCTTCAAAGCAAATCCAGTCACACACCAGAATATCATCAGATGCCGAATATTCCGACTTTCTGCTTTCATCAAAAATCAGCAGTGTATTTTCCGGCATGAAAACACCGTCAAGCCGGAATCCGCTCCGCATCAACACAATCAGGAATGTACTTGTTTCCATTTCGCAGGAAAATATGTAGTCTGTTCCATATATGCAGTTCCAGCCGGCTGAAATGATATTCAAAAAATCACCTCTTATGATTTATACACGCAGTTTATTTTCCAGTTCGGAATCGGGTCTGACGAATGCCGTGCTGTAATTCGTGAATATTACTTTCCCCGGCTTTGCTCCCGAAGGCTTTTTCACGTATCTTGCAAGACAATAGTCAACCGGAACAAGGTCGGAATTTCTTCCCTTGCTGTTGACGGCAGCGATTACCGCAGCTTCTTCAACTGTTCTGTCCGGAGGAGTTCCGCCGTCCGTAACTATAATGACATGAGAACCCGTTATATTCTGAGTATGAAGCCATATATCCGATTTTTCGGCGAATTTTAAAGTGAGCTGGTCATTCTGGCGGTTGTTTCTGCCGACAAGAATCGTGTATCCGTCACTTGATTTGTATTCTATCGGCGGAAGTGCTTTCGGAGGCTTTACCTTGCTTCCGCCGGATTTTATATATCCCTGTTCACGGAGTTCAAGTCTTAACTGAATAATATCATTTTCGGAATCCGCACGTGTAAGGGAATCAAAAACACTGTCAAGATATTGCAGTTCCTCCTCACCTTTCCGAATCTGAACGGCAAGCTTTTCTTCAGCGGTCACACATTTTTTATACTCACTGTAATAATACTGTGCATTCTGTGACGGAGTTTTCCGGACATCGAGTTCAATTTTTATTTCCGGATTGTCTTCCTCATAAAAATTTTCGGCAGTAAGTGAATCATCACCTTTCCGAATCCGCCACATATTTGCAGAAATAACATCACCGCAAAGCCTGAAATATTCTTTTTCCGCACATTCTGCGAGTTCTGTTTTCTGAACTCCGATACGTCTTTCCGTCCGTTCCGTAAGATTTACAAGAAGTCTGAACAAATCATTGGCACGCTGTTTTGTTCTGACCGCACGGTCTCTTTCATAGTAAAAATAATCCAGAAGTTCCGAAGCCGTGGGAATTTCCTTTGTATACATAAGCGTTCCGAACTGGTTCAGCCGGATAAACGAAAAATCTTTCAGCAAGCCCTCTTTGGTACTCGCAGCAGAAAAACAGCATTCATTGTTAATAAGCTGTTCTTTAGTTCTTTTGATGATAAAAATAAGTCTGTCCAACTGGTCGCCGTCAACGGTATCGCATTGAAGATGATTCCCACGTCCTGCGAAGAACGTCCATTCCCTTGCAAGAACCGGCGATATTCCCTCAAAAACACGTATCAGACCTTTTGAAAGTTCTGTCGTTCCTGTTTCACGGATTTTTGTAATTATATCCTCGGATTCTGCGGTCAGGAAATTCAGACGGCTGTCACGAGGAGGAAGCGTGTATTTCATTCCGGGCAGAACCATGCGTTCACGGGACATTTCTTCATCAACACGCTTTATACTGTCGATTATTTTACCCTCGCCGTTTATTATAATCAGATTTGAACACCGTCCCATAATTTCGCAGGCAAGAGTTATTGTTACAATATCGCCTATTTCGTTTACGCACTCGAAATCAAGGAAGAGTATACGTTCAAGACCGTCCTGACGGATTGATGTTAGCTTACCGTTTCCGAGGCGTTTCCTTAAAAGCATACAGAACATTGGCGGAGTCTGCGGATTATCCGGCTGTTTTTTTGTTATGTGAACTCTTGCACTTCCGGCATTTGCCGATATATATAATTTTCGGCTTCCCTGCCGTGTGCGTATGGATATTATTATTTCCTCACGTGAGGGCTGGGAAACTTTTTCCACACGTCCGCCGATAAGTGGCTGGAGTTCCGTTTTTACTGAGTAGAGAAATGCTCCGTCCAGAGCCATAAAATCATTCCTTCACTAATTTTTTACAGATATATGCAAGGGTCAACAGAACTGTCAGCGATTTCAATATCAAGCAGAGGGAATTTTTCTTCAAGCACACGTCTGAGCTCCCACAGAACAATATTTTCTATATGGAAATGACCGCAGTCAAAAACAGTCATATAACTATTATTTGCATCTATCCAGACATCATGCTTGACATCGCCTGTCAGAAGTGCATCACAGTCTTTTTCCCTTGCAAGTCCGAGAAGTGAACCGCCCGAACCTGAACAAACTGCAAGTCTTGATATAATTTTTCTGCCGGAACTGCTCACCCTTATACGGTCAATACTGAAAATTTTCTTGAAAATATCTGCAAGTTCATCAATATCATGAGGATTTTCAAACTCAATTATATAACCAAGTCCGCTGTCCTCCAGTGGTTCAGTCAGTTCGATTTCAAAACGTTCCGCTATTTTTCTGACTATAGTCGTATTAGTTCCGCCCTCTGCAATATCAAGATTTGTATGCATACAGATTGCACCTATATTATGTTGTATGAGTCTGTAAACAGGATTCATAAAAACTATTTTTTTCAGCGGGTGAAAAATTACAGGGTGATGTGAGATTATCAAATCTGTTCCTTTGTGTATTGCTTCTGTTATAACGTCATTTGTAATATCAAGTGCAAGAAGTATTCCTGAACACTTTGAAATTCTGTCTACAAGAAGTCCCGAATTATCCCACTGTTCCTGCAAGGAAAACGGATATTTTTCATCAAGGAAGTTATATATTTCTCTGATGCTTTTATATTCAGTACCCTCGACAAGTTTTCTGCTCAATGCAGAATAATGCACAGCCTCATCAATTCTGCCTGACTTCTCAAGTGATTCACTTGCTTTCACAAGACTTTCTGCTTTTTGCTGACGATATTTCTTACCTGTTTTATCATCATGTGCAAAAAAACCTCTGATGGATTCAATTTCTGTAAGCTCAGACATATCTGATTCACAATCTGTTGATTTGTAATCCGCACATATAACAGTATAAATTTTTCCTCTGTCCTCAACTGCTTTTTCTGATAAATTCTGAAATTCATGTTTACAAAGCCATTTTCTAAGAATTTCAGGCTTTGTCATAGGCTGAAGAATATATCTGATACTACCATGTGAACTGAAAATACAATTTTCAAGAACTTTAATAATAGTCTCACCGCCCATTCCGGCGATTACTATATCAGTTACGCCGTTGAGATTTATATTTTCCAGTCCGTCCGAAAGTACGAGTTCAACTTTATCAGAAACGCCGTATTTTTCGATATTTTTCCGTGCCGAGTCAAGCGGTTTCGGATTTATATCGGAAGCGATAACCTTTTCACATTTCCCTGATTTTATGAGTTCAACAGCGAGATATCCGTGGTCAGTGCCGACGTCACAGACGATTCCTTTACCGCTTACCATTTCTGCACATAGTTCAAGTCTTTTATCAAGCATATAATTCTCCAATCAAAAAATTCAGCGTGCCGACTCACGACACGCCGTAAAATTACTTACGCTTTTTTTGTAAAATGCTCGTTGAGTTTTGCAACGAGTTCTTCGGGGTCTGTGCCGTGAACCGCACAGGCTTCCTCGATAGACTCTCCTCTTGATGCCGGACAACCGAGACAGTGCATACCCATTTCGAGGAAATAAGGAGCAACTTCAAAATCAGCGTCAAGAATATCGCCGATAATAGTATTTTTGGTAATTTCCATAAAAGACTTCCTTTCATACTTGGTGCAGATTACGGATATAGTCCGCTTTCTGCCTTAATACAAAAAATATCTGTTCAATTCGGGCATCTCCCTGCATTGCAGAGGGACACCCATTGAAACAAATACAAATTATGCCAAGCAGATTACGTCAACAGAACGAAATCCGCCGGTTAATCAATCTTCATTGAGCTTAGCAAAGCAAGAACTACAATAAACCGGTCTGCCGTCCTTAGGCTCGAAAGGAACTTTTGCCTCTCCGCCACAGGTAGCACACACGCCTGTATACATTACACGCTCGCCTCTGCCGGCATTTTTTCTTGCATCACGACAGGGCTTACATCTCTGTGGTTCATGTACAAGTCCTTTTTCTGCATAAAATTCCTGTTCGCCTGCTGTAAAAACGAATTCATTTCCGCATTCCTTGCAGACTAATGTCTTGTCTTCATACATAATTTTTTTACCTCACTTCAAGTTTAGTACCATGACCGGATTCACACCGATATATCTGCCTGACGAGACAGTGCTTTTAAATTAAGCTACACGGTCATGTGGAACTACCCGTCATTAAAATCCGACGGGTTTCCTTTCATCTGTCTAACCTGAAAAGGATTGTATTTTACAGGCATCAGTTTCCAAGGCTATGGGTTTTTTATGAGGCGAACCCTTTCCGCAGTTCCTGCGGTACTGCTGTTTTACGGACAGCTTTTTTAAACCTTCCTTAATTATATCACAGACGCTTAATTTTGTCAAGCAGATTTATTGGTCTTCACTCGCTGTGTGATGACAGCAAGTGAAAGTGACGATATTTTTTAAGACTGCTGACCTCTTGCTGCTTCTTCAGCCTCTTTTAAAAGGTCTGACATATCAAAATTAAAATTGCTTACAGGCTTTTTTACAGCCGGCTTTGGAGCTTCCTTAGCCGGAACAGGTGCTGGAGACGGCTTAGATGATACCGGCTTACTGCTGTTTAAACCTGCCGGAGCTGAATCCCTATTGTATGAACCGCCTGCGACATTTGCGAACTGGTTAGCGGAAACAGGAGAATCTGCCTTAGATGTCTCTGCTTTCGGAGCAGAAGCTGTCGGAACTTCTGCAAGTTTAACAGTATTGTTGTCATTTGGTTCAATGACTTTTTTAGCTTCACCGATTATTGTCTGAGCTTCTTTCATTCTTTCGGAAGTCTGACCGGCAAGATTCTGAATAGCTTCAGAAAGGCTTCTGAACTGACGATTTACGCCCTCGATTTCATTGGAAAGCATCGAGCGAACCGTTGAGGACATTTCATTTATCTTTCCGGCTTTGGAATTTGCTTCATCGACAGTAGTCTTAGCAAGGGCATTAGCCTCTCTGACAGTTTTATCGGCAGTGGCATTAGCTTCTTTGATAGTTTTATCGGCAGCGGCGTTAGCTTCTTTAATAGTCTTATCGGCGGTTGCTTTAGCCTCACTGACAACAGCATCGGCTTTTTCCTTGGCAGCCCTTGTAGTTTCAGAGGCTTCTTTTTCCGCCTGAGCCTTGAGGTTATTAACTGTTTTCTGTGCCTCGGTGAACATCGAACCCATGAGAGCGACCGGATTATTTACACTGTTTCTGAGTTCGGCGATTTCCTTGTTAAGACTTTCTATTTCGGCATTAAGAGAAGCAATTTCATCGTCTTTCTTTGCAGAAGATTCATTTTCCTTTGAAAGCTTTGAGATAGTTGTATCTTTGGCAGCAGATTCTTTGCTTACAGTGTCAAGTTCTGCGGTTTTAGCCTTAAGTTCGGCAGTAAGTTTAGCGAGTTCCTGTTTAGTTTTGGCGAGTTCAGCGGAATTATCCGGATTTCCGGCAGAATCAGAAGGTGCAGATACGGCTTTTTTCTCTGCTTCGGCAGCTCTCTGCTGTGCAGCGACGGCTTTCTGTTCTGATTCTTTAAGCTGAGCTCTGAGTTTGTCGATTTCTTTTTTAGCGACTTCCACAGCAGCCTGAGCCTGACCGGAATTTCCCTGAGCAGAATTTTTCAGCTGTGTGCGGAGAGTTTCGATTTCTTTTTTAGCAGATTCCAAATCCGCTTTAGTCTGTGGATTTTCGACAACTGCACCGCCGCCGGCTTTCTTTATGGCTTCAATCTGATTTTTAAGCTCATCATTTTCTTTTTTAACGGCTCTGAGAGCATTATTTGAGGCGTTCAGTTTTTCCTGAAGATTATCGACCTGAGTTCTGTACTTAACGAGTTCCTGAGGGTCGGCAGGTTTCTGACCGCTTTTTTCTTTGAGTTCTTTTTCGAGAGACAATATTTTGGAATTCAGTTCATCAAGATAAGTAAGGACATCTTCCTTGACGAAACCTTGCTGAAGACCTTTGGTTTCTCTCAGAATACTTGGCTGTTCCATGTACAATACTCCGTTCCCCGCATAACGTATGCGGATAATTATTCTGACAAAATGCCTTACAATAATTATATCACATTTTTTACAATCATTCAACCGTCGAAATAGTAGAATTTTTGTGTTCAGATTTAGTACATTTGAACAAACAAAAAAACAGACGGCTGTTTTAAGTAGCCGTCGTTATATCAGTTTAAATTTCGATAAGTTTTCAGCTTCCGAGGATTTTGAGAATATCGTCCAAATCGTAATCCGGAGCCTGCTGTCTCGGCATAGAATTATTATTTGTTCTCACATTATTATCGATAAGCGGATTATCGATTTTGATAACATTTTCCTCAACAGGAGCGGGTTCTGGCTGAGGAGGAGCATTTGGGTCATCGAACCCTGCGGCAATTACGGTAATAGTCATCTCATCCTGCATATCTTCTTTGAAAGCTGTACCGAAGATAAATTCAACATCATTAGCAGCGGTATCGGTAATCATCTTTGTAGCAGCATCGACATCAGAAGAAAGAATATCTTCCGACATAGCGATATTTATAAGAAGTCTCTTTGCGCCTGAGATAGATGTTTCGAGGAGCGGGCTGGAGATTACAGCATTTGCGGCTTCTTTTGCCTTGTCCTTGCCGGAACCGTGACCGATAGCCATATGGGCATATCCTGCACCTCTCATTATAGTTGAAACATCTGCGAAATCGAGATTTATGTAACCTTCCTCGACAATGAGGTCTGAAATACTCTTTACACCGGTTTTGAGAATATCATCTGAAAGTGAGAATGACTGCTTCATAGTGAGAGATTGTTTACCCTCAAGGAGTTTTTCATTCGGGATAACGATAAGGGAGTCAACATACTTTCTGAGTTCGGTGATACCTTTTTCAGCCTGAGCCATTTTTTGTTCTCTCTCGAAAAGGAAAGGCTTTGTAACAACAGCAACGGTAAGAATATCCATTTCCTTGGCTATTTTAGCGACAACCGGAGCAGCACCCGTACCTGTTCCGCCGCCCATTCCGGCGGTAATGAAAATCATGTCTGCGCCTTTGAGATGAGCTTCTATTTCATCTCTGTTCTCTTCTGCACTTTTCTGACCGATTTCGGGTTTATTTCCTGCACCTCTGCCCTTGGTGAGCTTTGCACCGATTGGGATTCTTGTGGTAGCCTTTGACTTATTGAGAGCCTTGGCATCTGTATTGACTGCAATATACTCGATATTGCTGACACCTGATTCCACCATACAGTTGACAGCATTTCCGCCGCCGCCGCCGACACCTATGACCTTTATATTAACATCGGGTTCCATTGCTTCTTCGTAATTAAAATCTGACATTTTGAAACTCCTCCTATTTTAATCCTTGCTGAGAGCTTGCATCAACAGAACATCATGCACATCACACCGGAAAAAATTTCCGCTGACTGCACAGAAAAACCTGTAATACGGAAATACATTGATGTTTTCCGTTTTGTTATCACAAAAATTCCATTCAAAAACCGGAATACAATTTCTGCGAACACAAGCTCTGAACAAAAACAAGCCACAATACACCTATTATTTTATCACATTTCGCCGACTATTGCAAGTCAAACAAAAATTTTTTTTATTTTCTGCATTTTGCACAAACCAATATCATTTAACCCACTATATTTTCACAAATCCGATACAACACATACCAAAATATGTATAGCATTTATGCATTATTGCCGTCCTGAACTGTCGGGGATTCCTGTGCCGGAGCTGACGCCGGTTCTTTTCTTTCGTTATAGTTATTTCGGAAACTGCACTGATTTGTGCCGACCATTACAAGCGTTCCGGACTTTCCCACAATAGATTCGTCATTCATGACACTCTGTGCGAGGTCAAGTTTATAATCCACATCGTTCCAGTTTCCCATTTTGAAAACGAGGTCATTACGATATGTAACTACTATATCATATTCGTTTGTCAGGTCGATAGTTGCAATCTGTTCATTATTATCCCTGTCGAAACGGCTTATTATCTGATTAAACGCTTCAAATTTTCTGCTGTTTTTTGAAGAAAGCTGCATTCCCGGCTCTGTTATTTCGGGTTCAAAGCCATAGATAACGGGAATATTTTCCACGTCTTTATATGTTGTACCGTTTTCGAGTATTTTGCCTTTTCTGCTCACGAGGAGAACGCCCGTATCATATCTGATATTATATGCCGGAATACAACGTGTAACATTTATTCTTATAGTTGAGGGGAAATCCCGTTCAACGGTTGCTGTTTCCACATAGCGTAATTCTTCGAGTATATTTTTTTCGGCAGATTTACATTTCAGCCTTAGCAGATTATCTCCGGCCTTTATTCCGGAGGCTTCGACAATTTGCTGTGAAGTATAGGTCAGCGATTCGCCTGATACAATAATTTCGTCGGCATTGAACAGAAACGTAAAACACACCACTATGCCGACGGAAACAACCAGAAATATGACTATAACGGCATATATGCTCATCATACGCCGTCTGCGCCGCATACGTTTTCCGCTGTTTTTTCTTTCTATATTTGTCTTTTCAACGTCGTTCATATTTCTCCTCCCGATAGTTATTCTCTGCGTATTTTTCCGCCGACAGCAGAAATAATCTTCTCGAAATTTTCATATCCTCTGTCAATATGTGATATACAGCTGAGTTTTGTAATACCCTCTGCAGCGAGTGCAGCGACTGCCATTGCCGCACCGCCCCGCAAATCAGTAGCTTCTATTTCGGCTCCGTGAAGTCTTGGAACTCCACGTATTACTGCGGCTTTACCCATTACCTGTATATCCGCACCCATTTTTATAAGTGCGTCTGTATGCCGGTAACGGCAGTCAAAAATATTTTCCTCAAACACGCTTGTGCCGTCAGCCGTTACGAGTGCCGCCATCAGAACGGCCTGTGCATCGGTCGGAAAACCGGGGTGAGGCATAGTACGTATTCTGTCTTTTACAGATTTAAGCCGTCCGATTCTGCGGATATATATTCTGTTATCTGCGGAATAAATTCTGCACCCTGTCTGCTCCAGAACTGATATAAACGGTTCTGTTTCGGCTATACACGCATTTTTGAGTATAATCTCACCGCCGGTGGCAGCTGTCATGGAAAGATAAGTAGCTCCGGCGATTCTGTCCGGCATCACGGTATATTCACAGCTGTGAAGTTCACGTACACCCTCGATAATAATTCTGCTTTCGCCGTCGCCTTTTATTTTAGCTCCGCATGAACGCAGAAATCCGCACAAATCGCAGATTTCGGGCTCACGGGCGGCATTGTTTATTACTGTTTCTCCGTCGGCAAGAACGGCACAAAGAATTATATTTTCCGTAGCTCCCACAGACGGAAAGGATAACGATATACGTGCGCCCCTCGCCCTGCCGTCAGGGATTTTGCAGAATATCTTTCCATGCCGGTCTGTAATCTCAGCACCCATTTTTGATAATGCTGTAAGATGCATATCAATCGGACGAGGGCCGAGTTCACAACCGCCGGGGATACTCACCGTACATTCTCCCATACGGCCGAGTATTGCACCCATGAACATAATTGAAGAACGCATTTCACGCATGAGATTTTCCGGTATCACGCTGTCCGAAACGGCAGTGGAATCAATTTCTGCGCAGTTGTTTTTAAGACGACATATACTTCCGAGACAATTCAAAATCCTTGATGCCGAATATACATCAGTCAGTTTAGGACAGTTAAGCAGAGTACATTTTCCGTTCACCAGAAATGCACCTGCCATAATAGGAAGAGTGCTGTTTTTGCTTCCCTGAAGGGTAATTTCACCGCTGAGGCGGTTTCCACCCGTAATAATAAAATCCTGCAAAATGACCACCTCACAGCATTTTTAATTACACAAATCAGATTTCATAAAAATGATTTGTGTATTCAAATAAGGAGCTGTGAACCGGATTCCGCACGATTCACAGATGAGACTCCTCACTTATACTATGCTGTTTATGTATCTGAGGTTACTTATTTTTTACAAGACTGTCAATTACAGCCAGAATACGCTGATTTGTATCTTTCAGGAAAAGAGAACCTGCCGACTCCGACATCTTCCGAACCTTTTCCGGATTATTGTAAAGCAGTTCGATTTCCGCAATAAGTCTTTCCGGAGACGCATCTTTCTGCTCGATAACTTCGGCTGCTCCTGCTTTTCCGAGAACCATGGCGTTATGATACTGATGATTTCCTGCAACGATAGGCGAGGGAATAAGTATAGATGCTTTGCCTGCCGCTTCAAGTTCCGCAAGAGTTGACGCACCGGAACGGCATATCACAAGGTCAGCCGCAGCGAGACAGACTTCCATATCGTTGATATATTCCGTTATTCTCAGGCGATTGCTTTTAAGCGGTATACCATTTTTTTCCATAGCCTGCGGAAAAGTATCTTTTCCCATACCGCCGTATCCGTGTATATGATTTATTTTAAGACCTTTTTGTGTATGCCATCTGACTGCCTCTGCCATGGTTTCGTTTATACAGCCTGCTCCGAGACTTCCGCCGAATGAAAGTATAGTGAAATCGTTGTTGAACCCGAGTTTTTTTCTTGCCTCCGCCTTTGAAATTCCGCTTATGGAACTCCGCACCGGAAGTCCGGTAATACTATACTCAAAACTGCCCTTATCCATGAAATCAAGAGCTTCCTTGACAGTGAGCATAACATGGTCAACTTCCTTTGAAAGAAGTCTGTTTGTGATTCCGGGATATGCATTCTGTTCGTGAATAGCTGTAGGGATTCCCATTTTTGCCGCCTTGCGTATAACAGGTCCTGCCGCATATCCGCCTGTTCCGATAGCAATATCAGGATTGAAACTGCTTATTATTTCCTTTGCACGTTTTCCGGAAGACATAAGATATGCCAGTGCCTTTGCGTTCCTGCCGATATTCTCAAACGACAGCGACCGTTGAAATCCTGCGACTTTTATCGGCTCGATTCTGTAACCCGCCTGCGGAACAAGCCTCGACTCCATTCCCTTAGGAGTTCCGGCAAAAAGGAACTCCGTATCAGGGTATTTTGATTTTATAATATCCGCAATGGCAAGACCCGGATTTATATGTCCGCCTGTACCTCCGCATGATATAAGAACTTTCATATAATTACGCACCTCTTTTTTAAATTTCCGGTTTATCCGACAATTCAGGCTCTGTATTGTCCGGCGGATAATATCTTTGCCGTGATATATTCAGCATAATTCCCATTTCGACCAACTGCATTATCAGAGCAGTTCCGCCATAACTGAAAAACGGAAGACTGATTCCGGTATTTGGTATAAGATTGCTGACAACGGCAAGATTGAGAACTGTCTGTATGCCAATCTGCGTTGTTATGCCGACTGCGAGAAGCATTCCGAATCTGTCCTTGCACCGTACCGCAATGGAATATCCCTCAACAACAAGAAGAAAGAAAACAATTATTATTGCAAGTGCACCGATAAATCCTATTTCCTCGCATACAATCGGGAAAACGAAGTCGTTTTTTGTTTCCGGAAGATACAGATACTTCTGACGGGAATTTCCCAGTCCAAGCCCGAAAAATCCTCCCGAACCAATGGCGATTATGGAATTTGCCGTCTGCCATGTATCATTGAGGACATCGGCGAACGGGTCACGCCATGATTTTATACGCACCTGAACATAACTGTCCGGAACATTGTACTGCCACCATATCAGCAACGCCGCAAAAACCACGAAAATAACCGCCAGTGCCGTGAACTGCTTTTTATTCGCACCTCCGCATAAAATCATTGAAACGGCAATTGTGCTGACAAGCAGAATACCCGAAAGATGCTTTTCAAGACCGATAAGAATGATATACAGACCTAAAAGTCCGGCATATTTGATAATACCGGTTTTAAAAGTATTCATCTTTTTGCCGTCCCGTTCCATACTGTAGGCAAAGAATACAATAATAGCGAGCTTGGCTATTTCCGATGGCTGCAAATTGAAAGGACCTATATCAATCCAGCGTTTTGCACCCATAGAACCGCCCTCTGTATTTCCTATGACAAGCACGGCAACAAGCAGAACAGCAGTGCCGATATAAAATATACCGGCTATATTGAATTTTTTCAGCACCGGAACTTCAATCCGCCTGAAATTATGATAATCAAAATTTATAAAGAATGCCATTGCAATAAATCCTACAATCGCATTTGCAGCCTGATTTTTTGCATAGTAAAGACCGTCGCCGTATTCGCTGTATGCCCATGCATAGCTTGCAGACGACATCATAACAAGTCCTACGATGAGCAGTATCATGACATATGCAAAAAACGAAAGGCTCATATCGCCGTTGCGTCCTCCGCCGAAAAGCACGGAAAAAAGACCTTTTCTTCTGTTTTCTCTTGTTTTAGCCACAGCAGTCATTTTGCCTCCTTATCATGTTCACGGAATATTCTGCCTCAGAACGCCAGTAACAGAACAATCCCTATAATTCCGAAAAATATGCCTGCCATTGAAAATGAAATAACAATTTTATACTCGCTCCATTTGCTGAGTTCAAAGTGATGATGTATCGGCGTCATCTTGAAGATACGCCGTCCCTCGCCGTACTTTTTCTTTGTGTACTTGAAGTACGATACCTGAATAACCACCGAAAGAGCTTCAATGATATACACAAGCGAAACAAGCACCATAAGCAGATGATTGTGAAGCATAAGTCCCACGCCTGTTACAGCCGCACCGAGAAACATCGAGCCGGTATCGCCCATAAAGCACTTTGCCGGATTGAGATTCCACACGAGAAATCCGAGACAGCCTCCGGCAAGAGCCATAGTAAAACATGAGAGTTCATTTTCTTTAAGTATTGAACAGCATACCGTAAATACGAGCATCGCCGCAAATGTTACCGAACCGCACAGACCGTCGATTCCGTCCGTGAGGTTAACAGCATTTGTAAGATATATTATTACCGGTATGAGAATAATATAGTAAAATATTCCGAGCTGTGGAGTTTCCCAGAACCCGAGATTTATTGATGTCGAACCGTCGCCGAACTTGTAAAGTGCAAACAGAAATCCAACGGAAAAAAGCGTCTGCAACAATATTTTCTGCATTGCGGAAAGACCGTCGTTATCTTTCCGGACGACTTTCGTATAGTCGTCAATAAATCCGATAAGTCCGAAAAGAAGAGAAAAAACAATAACACTTACCAGCCTTAGAAACGCATTGCCGGTATCTCCGGAAGTGGTATCAAGTCCAGCCTGAATACGATAAACCCAGTAGCCCCCGAGAGCAGTGATTACAGTCGAAAGTATAAACATGAATCCGCCCATAGTCGGAGTACCCTGTTTTTTGGCGTGCCACTCAGGGCCGTCCTTGACCTTTATCGGCTGACCGAATTTTATTTTATGGAGAAACGGAACAAGCCATTTTCCCGACAATGCAGATATACCGAACGACAACAATGCAGTCCCAAAAATTATTATCCAGAATGACATTTTATATACAACCCCTTCTCGCAGATTATCCGAAAATAACTTTCAGACCGTCTGCCACGACTTCTCTTTCGTCGAAATGAATATGCTTCATACCTGCAAGTATCTGATAATCTTCATGACCTTTTCCGGCAAGCACTATTATATCTCCTTTTTCTGCGGTTCTCAGTCCGTGATATATTGCTTCACGGCGGTCGGGAACAACATCATAAGGTATCTGTGTATTCTCCAGTCCTTTGAGTATATCCGCAATTATATCATCAGGATTTTCATTGCGGGGATTATCGGAAGTAACTATAAGCCGGTCGGCGTATTCTGCCGCAGACGCTGCCATTTTCGGACGTTTTGCGGAATCACGGTTTCCACCGCACCCGAAAAGACAAATCAGCTTTCCCTCGGTATATTCCTTTACACTGCGGAGAATATTCTCAACAGCGTCGGGAGTATGGGCATAATCACAGATAACTGTGAAATCCCTGCCTGTGGGAATAACTTCGCATCTTCCCTTTACGCCGTTGTAACTGCGTATCGCTGAAGAAATATCATCGCCGGATATTCCAAGTCCGGAACATACTGCACAGGCGACTGTAATATTCGAGATATTGAATTTCCCCGGAATCCTTGTATCAATATGCAATGCAGAATCTGAATTTCCGGAATAAATATCAAAACCGCTTCCCGTTGATTTCATGCAGTCAACAGATACGTAATAATCGGCTTTATTCTCAATACTGAACGAGAGTTTTTTACAGGTCAGCTCATTAAAAAGCTGTCTGCCGTATTCATCATCGATATTTATTATTGCTTTGTCGCATATGTCAAATAGCATTTTTTTCGCCTGATAGTAGGATTCCATATCCTTGTGATAGTCAAGGTGGTCCTGTGTGAGATTTGTAAACACGGCTGTATCGAAATATGCCGGTCCGATTCTGTGCTGGACAAGTGCAAAGGAACTCACTTCCATAACGACATATTCACAGCCCTCGGAAGCCATTTCCGCAAGAACCGACATAAATTCAAACGTCAGCGGAGTCGTATTTTCGGTATGCAGAACCTTATCGCCGATTTCATTCTGTATCGTGCCGATAAGTCCGGTTTTATGACCGGAACTCATAAGTACGTGTTTTATCACATTGGTGATTGTTGTCTTGCCGTTTGTTCCGGTAACGCCGATAAGAGTCATTTTTCTTTCGGGGTGTCCGAACCATGCCGCACAGATATTTCCGTACATGATACGGCTGTTTTCGACGATAATCTGTTTTTCTCCGAGACCCAAATCACGCTCGCAGACAACAGCGGAAGCACCCTTTTCAAGCATTTCTCTGGCAACGGAATGACCGTCAAAACTTCCGCCTTTAACACATACGAACAGACTTCCCTCTTTTACTTTCCGTGTATCATCGGTAACCGATGTGATTTCTGTATCGCCTATAGGCGATACGGCATTATTTTCAAGCAGTTCATTTAATTTCATATTTTTTACTCCTTTAATCTCCGCTGCTTACAACAGTAAATTCAAGAACAATAGTAGTACCATAGGGGACGGATTTTCCCGGCTCAATGGACTGACTGTTGACGACAGCTCCGTTACGGTGAACAGATGCACCGGTCGCAACATAATTAAGTCCCGAATATGTAATTATATCATTTGCGAGTGCAGGGTCAACGCCTGTAAGGTCTGGAACATCGGTATAATCAACTGTATGCGAGGGGTCTGTATACAGATAGACCGTTCCGCCCTTTGCGATAGTCGTACCGGTTACCGGAGACTGTGCCACAACGGAATATCCGTTTCCGACAACTTCATAATTTGCGCCGAGACTGTCGAGAGTTGCTTTTGCAGACATCAAATCGCCCTCAAGAAGCGGAACTTTTATATCAAGCTCTGCGAGTTCATCTTCCGTATATTCCGGACTCATTCCGAGATATGGGAGTACATCTGTGAGGATTTCACGGGCTGTCGGAACGGCAACCTGACTTCCGTAATAAAATCCGCCGTTATTTTTTCTGTCGGGCATATCGGCAAGAACGAGAAGAATAACTTCGGGGTCATCGGCAGGAGCAAAACAGCAGTAACTTGCACCGTATTCCTGCTTATCGGCATCTTCTTCCGCTCCCTGAACAAGTGTCTGACCGTGTTCTGTTTCGGAAAGTCGCTGTGATGTACCGGATTTTCCTCCGATAGCATATCCCTTGATAGTAACGTTTCCTCCTCCGCTGTCAGATGCTACATGATACAGAGCGTTCCGCATGATTGCAGATGTTTCTTCCGAAACAACCTGACGGCGGACAGTACGTTCATTTTTGACGATAACATTTCCGTCCTCATCAAGAACCTTATCCACGACATACGGCTGGAGAAGATAGCCTCCGTTTATTGAGGCACAATATGCGGTTATCATTTCAAGAGGCGTAATGGTCTCGCACTGTCCGATAGACGAAAGACCGAGGTCAACATTGGTAAATCTTTCTTCCGATACCTGAATACCGCCTGATTCCGCCGGCAAATCGATTCCGGTCGGTTCACGGAGACCGAAAGCCTCGTAATAATAAAGAAATTTTTCACGTCCGAGCCTTGCACCGATTTCCATGAATGCAGGATTGCACGAATGTGTAAGGGCAAGCTGATATGTCTGAGCTCCGTGACCGCCGAGTTCATGGCAGTTTACCGGCTGTTCCATACCGTCGAGCTTTATAGAGCCGGAACAATAAAAGCTGTCCCGTGCGGCATCGATAAGATTCTCCTCAAACGCCGCAGAACTGGTTATTACCTTAAAAACCGAACCTGGTTCATATACTTCTGTTATGCACTTGTTACGCCACTGAGTTTCACGGGCTTCTCCCTGAACTCTGCTGTATTCCGCATCGCCGAGAGTTTTAAGTTTCTCTGCAATTACAGGGTCGGCAATTTCATACGGATTATTCAAATCGAAACTCGGATATGTTGCCATTCCGTAAATCGCACCTGTTTTCACGTTCATGAGGATTGCACAGCTTCTGTTTTTAACCTGAAACTTCGTTGACATTTCCTCAAGATGTTTTTCAAGGTAATACTGAATATCCATATCAAGGGTAAGATACACATCATTTCCGTTTTTTGCGGGATACGTCTTTGAATACCGGTATGGCAGTTCGTTGCCGTTTGAATCCTTAGCGGAAATGGTTCTGCCGTCAGTTCCGGAAAGATAATCATCATATGATGACTCTATTCCGTACAGACCGTATCCGTCGGCGGCAGTAAATCCGATAACAGATGCTGCGAGCTCGTTATGCGGATAATAACGTTTTGTATCTTCCTCAACATTAATGCTGATAAGTCCGTACTGATTGAAAAATTCCAGAACCTCATCGGCGACCGGTTTTTCGACCTGTTCCTGCAGAACGCTGTACTGGTTATTTGCTTCCATTGCCTTTTCAATTTTCTCGGTTGATATTTCCAGCTTATCCGAAAGCAGGGCGATGGCTTCTTTTTTAAAAGATTCGACAGACACGGGCAGAGGGTCTTCAATGACATTCTGTATTTCTGCTCCGTCGGCATCTGTAGTGATTTCTATTTTAGGTTTATATGTACCGTTTTTGATTTCATCGTTGCGTTGGTCGATTCGTTCCTGAAGACCCTCCATATCTTTGCGGAACTGTTTCGGGTCAAGAAAGACCTTATAGACCGATGCACTTTTGGCAAGTGCCGTCCCCTTTGCATCGTATATTGACCCACGGTGGGCAGATATGGTTATCGAGCCAAAATGCTGGTCGTTAGCCATTGCCTGATATTTGCTGTTGTCGACTATCGAAACCCAGAAAAATCTTACTGTAACCGCAATAAACAGGCATGAGAACACAATAATCATGGTGACTCTCGTTCTGAATTTCATGGATTCCGACGGTACACTGCTGTTGTTAGCCATAGGCATATCCTTTCTGAGAAACTGTATTATGATTTATAAAATAAGGCAGGGTAACCTGAAGCAGCCCTGCCTTTGAACATCTTCTCTTTTTTATGATGTCCGTTGTCTCAAGACATGACGATTCTTTATCGTCAGGATACTGACATCTTTTTATCTGTCGTCAGTATCAGGTGAAGGACGCCATCTGCCGTTTCCGGTAAGAATACAGCAATCCGATATTCTGATCACCCGTTTCATCTCCGTGTTCTACTTTTGCCACGGCACTGTTTCTTTTTAAGCCGCAGACTGATATAAAAGGCAGTCCATGTAATATATTTATATTTGTACTACCCCCTGAAATATTCCACACAGCGGTCAAAAAAACTGCGTATTTTCGACAGGACGCTTTCGTCCTGCTGTGGAATACTCACAACGTCATTGGTCTGTATTCTGATATACTTTATCTGGGAGGAATCTATTTTCTGCATTCCCAGAACATTTTCAACATAATCCTCGACGTTTTTTGCAGATATTTTACTTTCCAGCTCTGACTGCAGTCTTACATTTTCAGCTTCTGCAAGGGTAAGCTCCTCCGTAAGAGAAGTGACCTCGCTGTACATGGTATTTCTTCTGTTAAGACTGAAAATAACAGCGCCGAGCAGGGCGGCAGCGAGAACAGATACCAGCATAATTGAAAACAAAGAACCCACACGGGATTCACTGTTTACGCTGTTGCGAGCTGATTTTCCTGACTTACCGTTTCCGGCATCAGTAACATCTCCGCTGCTTTTTTGAGCATATGCAGAGTTTTCATCAGCCATTGACGTATCCGCTCCTTTCGATAACTCTGAGCTTGGCACTTCTGCTGCGGTTATTGCATTCAAGCTCATTCTGGTCAGCCTCTATAGGCTTCCGGTTCACAAGACTCCCCTGCGGTTTTCTTCCGCAAACGCACTGGGGAAAATCGGGCGGACACACACAGCCTCTGCACCATTCTGCGAACTTTTTCTTTACGATTCTGTCCTCAAGCGAATGGAACGTGATAACTGCGAGCCTGCCGTTTGGTTTCAGAGAGGCGAAAGCCTTGTCAAGTCCGGCATAAAGGTGGTCGAACTCGCTGTTTACGGCTATACGCAAAGCCTGAAACGTTTTTTTACAGGGGTTTTTATCTCTCCGTAATTTCTGCGGAATACTTTCCCTTACAATATCAGCAAGCTGACCTGTTGTCAGAACGGGGTTGATTTCTCTTGTTCTGACGATATTGGAAGCTATACGGCGTGAAAATTTTTCTTCGCCGAACTCAAATATTATATTTGCAAGCTGCTGTTCCGAGTACGTATTGACGATATCAGCCGCACTCAGACCGGCTCTGCTCATTCTCATATCGAGCCGAGCGTCGCCATGATAGGAAAAGCCTCTGCTTTCTTCGTCGAGCTGATAGGAAGACACTCCCAAATCCATGAGAACGCCGTCTGTTTCAGCGATACCAAGCTCTGACAGCACAGAATCGAGTTCCGAATAATTCCGGTGAATGACCTGAACATTATCATAGACCGCAAGTTTTTCCGAAGCGGCTCTAACGGCATCGGGGTCACGGTCGAGGGCGATAAGTCTGCCTTTTTGGCTTAGTTTTGCAGCAATTGCAGAGGAATGTCCGCCTCCGCCGGCAGTGCAGTCGATATACACGCCGTCGGGATTGATATTAAGTTCTCTGATACACTGGTCGAGCAGAACAGGAATATGTCTGAAATTCATAGAAAGACTCCTCACATCGTGCTAAAGCACAAGATTAGTAAGAGCTGCCTTTCGGGCAGCCTGGTCAACGTTACGCCTGCATTCTGCAAGTTTTTCGCTGTTCCATATTTCAGCCCTGTTCATATTGCCGATAACGGTGACTTCGCCTGCCGTTATACCGGCATAATCCCTGAGCAGTTGGGATATAAAGATTCTTCCCTGTTTATCAGGAGACTGCCTGTCAGCACCGGCAAGAAGTTCACGTCTGATTTCCGAACCTATTTCGCCCGTAATTTCGTTGAGCTTGGCACAGTATCTGTAGAACTCATCAACAGAGTAAACGGCGATGTAGTTTTTTTCGTGACCTGCACAAAGGTAAAACTCAGCACCGAGGATTTCTCGGAGCTTATTTGGGAAAGACATTCTGCCCTTAACGTCGACACTTGGTTTAAAAGTACCGCATAACGGCATATTCATAGTTTTTCCTCAATTCCTTATGGTCAGTGGAGTCTGTCACCTCAAAGGTGGAAAAATCACACATCGTCACCTTTTTTTACCCCCAATAATATTATACATTATCTTGTACAATTTTTCAACCCTCAATCTTGCACAATCCTGAACAATATTTCGCCTGTTTATTTGTTATATTCGCTGAAATCAGGCATTCAAGGGAATATTTTTCTACAGTATTTAAATTAATAGTTAATTGATTGATTAAATATTTCGTCATTTTGTTCAAATAGAAACTGATTCAGAAAAACACAAAAAAGACTTCCGGTCACGCAGATTTTGCGTTCACGGAAGTCTTTCATCATATTACCAGACCGGTTCGTCGGTGTAATCCGGCTCTGAGAATAAATCTTCTTCTGTTGTAGGTTCTTGAGATACTGGTTCGGTATATGGTGGAATATCGGTAGCTTCTTCGGAATCCTCCGTTGGTTCTTCAGACGATTCTTCATCTTCAGTGGGAGCTTCTGTTGGTTCTTCGGTGGTTGCAGGGTCGCTTCCGATGTCCGTCGGATAGTTATTCGGATACCATACTGCCGGTGTACCGATATAATCGGGGTCAACAACGATAATCTGCGACGTACCTTCCGGAATCTTTTCTCCCTCCGGTCTCGGAGTATAGAACACGTTGAATTTTGAAGATTTCAGCCCCAATGCCAGCTTGAACTCATATCCCCGTACAGTCAGCTTATCATCTATATTGATATATGTAACATATCCTGTCTGGTCGGAATACGTTGGTTTAAGCCAGTTTTCCGGATTATCCGAAAGACTTATTTTATATGCTGCCTGAATCATGTTTCTGAGCTGAAAATCGTCGATATATGTTACAGTTCCGTAATGCGGGTCATATGAGGCATCGTAATCGCTTGAAACAGAACGCAGATACGGCGGGTCGGCATAGAACACCTCACCGCAGTTTGCTGTAATTCCACCGCTTGATGCCGAAAACATTGTCAGTGCGTAGTAGCCGTCGTAATAAAGAGCCTGTCCGAGAACTTCAGACACCGCATCAACTACAATCTGCGGAGGAAACGGCTTGCATCTGAGGTCGCTTGAATCGTTTCCGTTATATTTACAGTATGTATATACGGCAACAGCCTGAGCCTTTATTGCCTCATAGCTCATACTTCCGCCGACTTCGTTATACACTATCTGCGAGACCATCGAAAGCACGTCGCCTGATATGCCGTTCACGGTTATTTTTTCATCTTCTGCCTCACCGGTATTCATGAGATATGTATCCGGATAGTAATGGAACAGAATATCCTGATACGTCCAACCGCTGTACATTGCGTAGAAATTCGCACCGTTCTGGCTCATTCCCACGCCGTGACCCCAGCCGTATGTCACGATTGCGAACTGACCTTCTTTTGCATCGATGACCGGTTCGCTTTCAAGCCACGGAATATCCCCGACATATCCTCCGGTAACATTGAGTTCAACAGGAGTAGGAGTCTTTTTGGATTTTTTGTCTTTTTTTGTAGATTCAGGCGATGCCTCATAGCTTATAAGCGAAAGACTGTCATCATAGCTGTCGAGTTCTGCCTTATACCATTCCACCTGACCTCCGTCATTTTCGACAGCGGTTTCGGTAGACGTTTCAGTTGATACTTCAACGGAAGATGTTGTGGTATCAACCGGAACGGTTGTTTCAGACACAGTAGTTTCTGTAGCGGAAACGGTTGAAGTTTCTGCCGGAACTGTAGTTTCTTCTGCATTTACCGTAATGACGGCAGAAGAACAGGCAATAACAAATCCTGATACAGCTGCAGCAGCCTTTCTGAATGTTTCTTTAAAATACATTGGATTCACCTCAGACATAAAATTTACTTAGCAGTCGTTTTTTAATCGTCTTTTTTCTTGGTATCGTCCTTTTCTTTATGTAATCACGTCCGCTGAATAGTTGACATATCCCCTGCAACTTCGCCGTCACGGAGACGTCTTGCAACGAGAATAAACCGCTGATTACTTTCGGAAACTCCATAGCAGGTGGAAAGCGTGAGAAGCTTGTCACCATACTTCACATCAACGCCCGTATCGAAAAGCTGTTTTTCTCTTACCTTTCCCATGAAGAAATTGAAATCCTCCTCAGTATCAAGTTCCTCCATATTCCAGTATACGAAATCCGATTCATAATAACCGCTGGTAACGCTGCAACCGCATATAACGTAATCATAATCGTGATAGAGAGAACTTATCTCAATAAAATGGGCTCTGTTTATAAAGCTGTAGTCGCTGTAATACTGTCTCAGCGAACCAAACATAGTATAATTCATCATATTGTGTCCGTAGATTATGATATTTTCGGATTGCTTATCCTCAACCGAATCAAAATTATTGCGGTAATCCATAAACAGTGCTCCGGCGAATTCATAGTTCCGGTTGAAATTTCTGTGAAGATAATATTCATTTGAACCATAGGCTTCTCCGCCGTAATATGATTGACCGGCTTCTATTTCTCCGGGGTCTTTCAGGAAAGGATAATCAACGTTTGTATTTGCAATTTTTATCCAGCCGGCATAATCTCTGTTTTTACGGAGCATTATTTTTGATTTTTCCATTATACCCTCAGCGGAGGGAACAAATTCATCATATTCCGGAAAGACTTCCGGCGGTTTGGTTGCAGGAGGTTCGGTTGGCGGTTCGGTTTCGGGATATGTTGTTATCGTATTCGTAACCGAAACAGGAATATCCATTTTTTCGTATTTTGTCAAATCGTAAGCAAGAACTCCGAGGCCTACTGCCGCCACGAAAGCAACGCAGGCTGAAATTATCTTTGCAGGTTTATTCATTGTTACTCATCATCTCACAGTGCTTCTGATAATTTTAGTCATTTTGGATTATATTTATCTGATTCCGGTGCGGAATATTAATTTTCATTGATATTTAGTTTTCTGCCTCACCGAATTTTTCTTTGGCTTCTTTGACGGCATCTTCCGGACCATAAGGAATAAACGGTGCGTTCTCGTCATACTGTTCGTTTGTTTTTGTGTTATAGTACAGGGACGGATATTTTATATTGGTATTTCTTTTGCTGTTCAGAGTACCCTCATAAATATCCTCACCGGCACGGACACGTCTTGCCATAACGATAAGACGGCTTCTGTCATTGAGAAGATAATTACAGGTAGAAAGCGTAAGTATCGGGTCGCCGTACTTAACATCAACATCATTTGTGCGGAGCGTGCGTTTTTTTGCCTCGTTGACGAAATCATAGAAATCGTTTTCATCGGCGAAATCGAGCTTGTTCCAGCATTCGTACTGAGTCGGAGTATCATCAAATACATCAACTATAAAGAAAGCGAATATCTTGTAAGTGTACTGCTCGTAATTGGAATTAAGCTGGATTATCGGGTGTTCTTCGTAATACGAGTCATTCTGCTCATAGTATCTCAGCGAACCGAACATACTGTCATCTTTCATATTGTGACCGTATATAACCAGATTATCGGAATTTTTATCGACAAGTCTGTGGTCGACAACATGGTCGAAATGATTTCTCCAGTCAAGGAAAAGAGTGCCGGCACGGGATTCTCTTCCGAGTACGCTGAGGTTAAGATACTTATTGTTATCTTCCGCCTGAACTACGGGAAGTTCGATTATCGGGTCGCCTTCCTTTGACGGAATACGTATAAATCCCACAATATCAGGATTTTTGTCGAGAAGCTTCTGTGCGCCGTCAAGGAGCGTATAATATTTTTCCTCATACTTTTCGGTATTTTCTTCTTCATCACCTGACATACGAAGAGGGGTATATATCCCGTATATATCCGAAAGCTGGTCGTTATGAATATTATTCTGCCATAGGTCGATATAATAATCGCCTATCATATATCCGCACACAACAATTGCGGCGATTGAAGTAAGGAACACGAATTTTCTTACAACTTCTGCGGCATTATCGCCTTTTTCCGGAAAAAGCTCCCGAAATTTCTGTCCGAGTGTTTTTTTCTTTTTTCTTTTTTTTCTTTTACCGGCAGGCGGATTACGATGTGGCATTCCGGAATTGCGGTAATCTGCCCTGTTGTTTCCGGCACGTCTTGCGGACGGAGCTGATGATTCAGCTGTATTTTCGGCTTCTTCCTGAGAATTTACAGCTGCTCTTATAGCCCTTATTCTCTCGGCTCTTGAGGAAGCACTGTCATTTCTTTCATTGTTATCTGTCATTGGGTTTGTTTCCTCCGATTGATACTGGAACTCATTTATGCATGGAAACGAATCTGTTTTTTTCGGTTTATGCCTGAGAATGCGGACATTCCGGGACAAGGAACAGAATTTCAATATCCTTACGCAATATTATTTTACACTATTTTAGCACTGCTTGTCAAGTGATATGCAGAAACTTTCACACAATTACCTTGAATTTCACAGATTGCTGTAAATTCATGTAAAATAAATTAATTTGTATATTTTTATACTTATTTTGAATAATCAAAAGATTTCATTTCTGTATTCTCGACGGCACGCTGAATAAGCGGTTCAAAATCGAAAGCGGACTGAGCTTTTTCGATGTCTGCAAGTTTAGGTTTTACTTTCGGGTGACGGGGAGTGAATACCGTACAGCAATCCTCATATGGTTCTATAGAGGTTTCAAAAGTATCTATTTTACGTGCGATTTCGATGATTTCAGTTTTATCCATTCCGACGCATGGGCGGAATACGGGAATCCTGCATACTGCATCTGTACAAGCCATAGCCGCCATTGTCTGACTTGCTACCTGTCCGACGCTTTCGCCTGTAATAAGTGCAAGGCAATTATCTTTTCCGGCGATTCTCTGGGCTATTTCCATCATAAGACGACGCATTATTATTGTAAAAAATTCTTCCGGACAATTATCTTTTATTGCCTCCTGAATTTCCGTGAAAGGAACACAGAAAAATGCGATACCACCACAGTATTCCGTGAGTTTTTCGCAGAGTGTCTCGACTTTCAGCTGTGCACGGTCGGAAGTATAAGGCGGACTGACATAGTGTATAGCAGCGATGTGAACGCCTCTTTTTGCCATCATATATCCGGCAACAGGACTGTCAATTCCGCCGGAAAGAAGCAGAAGTGCCTTTCCGCTGCTTCCTACAGGAAGTCCGCCTGCTCCCTTGATATTTTCTGCGTGAACATAAGCATTTGTATCACGTACTTCAACAGTTACGGTAACATCGGGATTTTTTACATCTACGGAAAGATTAGGAAATCTTTCAAGCAGAACACCGCCGAGCTCCGCACATATTTCGGGAGATTTCATGGGAAATGCCTTATCTGAACGCTTTGCATTTACCTTGAAAGTCTTTGCATTTCCGAGTATATCATTAAGATATTCAACGGATTTTTCCGCAATATCGCCGAAATCCTTTTCGCATACACACGCACGGCATAGGGCAGCGATTCCGAAAATTTTTCCTACACGGTCAACAACTTCTTCAAGTTCGATATTTTCGTCAAGAGGAGTTATATATGTGGTTGACTGGGCGGTTGTGAGTTCAAATTTTCCGAGACTTCTGAGACGGCGTTTGATATTTTTTCTGAGCATATCCTCAAATGTTCTTTTGTTGAGACCTTTCAGAACCATTTCGCCGAATTTTACAAGTACGACTTCTTTCATTTAAGATTCTCCTTTTTCATATTTATTACTATATTGTTATCCACGTATATTTTTTATTCCGTCACGCAGTGCATTGGCGAACTCATCGAGTTCAGACTCTGTGGTTTCTGCCGTGATACTTATGCGGAGTGCACTGTCAGCATTTTTTCCCTTTATGCCAAATTCTCCGAGAACTCCGCTCTGCTGTCCTTTTGAACACGCCGAACCACTGCTGACATAGATATTCCGGCTTTCAAGATAGTGAAGCATTATTTCCGAACGCTTTCCGGAGGCGGAAATATTTATGACATACGGCGAACCGTCATCTGGCGAATTTACCGATACGCCGTCAATTCCGGAAATATTTTCAAGCAGATGACTTTTAAGTGCGGATACTTTTTCAAAACGTTCTTTTATGGATTGATTATATTTCCCGACAGATGCCCCGAATGCACAGATAAGCGGAACACTTTCTGTTCCGGAACGTATTCCCTTTTCCTGTTTTCCGCCTGTTACTTCCGGCAGAATCCGGATTCCTTTTTTTATGTACAGTGCTCCGATACCTTTCGGGGCGTGAACTTTATGTCCGCTGAGCGAAATCAAATCCGCTCCGAGAGCCGTCACCCTGAAAGGTATTTTCATGTAAGCCTGAACACAGTCGCTGTGTGTGATAATTTCCGGATATTTCCGCTTAACAGACGTAAAAGTTTCTTTGACCGGCATAATATATCCTGTTTCATTGTTGACATACATCATAGTAAGCATGACAGTATTTTCATCGCAGGCATTCACAAAGTCAGCGGAATAAAATCTGCCGTCCTCACGTGGGGAAACACGGACAATTTCAAACCCTGATTTTTCAAGTGCAGACAGTGTTTCATCAACAGATGCGTGTTCAACCGACGATGCAACTATTTTCCGCCTTTTTCTGCCGTAAGCAGATGAAATTCCACGGAGAGCCAGATTATTGCTTTCGGTTGCTCCGGAAGTAAAAATAATATTTCCGGATTCCGTGCCTACCGAACCGGCAATTATTTTACGAGCCTTATCCATAGCAAGCTGAGCATCAAGCCCTGCACGGTGCAGAGATGACGGATTTCCGAAATTTCCGGTCATCGCTTCAACAGCCGACTGAACCGCCTCCGGACACGGTTTTGTCGTTGAGGCATTGTCAAGATATATGAACATATAACCACGCTTCCTTAATGTAAATTTACAGAACGTTTCTATTATAACACATTATTTCACGAAATGCTATAGCAAAATACATATTTAATTCTTTAAACTTTAAATATAAAATTAAATACGTGAATTTGTAGAATTATAAAAAAATTTCAGAAAATACTTGACAAGCTGTTTTTTGTGTGGTATAATAAGGTTACCTCGTTAGGGGGTATTTTTTATGCCCTGTGAGGGAGGCAAACAACCTATCTCCCACGGTGATTTGTTGTAATCCGCCGGCGGAGAAGTAATTTAATCAGGAGGTGCCGATATGAGAGTTAAAATTACTTTGGCCTGCACAGAGTGCAAACAGCGTAATTACGTTTCCAAGAAAAACAAGAAGAACGACCCCGACAGAATCGAAATGATGAAACACTGCAAGTTCTGCCGCAAACACACTCTTCACAAGGAAACCAAGTAATCGGAGGGAGTATTTTTATGGCTAAAAAAGACAAGGAAAATACAACCGTCGAAGTGTCCGGCAATGACGATAAGCAGGTAAAAAAGGAAAAGAAAGAAAAAAATAAATCCGAGAAAAAACAGCCTAACAAAGTGGCTAAGTGGTTCAAGGATTTGAAAATCGAATTCAAAAAGGTGGTCTGGCCGTCAAAAAAGACAGTAGTCGACAATACAGCTGTTGTTCTCGCTGTAGTAGTTGCCTCTGCCGTTCTCGTCGGTCTGCTTGATACCGGTTTCCTTAATCTTCTGCGTCTTATCTATCAGCAGGGCTAAAAACGGGATTCTGAGGGAGGATATATTATGCCGGAAGCAGCTAAATGGTACGTTGTACACACATATTCAGGCTACGAAAACAAAGTCGCCAAGAATATAGAAAAGGTTGTTGAAAACCGTAAGATTCATGAACTTATCCAGGAAGTCAGAGTTCCTACAGAAAAAGTAATCGAAATCACCGAGACAAGAGATAAAAAAACCGGCGAAACAAAAAGCGTCGAAAGAGAAGTTGAACGTAAAACATTTCCGGGGTATGTTCTGATTAAAATGGTCGTTACCGATGATACATGGTATATCGTAAGAAATACACGAGGCTGTACAGGCTTTGTCGGTCCGGCTTCCGCCCCTACTCCGCTTACCGAAGAGGAAATAAAACGTACTTTCGGCATAGATGTCTCATCAAAAGTCGAAATCAATTTCAATGTCGGCGACAGAGTACAGATTTCCGGTACTGCTATGGACGGCTCTGTCGGTATCGTCCAGAGCATAAATCTCGATGACCGTACAGTTGATTTGCTCGTATCAATGTTCGGCAGAGAGACACCTACCACACTTCCTATAAGTCAGGTTGTGTCGGTGGATTAATCACAAAAATTTTCAACAGTGGGAGAGATTTTCTACAGCTCACCGGCTGAATAAAATCCCGCCGTTTACCACATTTATGGAGGTGCGAATATACATGGCACAGAAAGTAGTTGGCTACATTAAGCTTCAGATTAACGCAGGAAAGGCTACTCCTGCACCGCCTGTCGGACCGGCTCTCGGTCAGCACGGCGTAAATATCATGGCATTCACAAAGGAATTCAACGAGAGAACAAAAAACGATATCGGCATGGTTATCCCTGTTGTTATCACAGTTTATGCTGACCGCTCATTCTCATTCATCACAAAGACTCCGCCGGCAGCAGTTCTCATCAAGAAAGCCTGCAATATCAACAGCGGTTCGGGCGTTCCGAACAAGACAAAGGTTGCAAACATCACCAAAGAGCAGATTCAGAAAATCGCTGAACAGAAAATGCCTGACCTCAATGCCGGCTCTCTCGAGGCAGCTATGAGCATGATTGCAGGTACAGCTCGCTCTATGGGCGTTGTTGTTGTTGACTAATCACACAAACGAATGATGTACGGGAAATCTCCCGTTCAGAGTTCTATTGGTGGGAGGAAAATTCCGCTAACCGTTCCGCTATATGCGTGCGGTATTACCACTTAAATAGGAGGAAATATAATGAAACACGGCAAGAAATATGTTGACAGTGCAAAAACTGTTGATTATGCAAAGTTTTACGAGTCCACAGAGGCTCTTGAATTGGTTTGCCAGAATGCAAAGGCAAAGTTTGACGAGACAATCGAAGCTCATATCCGTCTCGGCGTTGACTCACGTCATGCTGACCAGCAGGTAAGAGGAGCAGTTGTTCTCCCCAACGGTACAGGTAAAAAGGTAAGAGTTCTCGTATTCTGCAAGGAAGACAAGTACGAGGCCGCTCAGGCAGCAGGTGCTGAATACGTAGGCGGTATGGACATGGTTGAAAAGATTCAGAAAGAAAACTGGATGGATTTCGACGTTGTTGTCGCTTCACCCGATATGATGGGTCTCGTCGGAAGACTCGGTAAAATCCTCGGACCAAGAGGTCTTATGCCGAACCCGAAGGCAGGTACTGTAACTCCCGATGTTGCAAAGGCTGTAACAGAGGCAAAGGCAGGTAAGATTGAATACCGTCTCGACAAGACAAATATCATTCACTGTCCTATCGGAAAGGCTTCTTTCGGAGCTGCAAAGCTTGAAGAAAACTTCTCTACTCTTATGGAAGCTATCGTAAAGGCTAAGCCGGCTGCTGCAAAGGGTACTTACCTCAAGAGCTGTACAGTCGCTTCAACAATGGGTCCCGGAGTTCCTGTTGCTACAACAAAATACGGCGTCTGATTGTAAGAGTATTTTATGATATTGTAAAAATAAGCGTCCGTGGTCTGAGACTGCGGACGTTTTTGTGTATGAAAGCAGTCACAATGAAGATTTTTTTGTAAAAAACGACGATATTTAACGTATCAGCCGGAATCCCTTGACAAATTTTCGGATTTGATGTATACTGTAGTTAGCTTACAATAACTCATATAAAATCAGGAAAAGAGGGAGAACACATGACTTTATTGAACGCCGAAGAGGGCAAGGAATATATCATAAGCAAAATAAATGTTGAAGATGATGAGGAACTTATTTCTTTCCTCTTTTCGCTTGGGTGCTACAGCGGAGAATCCGTGACAGTAGTTACACGCAGAAAAAAAACCTGCGTAATATCCATAAAAGACAGCCGTTACAGTATCGACAACCAACTCGCCGACACTATAATTTTAAAAGATTAACAACAACGAAACGGATTTTTTCCGTTTCTTTTTTTGCTCTGAAAGTGTTTACATATGCAAAAAAATGTGATATAATTAATCTGATTTATATTAAAGGAAGTGCATTCATGAATAACACCCCGAAAGAACTGCTGAAATTCGTCAGCGAAAATGATGTCAAATTTATACGTCTTACATTCTGCGACGTTTTCGGAAATCTTAAAAATATAGCCGTAATGCCGAATGAACTCGAACAGGCATTCGTGAACGGAATCCCGTTTGATGCCGCAGATTTCGGCGTAAACAGTTCCGATTTGCTCCTGTTTCCGGATATATCCACGCTTTCCGTTATGCCGTGGAGACCTAAATCCGGAAGAGTTGTCCGGTTTTTCTGTAGTCTGAAATATCCCGACGGAAAAGATTTCACCGACGATATGCGCACAAATCTGATTGATTATATCAACGAACTCCGGCTGAACGGATATTCCTGCGAAATGGGAACACGCTGTGAATTTTATCTCTTTAACCTTGACGAAAAGGGCGAACCTACGCTCATCCCTCACGATAACGGCGGATATCTCGATGTTGCTCCCCTCGACAAATGCGAAAACGTCCGCCGTGAAATCTGCCTTTCGCTTGAAGAAATGGGTCTTAATCCGAAAAGCTCCTGCCATAAGCACGGCCCTGCTCAGAATGAAATAGATTTCCGTGCAAATGAGCCGGTAAATGCCGCCGATGATATGGTTCACTATAAAACAGTTGTGAAATCAATATCGGCACAGTGCGGACTTTTTGCGTCGTTCATGCCGAAACCTCTGGAAAACCATCACGGAAGCGCACTAAATATATCCCTGAGTATCAGAAAAAACGGTGAACATATTTTCGGAACATCTCCGGAAAAAATCACAGAGAACGGCAGATGTTTCATATCAGGAATAATGCGCAGAATAGGCGAAATCACGGCTTTTCTCAATCCGACCGTAAACTCATACAAGCGTTTCGGCGTGGGAAATGCTCCGCAATATGTCAATTGTTCGGAAAAAAACTGCGCTCCGCTTATACGCATTCCGCATTCCGCCGGAATAACCCCACGCATTGAACTGCGTTCCGCAGATGCGGCGTGCAATCCGTATATAGCTTTCAGGCTTATTCTTTCCGCCGGAATGGAGGGAATCAAATCACGTGACAACATGATTTCGGATTACGATAAATCAATACAGCTTCCGGATTCTCTTGAAAAAGCCGTGCAGATTTCCCGTGAAAGCGATTTCGTCCGCAGATGTCTGCCGGAAAGCGTAATCGGAAGAATGATGAACTATGCAGAATATCAGATTGAAAATTATAAAAACAGCACGGATAAATCAGAATTTGAACAGAAATTCTATTTCCCGTACATTTAAGGATATATCCACATGAACAGTGCAATTATAGTGTCGGCGGAAAATCCGGATTTCATGGAGCAGATTCTGAAAAATTCCGGATTTGACCGCATAGCCGTTTTTTCCTCCGGAAATGAAACTCGGCGTTTTATAAAAAACAGCTTTTTTTCGGATATTATAATAATAAATACTCCCCTGTCAGATGAATTTGGTCAGGAACTCGCCGTGTCGTTATCCTATGAAACATCTGCAAAAACAATAATGATGTGTCAGCACGGTATTTCAGAGGAAATGGCGGAAAATCTCGGCGATTACGGAATAATCGTTCTCAGTAAACCGGTTGACAGAAATCATCTCGCAGAAATAATACATGATATTATGCTCACCGGAAATGTACGGGAATCCGGTGATATTTTCAGCCGTACCGATGATATACGTACCATAAACAAAGCCAAGGCGGTTCTTATGAAATACCTTAACTTCACTGAACCGCAGGCACACCGGTATATTGAAAAACTCGCCATGAACAACCGTTGTACAAGACAAAAGGCAGCACAGCAGATTATAAACAAGTATAACTGAAACATCAATTCAAACAGTTTTGACAGGAGACAAAAAAATGAAAACAGAACATAAAACAAGACGGCTCAGATATGCCAGCAACACAAAAGAAAAATATCTTCAGGCATTTATTATGGGATTTGCTGTCATTATGGTGACATTTATTCCGATAATGATATGTGAACACGGTTATTTTATATATTACGGTGATTTCAATGCACAGCAGATTCCTTTCCATACTCTGCTGAACAATGCCGTCCGTAATGGTCAGTTCGGCTGGAACTGGTTCACCGATTTGGGTTCAGACCTGCTTACATCATATTCGTTTTATCTTATCGGAAGCCCTTTTTTCTGGCTCACAACGATAATCCCAAAATGGCTTGTGAGTAGTTTTATACCGGTTCTTCTGGCGATAAAACATGGTATTGCGTCACTTACATCGTATATCTATATACGCCGTTTTGTCAGAGGAAAAGAATCCGCACTCACCGGTGCACTGATGTATACGTTTTCGGGATTTCAGGTATTCAATCTGTTTTTCAATCACTTTCAGGACGTTACCGCACTTTTTCCGCTTATGCTCATTGCCATGGAGGAAAATATATGCAGAAACCGCCGTGGCTGGTTCGCCGTAACAGTTGCCGTAATGGCATCTGTCAATTACTATTTCTTTACGGGTCAGGTCGTATTTTTAATTATATATTTTCTTATCCGCCTGCCGTCAAAGGATTTTCCGGCAAACTGGAAAAAATTTTTCCTCCTGCTCCTCGAAGCTGTTCTCGGAACTGCAATCGCCGGATTTATTCTGCTTCCGTCTGCACTTGCACTTCTCGATAATTACCGTGTAAATCAACATCTTTACGGCGACAGAATGATTTTCTACAGCGAACAGTCACGGGTTCTCCGTGCAATACAGACATTCTTCCTGCCGTCAGATGCTCCGGCACGTCCGAACCTTTTCAAGAGCGAGGGAGCAAAATGGGCATCGGTAGGCGGATATATGCCCCTTTTCTCGATGCTCGGAGTTATAACGTTCATGCGTGCAAGAAAAAAACACTGGGCTGTAAGAATTTCACTGATATGTATTCTGTGCGCATTTATTCCGGTTCTGAACAGTATGTTCTATATGTTCAATGCGAGTTATTACGCCAGATGGTACTATATGCCGATACTTATATTTGCCCTTATGACTGCTCAGTCACTCGATGACGATGATGCGGATTTCAGACCGGCAGTAAAAATAACAGCAGGTGTAATTGTTTTCTTCGGCGTAATATCATTCATACCGATAAAGGAAAACGATGAAATAAAATGGTTCTCATATCCGAACGATTTCGCATATTTCTGGCTTACAACCGGAATAGCCGTCGTATTTCTGATATGTGCTGTAATTATCATACACCGCCGGAAAAAATATCCTAAACTTATGACATATGCTTCGGCTGTGGCAAGTGTTATATGCGTGATTGCAGTAGTTCTGTACGGTGCAGTTACGCCGGAATCAGCAGGAAAATATATTGATTCCGCAATAAAATGCGGTGAGGACGTATATGAAAAAGTCAGCGAAGAAAATTTTTTCCGCATTGATATATCCGAAGACCGTGACAATTATCCTATGCTGTGGGGACTTCCGTGTATGAGAGCATTCCAGAGCGTTGTAAATACTTCTATCATGGAATTTTATGACTCTGTAGGCGTAAACCGTGATGTTGCTTCCCGTGCCGATGTAAGTCATTATACACTTAGAGGACTTTTTTCTGTAAAATATTTCTATCGTGAAAAAGTTGACGGCTACACCTATGAGGAATTAAAAAGCATGACAGAATCCCCTGACAGCAGTGAACTTACGGACAAAAACGGAATAAGGGCTTCCCGTGCCGATATTGAAAAAGAACTCCCCGGATTCCGGTATATTGCGGAAAATGAGTATTTTGAAATATATGAGAATGAACATTATATCCCCATGGGTTTCGGATATGATACCTATATTTCTGAAAATGATTCTGGAATAAGCAATAAATCCGTGCGTGAACGTTCACTTATAAGTGCGCTCGTCCTCAGCGATGAGCAGATAGAAAAATATTCCGGTATTCTGAAAAAAGCCGGAACAGATGTTCTTGATATGGATAAAAAAAGCTATATTACTGCCTGTGAAGAAAAACGTGCAAAATCTTCCCACAGTTTCACCTATGATTCAAAGGGATTTGAAGCCGGAATAACTCTTGACAAACCTCAGCTTGTATTTTTCAGCGTTCCGTACAGCGACGGCTGGACTGCTGAAGTCAACGGTCAGCCGGCAGATGTGGAAAAAGTTTCTTACGGATTTATGGCTGTAAAAGCGGATTCCGGAGAAAATAAAATAGTATTCCGCTATACAACTCCGGGACTGCGTGAGGGAATAATCATATCGTTATCCGGTCTGATTCTGCTTCTGATATATGTTCTGATATGCCGTAAATATCCAGAAAAACAGAAATTCATATCACACAGATACGATTATAATTCATGCCAGAAAATAACGGCATCTGAAATATATTCAAACAGAACAAAATCCAAAAAAATCCACAGATAAATTCAAAAGGAGAATTATTATGCATCTTGATGAAAAAACACTGAAAAGCGAAATCAAATATGAGGGAGTTATTTTTACAATAACCCACGATACCGTTGAACTCGAAAACGGAAATCATGCTGTCCGTGATGTTCTTCTGCACCATGGCGGAGTCTGCGTTGTACCGGTTACGGAAAATAATGAAATCTTTCTTGTAAAACAGTTCCGCTATCCTTTCCGTACTACCACAAGAGAAGTCCCTGCCGGAAAACTCGAAAAAGGCGAAAATCACGCCGAATGCGGAAAACGTGAACTCCTTGAGGAAACAGGCTACACCTGCAAGGAATTTATATATATGGGTGAAATGCTCCCGACTCCGGCATATAATTCCGAAATCACACATATGTATCTCGCAAAAGGTCTTGAATTCAGCCGTCAGAACCTTGACCCCGATGAATTTCTTGACGTCGAAAAAATTTCTCTTGCCGATGCTGTTCAGCAAGTCATGAACTGCGAGATACGTGACGGAAAAACTCAGCTTGCCATACTCAAAGCCGCAAGAATACTCGGAATATAATCAAAAAAATCCTGCCTTTTGAATATAAAGGGCAGGATTTTTAATTGTTATTATTCAGAAACTACATCAGAACCGCCGTATGTAGCCGGTGCGTCTGCTGATGCTATAATTCCGGATTCGGATTCTGCTTCTGCTTCTGCAAGTGCTGCCTGACGCTCATATGCTTCAAGTATGCACGCCTCAATAATGCGTCTTGCCTCGGGTGAAATAGGGTGAACAATATCACGGAAAATTCCGTTTTCGTCTTTACGGCTGGGCATTGCAACAAAAAGTCTTTCGTCACCCTGAACAACCTTGATGTCATGAACGGCAAGCATATCATCAATAGTTATTGAAACTACCGCACGAAGTCTGCCTCCGGACATTAATTTTCTGATTTTTACATCTGTAATCTGCATAGAAAAAACCTCCTTATAACCTGACATATAATTATACTCCTTAATTCCGGCTGTCCAAAATCAGCCGGATATATGCCTAACTTATATTATAAACCATTCCCACGGAAAAATCAATAGATTATGAAAATTTTTTTGTAATTTCTCTGTAATATACCGCACGGCGACAAGTTCCGATTTGTAAAAAGAAAAAATAACATGAAATAATTCCAATTACCCTATTGAAATAATCGCAAGAATATAGTATAATAATAGAATAGGCAGTTTGTGCCAGAATATATGTTTAAAAATTAATCTTATTAAACTTGAAAAGGTGATACAATGGACAGAAATATTCTTAACGGCAAAAAACACATTCATTTTATCGGTATCGGCGGTTCGGGTATGTACCCGCTCGCACAGATACTTCACGGTCAGGGATATTATCTCACCGGCTCGGACAACAACGAAACCGAAACTCTCGAAGCAGTACGGAAAATGGGCATTCCCGTATATATCGGACAGCACGCCGAAAATATAAAAGGTGCTGACCTGATAGTTCACACAGCAGCTATTATGCCGGATAATCCCGAACTCATGGCAGCACGTCAGAGCGGTGTTCCTGTGCTGGAACG
Source organism: uncultured Ruminococcus sp. (assembly GCA_947178575.1). Classification (GTDB taxonomy): domain Bacteria; phylum Bacillota; class Clostridia; order Oscillospirales; family Ruminococcaceae; genus Ruminococcus. The sequence goes on along the minus strand of CAMWYX010000002.1, from coordinate 56,411 downwards.
TGCCGACCTGCTCGGAATTATAACAAGCTGGTATGAACGTGCTATATGCGTATCAGGAACTCACGGAAAAACTTCAACAACTTCCATGATAACTCAGATAATGTGTACTGCCGAAATAGATATTTCTGCATATATCGGCGGAAAGCTCCCTTGTATCGGTGGAAGCGGTATCGCCGGAAAAAGTGATATTCTTGTATGTGAATCATGCGAATTTGAAGACCACTTCCTGAAATTTTTCCCCGATATTTCAGTGATTCTCAATATTGATGCCGACCATCTCGACTATTTCGGTACATTGGATAATATAATCAAATCTTTTCATAAATTCAATGAAAACACATCAAAGTGCATAATCATAAACGGCTCGGACGAAAATTCAATGAAATCCCTCGAAGGAATTGCCGGCAAGGAAATAATTACTTTCGGAAACAACAGCAATTGCGACTATTATCCCGAAAATATCGAGCATGACGGTCTGCTCACCTCATACGACGCAGTGTATAAAGGCGAAAAACTCGGCAGAATCACACTCCACGTCGCCGGTATACACAATGTTCTCAATTCTCTTGCCGCAGTTGCCGCTTCAAGATACTGCGGAGTCGGCTTTGAATATATCGCAAAAGGTCTTGAAGATTTCCGTGGTGCAAAACGGCGTTTTGACAAACTCGGCGAAGAAAAAGGAATCACAGTCGTTGATGATTACGCTCATCACCCCACAGAACTCGAAGCTGTTCTCACTGCCGCTATGGAAATGAATTTCCGCAAAGTATGGGCTGTGTTCCAGCCGTTCACGTTCAGCAGAACAAGTCTTCTGCTCGACGATTTCGCAAGAGTTCTGCAAATCCCTGACTGTGCAGTCCTCACCGATATTATGGGAAGCCGTGAAAAAAATACCTACGGAATTTTCACACGCCACCTCGCAGAAAAAATTCCGGAATGTATCTGGTTTCCGCAGGACGAATCCGCCGAATGGACAGACGAACGGAAATATCAGAACTTTCAGCAGATATGCGACTACGTATGCGAAAACGCACAGTCCGGCGACCTCGTTATTACGCTGGGGTGCGGTGATGCCTATAAAATCGCCAAGATGATACTGAAAAAACTCGCTGAATAATATATCCTCAAAGAAAGGCAGATAAGTATGATAAATGATGTAAAAGTAATCGTATGCGGAAAAGAATACAAAATCCGCACCGCCGAAACTCCGAACTATGTTTATTCCCTCGCACGTTCACTCGAATCCAAAATAAACGACCATATGAATTCCGGAAGCGGAACTTCACCGTATACCGCAGCTATTATGGTATCTCTGAGCATACTCGACGACCTCAATAAAGCAAATCAACGGCTTGAAGATATACGCTCACAGACAAAAGAATACGTTGACGAAGCCGGAAAAAGCCGTATTGAACGTGATTCGGCTGTAAAGGAAATCGAAGCCCTGAAAGCTAAAATCGTTCAGCTTGAAAATATGGTAAAGCTGAAACAGCTAAAGGAAAGCATTGAATGAGAACTCCTGAAATACTTGCTCCGGCAGGAAGTATGGAATCCCTGACCGCTGCACTCCGCACAGGTGCAGATGCCGTATATATCGGAGGAAAAAGATTTTCGGCACGTGGAAACGCTGTCAACTTCTCAGATGACGAACTGGAACAGGCTGTCTATCAGTGTCATATACACGGAGCAAAGCTGTATCTTGCAGTGAATACCGTAATTGCCGACAGTGAAGCCGGCGATTTCTGCGAATACATAAAAAAATCAGCCCATATCGGCGTTGATGCTTTTATTGTGCAGGACTGGGGAGCAGTTGATATTATACGCCGTGCCGTTCCGGATGCTGTACTCCACGCCTCAACGCAGATGTCTGTACATACAGCTATCGGTGCGAAGATGCTCGCAGATATGGGATTTTCACGCATTGTGCCGGCTCGTGAACTTCCTGCCGGAACTCTGAAAAAAATATGTTCCGTAAATACCGAAACAGAAATTTTTGTCCACGGTGCTCTCTGTATGTCTGTTTCCGGACAGTGCTATATGTCCGCCATGCTCGGTTCACGCTCCGCAAACCGTGGATGCTGCGGACAAGCCTGCCGTCTTCCGTTCTCCGCCTCCGGAAACAAAGGTTTTTCCGGTCTCTCGCTGAAAGACCTTTCACTTCTCGGCTGTACCGGACAGCTCCGTGAAATCGGTGTTGATTCCCTGAAAATAGAGGGAAGAATGAAACGTCCGGAATACGTTGCTTCTGTTGTCTCGGAACTCAGAAAAACTCTTGACGGCGGAACTCCCGACATGACTATGCTCCGTGGAATATTCTCACGAAGCGGATTTACAGACGGCTATTTTTCCGGAATACGTAATGATATGTTCGGCGTGCGTGAAAAAAGCGACGTTGAATCCGCCAAAAATATTATTCCGAAAATTCACGAACTGTACCGGCACGAAAAATCTTCGTTTATTATTAATTTCCATGCAGAAATCAAATCGGGTATGCCGTTGAAAATAACGGCGTATACGGAAAATATTTCCGTGGAAACAGAAAGTTCAGTCCCTGATACGGCAAAAAATTCCCCGACCAATATCGAATCGCTTTCACGACAGCTTTCAAAACTCGGCGATACGGTTTTTGAGTCCGGAAAAATTACGGCTGATATTGACAGCGGATTATTTGTTCCCGCCGGAAAACTCAACGAAATCCGGCGAATACTCGTAAATAGAATGGAAAAGAAAATCGCTGAAAAAAATATGCCCCGATACATAATATCCGAATTTGTTCCGGAGCAAAAAAGCGAATGTCCTCCGGAATACAGCGGTTCTCTCCCTCTGCGGACGTTCTGCCGTACAAAAGAACAAGCCGAAACAGCTTCGGAATTTTCTGAATATCTAATTATCCCGTCCGAACTTGCAGAATCCGGAATTACTGGTTCTGTTCCGCATGAAAAAATAATTATAGCTCCTCCTCGTTTTATAGAAAATGAGGAAAAAACTATTTCCCGTCTCGAACAGCTGAAAAACAACGGGTTTTCACATCTGCTCTGCAACACTGCCGACAGTACCGCTGTAGGAAAAAAACTCGGGTATATCCTGCACGGAAATTTCACCATGAATATGTATAACAGTTTTTCGGCTGAATTTCTGTATAATGCCGGATTCGCCGACTGCATAATCTCAATCGAAATGACATTGGAACAACTCGGAAATATACGAACAGCTATGCCCCTCGGAGCTGTCATATACGGAAAACTTCCGCTTATGCTTACAAGAAACTGCCCGATTAAAAATGAAACCGGCTGTAAAAATTGTACCGGATATATTGCCGACAGAACAAACCGCAGATTACCTGTTTCCTGCTCCGGAAACTATGTCGAGATTCTTAATCCGGATACGCTGTTTATGGGCGACCGTATCAACGAAATGAAAAATATATCTTTCGGAGTTGTTCTCCTTAATGATGAATCGGCTGAGGAAACAAAAAAAGCCGTAACACTCCGTAAACCGTCGGGAAATATAACAAGAGGACTTTATTACAGAGGAGTTTTGCAGAACTTATGAAACTGACATTTAAAAAAATCAATGAAAATGCAGTCATTCCGTCACGTGCAACAAAAGCAAGTGCCGGACTTGATATATACGCCTGTCTTGATGACCCCGTAATCATTGCCCCCGGTGAAATAAAAATGATTCCTACCGGTCTTGTTTCTCAGACAGACTGCGACGACGTGGCAATGCTTATTTATCCACGTTCGGGACTTTCATCAAAATACGGAATATCCCTCGCAAACTGCGTAGGCGTGGTTGACAGCGATTATCGTGGTGAATGGCTGATTCCCCTGATAAATCACGGAAAAAAATCTTTTGCCGTTGAAAACGGAATGAGAATAGCTCAGCTTGTCCTTACAAAAATATTCTTTCCGGAAATAGAAATCAGCGATTCCCTTACAGAAACAGAACGTGGAACAGGCGGTTTCGGTTCTACCGGAATATTAAGCAGAGGAGATGATTAAATGAAAAAACTCTATATGATATTTCTTATTGCAACGGCAATCGTTACCGGCTCGATGATTGGAAATATGTTTATAGGTACTGAGGGTCTTAGCTGGCTTGGATATACAAAACCACTTAATTATATTCCCGGTACTTTTGAAATCCTCGGCGTACTGGAACTGACATTCGGAATATATTTCTCGCTTAATATAGCACAGATAATGCTGATTATCACTGCAATTGTCGTCTACTACAAAACATCACCGAAACTCTTTCCGAAATAATTTTACGTAACAGAATATACATATTTTCCAAAAAATATACGGAAAAATTTTTCAGATAAAATTATTGTCTATTTGCGGAAATAGTGATATAATAAATATGATATAAAAGAATTTTAAGGAGCTTCAAAATGTTTACAAAAGATATTGGTATAGATTTAGGTACAGCTAATACTTTGGTATATCTCCGAGGCAAAGGAATTATTATCCGTGAGCCGTCGGTGGTCGCTGTAAATACAAGAACCGATAAAACACGATACGTCGGTATGGAAGCCAAAGAAGTAATCGGAAGAACTCCGGGTTCTATTGTTGCAGTCCGTCCTCTTAAAGACGGCGTTATTGCCGATTTCGATATTGCCACCACCATGCTTCAGGAATTTATTCGAAAAGCTCTCCGTGGTACTGTTCTTACAAAAGCAAATGTTATAATCTGTATTCCGTCAGGTGTTACCGCCGTCGAAAGACGGGCTGTCCGTGAATCATGTAAAAAAGCCGGTGCAAACAATGTCCTTATCATCGAAGAACCTATGGCGGCAGCTATCGGCGCAGGACTTCCCACAAACGCTCCTGCCGGAAATATGATTGTTGATATAGGAGGCGGAACAAGCGAAGTCGCCGTCGTATCTCTCGGCGGTATAGTATCTTCACGCTCTATCAGATGTGCCGGCGATGAATTTGATGCCTCAATTATAAATTACATCAAGAAAAAATATAATCTCCTTATCGGTGAACGTACAGCAGAAAATATCAAAATCGAAATCGGCTCGGCATTTCCCGGCGAAAAAGAAGAAACTATGGAAATAAAGGGCAGAAATCTTGTAAACGGACTTCCCGAAAATGTTATTATTAATTCTTCGGAAATCCGTGACGCTCTCGTTGAACCACTTGCCAAAGTAATCGATGCCGTAAAGGCAACCCTTGAAGACACTCCGCCTGAACTCTCCGCAGACATAATTGACCACGGAATCACGCTTTCCGGAGGCGGTGCACTTCTCAGAGGTCTTGATAAACTTATCGCACGTGAAACCGGTATGCCCGTATACATCGCAGAATATCCGCTCGATTGTGTTGCAGAAGGTACAGGAAAAATCCTCGAAAATATCAGTAAATATCAGGACGCATTGACTGAAAATGTCAAATATTATTAAGGGGGCTTCCTAATGCGTGAATTTCTGAAAAGCATACGGTTTAAAATTCTCCTTGCCTTTATTGCGTTTCTGATGGGTATTATGATATATGCCGTTACACGTGGAGGATATTCGCTTTCAAGCGTATCATTCATAAATACCATAACAAAGCCGTTCCGTTTCATAACAAATGCAGTATCAATGAAAATTGAAAATACCGCCGATTCGGTAAACAATTCTATCTCATATTATGAGGAAAATAAGCTCCTTAAACAGAAAATCGGTGAACTCAACAAACAGCTTACAGAATATGAAGATTTAAAGGAAGAAGTCAAGGAACTCCGCAAACTTGTAGTCATAAAAGAAGAACACCCCGATAATGTTTTTTCGCAGTCCGCCGAAGTTCTCGGATATGTGGCAAATGACCCTTTCAAGGGATTTACTATAGACCGTGGCTATGCTGACGGAATAAAGCCTTACTGTCCTGTTATAACTCCGGAGGGACTGGTCGGAATTACTATCGAAGTTTCGCAGTTTACTTCAACAGTCCGCACAATACTTTCGCCTGACCTTTCGGTAGCGACTGTCTGCTCTGCTACAAATTCCGATTTCGGCATAGTCGAGGGAACTGTTATAACCGCTGAAAATAATATGACAAAACTAACTCATCTTACAATGAATCATGAAGTAAAAAAAGGCGACCTGATTGTAACCTCCGGAAGCAGCGGTCTTTTCCCGAAAGATTACGCCGTCGGAACTGTTACGGAAATCGGCGTTGAAGCAAACGGACTTTCAGCTTATGCAGAAATCAAGCCAAGTGTAGACATTTCACGTCTTAGCTCGGTATTTGTAATCATAAATTTTGACAAGAAAAAAGATATAAATACCAAGAGAGAAGAAGAAAAAAAAGCAGCAATGGAGGCAATCAATGAGGATAAAGACAACCCGTGAAAAGCGGATATTTTATTTTAAAACCGCACTGCGCTGGACGTTGTACTATGTCATTATCCTTATGAGTTTCGTAATTATGACAACAGGTTCATGGAAAAAACCTGTTCTTCTTGTTCCCGTCGCATTGTGTATCGCTATAAACAACGACATTATGGCATCGGCGTATACCGGTGCTTTCTGCGGATTTCTGATTGATATAGCCTGCGGACGGCTTATAGGCTATAATGCTGTTATTCTTACAATATTTTCGGCAGCCATGACGCTTATATTTGAACTCTATCTCCGGCGTAAATTCATCAACTATATTGTTCTTACGGCGATTATGACATTCTTACAGTGTTTTCTTGATTTCCAGTTCTTTTATAAGTTGTGGGATTACGAAAACGTAAACAATATATTCCGAAATGTAACTCTCAAAGTATGGATTTACACTATGATTTCATCTGTTATTCTTTATGTAATATTCAGAATAATAAATAATCTGCTTATGCCCAAGGAACATCTTACCATAGAAGAAGTAATCCGCAATAATTAAAGCTGAAATCATACAGTCAGGAGGATAAAAATGAACAAAGCGGCTGATACAATAAAATCAATTATTTTCGTACTTCTTATTCTCGCTTTCGGAGCAGCCGGTGCATTAAAACTTATGAAGCTCCAGATTGTAGAGGGCGAAGATGCTGTGGCATCAACAAGATACGACAGCGGAGCAACCACATTTCAGCGTGAAATATTGCCTACACGTGGAGAAATAATCGACTACAGAGGAAATAAAATAATAAAAAATACCGGAAGAACCGATATAGTTCTGAAATATGCGTTTTTTCCGCAGGAATTTCAGGAAGGAAATGAAATTCTTATTCAGTGCTACAGAGAACTCGCAGACAAAAAACACAGCTTTGATGACATTCTGCCTGTTACAATGGAAAAACCTTATTCATATACAGATGACGATACGGAATCAGTCACGCAACTTCTCGGACTTAATGTGTACGCAACCGCCGAAAACTGTATAGACAAGCTGATTTCCGACTATGAAATATCAGATGATTATACCGATGAGGAAAAACGTATAATCGCCGGTATGCGTTACTCAATGCTTGCAAAGGATTTTTCTTACAGTACGGATTTTGTTCTTGCAAAAAACGTGAACACCGCAACCGCTATCCGCATGAAAGGTCTGAGCACTGTTCTGCGTGGAATAGAAGCCGTTGAATCCGCCGACAGAAGCATTGTCCGTGGCGATATACTTCCGCATGAAATAGGCGTTGTAGGTCCTATATATGCCGAGGAATACGATGAACTCAAGGAACAGGGCTATAATATGGACGATATAGTCGGTAAAAGCGGTATCGAAAAAGCCATGGAATCCGAACTTCGAGGCAAAAACGGCGTTGAAGAAGTTACACTCCTCAACGATGCAATAGTAGATATACGCACTATAAGCGATACTGTTCCCGGCGAGACCGTAAAACTGACCGTGGACGGAGCATTTCAACTGAAATTACAGGGCGTTCTTGATAATTTCCTACAGAATTTCGGCTGGTACGGCGGTCATAAAGTCGAAAAGGGTGCGTTGGTTGTTCTTGATGCCAAAACAGGAGCAGTAAGAGGTATGGCAACAGCTCCGACATATAATCTCAAGGATTTTGAAGAAAATTACGACAAACTCCTTGAAGAACCAAATTCTCCTATGTTCAACAGATGTACATGGGGTCAGTATCTCCCTGGCTCGACATTCAAGACAATCACGGCAACTGCCGGTCTTAACGAGGGAGTCATAAAAGGAAATACTTCGTATAACTGCACACGATACTATGATTTTTACGGCGGTTCGTTCCAGTGTACCGGTTATCACTCATATATTTCGGTGCGAAATGCCATATGCGTCTCCTGCAATATATTTTTCTACGAAACATCACGCAATCTCGGAATCGACAATATAACAAAATACGCTCAGCTGTACGGTCTCGGCTCTCCTCTCGGGCTTGAAACGGGAGACGCCGGCGGATTCCTCTGTAATCCCGAAACATTCGCTGAACGTGGTCAGCCTTGGTATATCGGATACGTTATTCAGGCAGGTATCGGAAATCAGGACTGCGGATTCACACCTTTACAGCTTGCAACCGTCGCAAATACCATAGCGAACAAAGGTGTCAGATACAAGCCGTATCTTGTGGACAGTCTCTACACCTACGGCACAAACAAGCAGATTGAAAAAACGAAAAAAACCATCTCCGAAGTTATAGACTTGAATTATGATTATGTCTATGATTATATAATCAGCGGAATGAAAGATGCTGCGCTTAATGTTCCTGCTCCGTATTCCCTCACCAATCTCGGATTCAGCGTTGCCATAAAAACCGGTACTCCTCAGACCGATGCAAACGACCTCAGCAAGCAGAACTCTGTATTTATCGGATTTGCACCTGCCGATAAGCCCGAAATCGCTTTCGCCGGTGTTATCGAGGGCGGTGAATATTCCAAATATATGGTGCGTGATATTATACTGGCATATCAGGAATGCTTCGGAATCAACGGCTCAAAGCCTGAAAAACAGGAACTTCCGCCGGAAGTCCGCAACGGCACAACAGCCAAGACCAAACCAACTACAACCACCACAACTACCACAACAGACAGCAATACCAAAGATACCAAAAATTCAAAAAATTCAAAAATAGAAAGCACAGATACAAAAACAACTGCCGTTAAGACAACAGCAGTTCAGACAACTTCCGGCGGAACAACTAACGCCGGATAAAAAAATCAAAGGGACGTACAATAAACGTCCCTTGTTTTTATTTGTCGTATTTATCAAGGAAATTATGTACTTCTCCGCCTGATTTATATGCGATAATCGTGCTGAGATTCACATTCTCAACGCTCCGGAAAATATTCTTTTCCACCTGCGGATTTATTTTTTTCATCTGGGCAATAAGCGATTTTATTTCCATACGCTTTGAAACAGAATGACCGTCCTCTCTGACATCTGAACAGGTCTCTGTAAATCTGCACGCACACTGTATGAAATCGAGTTCATTGTAAGAACACCAATGTTTTATATCGGCTTCCCGTATAAGATACATCGGACGTATAAGCTCCATTCCCTCAAAATTCGTGCTGTGAAGCTTAGGCATCATCGTCTGAACCTGTCCGCCGTAAAGCATTCCCATAAGAATAGTCTCAATCACATCATCAAAATGATGTCCAAGAGCTATCTTATTGCATTTCAGTTCCTTTGCCTTATTATACAGAAATCCACGACGCATACGGGCACATATGTAACACGGATTCTTTTCAATATGAGTTACGGAACTGAAAATATCCGATTCAAAAATATTTATCGGAACAGAAAGCTTTTCTGCATTCTCAATGATTTTACAGCGGTTTTCGTGATTATATCCAGGGTCCATGACAATAAATTCAACTTCAAAAGGGAATTTATCATGCCGTTTAAGTTCCTGAAACAGCTTAGCCATCAGCATAGAATCCTTTCCGCCCGATATGCAGACGGCGATTCTGTCATTCGGCTGAATGAGTTCATATTCGTTTATTCCTTTTGTAAATCTGCACCATATGCTTTTTTTGAATTTTTTTCTCAGGCTAAGTTCAGCCTTAGCAGTTATTTCTGAATTAGTAAGATTCATAAAATTCACCTTTTTTTAATAATAATACAAGCCGTCTTTTTATCCGTTTATCAATTTAACGGGTTCTGCGACGGCTTGTTTTTTAATGAATAAAATTAATCGCCCAGTTCGGCAATAGGGTCAATATAGCCTCCGTTGTGAAGCATTTCGATATGAAGATGCGGTGCGAGGGAACTTTCAATATCTGCCGTATCTCCTACAGTTCCTATCAAATCACCGCTTACTATGGTATCGCCGACCTGAACATCAAGTCCCTGCGATAATCCGCAGTATCTTGTTTCGTATCCGTTGTGATGATTAAGCAGAACAGTAACTCCCCATACCGGGTCATTATTGACTTCCGTTATTTCTCCGTTTGACACAGCATATACTTCTGTTCCCACATCAGCGGCAATATCTGCACCGTTATGTGTCTGCCATGAACCTGTTGTCGGATTTTTTATAAGTTCACCGTTGCTGAAAACTCCTATAACATCACCCATTTCCGAAAGAGGCTGTTTGACGTTTTCAAGTTTTGCTGTATTCACAACAGATTCAACCGGCATTTCCTCATCGGCTTCTACAGGAATTGGAACATATTCATCTTCAACTGCCACGGGTTCGGCAGGGTCAACAAGAATGATTTCCGCAGGCATGGTTTCCACCGGCGGAGCAGTAGCGACCGGCGGAACCGCAACAGTCTGCGTTGCCGATACGACAGAAGTTATCCGATATGTCGGAGCAGTGCCTTTCGGCAAATCATTTACATGCCTGTCCACGGCTTCTTCGGATTCGGCAGGGATATTCCGTGCTGTAAAATCTTCCGTGAGCTTTTCTCCCTGTTCATAAGCGAAATAACAAGCTGAACCTATCATCACAGCACTTATTCCAAGAGCTGCATAAAATCCTTTTGAGCCTTTATTGTTACCAGAAAAATTTTTCATGTATAACACCTCCGCCATTATTATTGACGGAAAAAGGCACAATATGCAGAATATTACTTATGTTTTTCAGCTTAATAAATCAATCGACAGCTTACGTGATTCTGTATCAAAATAATCTTCAATCTCCGCTACATAAAAACGGAAACAGATTTTGCCGTTGAATGCAAGTACATCGCCCTCGTCAGATACTCCGAGCATTCCGAGCTGAACATCATTGAGAGACGAAAGCGGAACGGAAGTATCCCTTTCAAGTTCAAAAAGAGTATATCCATAATCATTGAGATGTGAATAATTGAACTCACTGATACCCTTTTTATTGAGTTCGCTGAGATATATTTTTTCTCCTGATTCTTTTTTTGTGACGAGATAAAGGTCGTCTGTAGGCTCAAGAACGAAATATTTTCCGTCGGACTCTCTGCCTATATCAAAAACAGCGAGTTCCTCATCTGTAAGGGAATCAAGTTTAAGCGGAGCAACATCGGAAGCCGTAAGACCTATTTCCATACGCTTGTACACATTTATACCGGAAAGCTGGAACGTGTTATCTTTTGTATATCCAAGCTGTTCGAGCTCATCATCGCTGAGAGTAACCATAATATCTTCGGAAATACTTCCAAGCTGAGAAGTTATATCGCTTCTGCTCTGTGTAGCCCATTGAATTTCAACATTTCCGCTTATAGGTCTTTCCATATAGCAGATTCTTTCCATATTCTTGAGCTTGAAAGTAACGAAAGGATATTGGAGGTCAGCGGTATTTGGTTCGATATATACAGCGGTGCTTCCTCCGGAAGTATCTTCCGTGTTTACGATTTTATAGCGGTATAATTTTGACGGTGATTCTCCGTCCTGAATAACTTCTGTTTTTGCATGGGTTACGAAAAACGAAGTAAACAGAAAATATCCCAGTGCACCGAAAATATACAGCAGAAGTATTATAGTTCCGAAAAGTGTTTTTTTGCCCTCTCCCGCACCCGACATCAGAAGAATAATAATTCCGGTTGCGACTATAGGAATAAGAAGTGCCTTTTCGCTGAAATACAGCAGAACCACTGGTATCATGGCAAAAAGTATCAAAAAGCTCGATATTTTTGTAAGAAGCTGATTTCGTGTATAGAGCATCAGAACCAGTGCAATAACCGACACGGCTGATACCAGCAGGCAGAGAGAAACTTTAGATTCCACATAAATATTGTAAAATATGGAAAAATAACTCAGTATACAGACACCGGCTGTATAAAGCGAAGCGATAACAGAAACACATCGTTTTGTCCATTTATTTGACAGAATAGATTTCATTTGAACCTCCGTTAAAAATAATGTCATATATCAGAAACATATAAGGAAAATTTCCGTCAGTCTCTAAAAAAATATGTTTTATCCGCATATAGATATATTATAGCATTTTATTCGGAAAGTTACAAGTCATTTTCAGAATTAATTATTACTAATTGGTTACAATTTCCAAACACATGACATTTCCTACAAAACAGATGTATTAATTCAAGAGTAAAAAGACACTTTTCACAACAATAAAATAAAATAAATAATAAAAAACAACCGCACTGCATTTCTGCAATACGGCTGAATTTCTGTCAGTATCTTTTCTGTGAGATACTGTCTTTACATTTCTTCGTCCTTTTTTATTCTGAATATAGCTCTCAGAACTCCCGAAAGCAGCTTTGGACTTTTGATTACAATGATTTTCATATGTAATCCCTCCTTTGCATACTCTATTATATTCAGGAATCCGGTTTATGTTACATCACTGTTATTTATTCATTGAACGGATAACGAGAATAATTCCGGAATCGACACGCAGTACAGCTTCATCAGAAATTATTTCATTGCTCACGCCTATCGGATAATCTGTGGTCATGGAATAATTTTTGAGCGGATATTTCACGCCGGAAAATTCCCCGATTACCGCTGTATCGGTCAGAGCAAAAATTGAAAAATACCAGTTCTCACGATATGGATAACGGCGTTCTCCCGCTCCCTGAACGGTGATTTCATTGTCCGAATCAATTATCGTGACTGCACAGCTTTTCCGGCGGGCATATAACAAAGTCTGAATATTCGCAAAAGAATGGTCAAATCTTGCTCCCAGCGCACCGTAAAGCCGGATTTCCGTACAACCACGTTCTATTGCAGTTCTGACGGCAAGCAGAGTATCTGTATCATCTTTTTCCGGAATACTTCTGTAAATTTCAAATTCGCCTGAAATTTCGCCGTTATAGGAATCAAAATCACCCATAACAATATCCGGAGCTATTCCTAAAGTCTGTGCATACAAATACCCCCTGTCGGCACATATTATGAGGTCAGCAGATTTTATTTCATCAATATCAATAAAATCTGTACATTCAATGATTCCGCCAGCGAATATAACAGCTGTCATCTGAGTTCCCACTCCTTTATATTTCTGGCTTCTTCGTACATAGTGCAGTAACTTTCATGCCGTTTTTCCGGAATTATTCCGTTTTTTACGGCTTCCACAACAGCACAGCCCTTTTCGCATATATGCATACAGTCCCTGAACCGGCACGAATCTTTATATTCTGCAAATTCACGGAAACAGCCGGCAAGTTCCTCCTTGCGTATAATATCATATCTGTTGGTCTCGAATGTTGAAAATCCCGGCGTATCGGCAATATATCCTCCGCCGTCAAGCTTATAGAGTTCCGCATGGCGTGTTGTATGTCTGCCCCTGCCGAGCTTCCGGCTTATTTCCGCTGTAGGAATATCAAGATTAGGGTCAACGGCATTGAGAAGAGTAGATTTTCCTGCTCCGGAATTGCCCGTAAATGCACTTATACGCCCTCTCAGAATCTGCCGGACGTTCTCTATAGTTTCCGGATTTCTGTAATCGGCTTCAAGAATCCTGATACCTGTTTTCCGATATATTTCAAAAATTTCCGTGCAGTTCCCGAGGTCGGTTTTTGTAACAATAATAACAGGCTCGATTTTCTTATATTCGGCTATAGCTATGAACTTATCAATAATAAGATAATTCGGGGACGGACTGACCGTAGATACAATAAAAATTATCTGGTCAAGATTGGCAAGAGGCGGTCTGATAAGGTAATTACGGCGTTCCTCGATTTCACATATAACACCGCCGATAACAGAAACTCTGTCCCCGACTGCCGGACTTATACCTTTACTGCGGAATATTCCTCTTGCTTTACACTCGGATATGCCGTCAGGGGACTCTACGGTGTAGAGTCCCCCTAAGCATTTCAGTATAATTCCGCTTTTTTTATCTGCGGATATTACCATATTGTCCATACCCAGTTGCCGTTACCGTCCCAGTATCCGTTTTCGCCGGGGATATACCAGAACCAGTTTCCGTTGCCGTCATACGCTCCGTTTACTCCCGGATTGTATTCCTCACCATTGCCCTGATTCTGTTCGCTTGAAGCTGTTGTCGGTTCAACGCCGTATTCAGTGGACGGCTGTGAATCATTGTTGTTTGAATTATTATTGTTATCATTGTTTGAGTTATTGGAATCCTGCTGTTCCTGTGCCGGCGGATTTGTTTCAGGCTCAGGGAATCCGCCTGCCTGCTCAAATGCACTGTTGATGTCGCCTCCTGTGAGACAAGTTGTTGTACCCTCAGCAAAATTGAAGCTGTACGTACCTATAGTTGTCTTCTTTGACGAATTAAGATTTGTAAGGATAACAGATACCTTTACATCTTCGCCTGTACCGATAACGTCCCAGTTCATCTGTGCAGATTCGGGACAATAGAACACACCTGTTTCCTGAGTATCAACAGTACCGTCCTCTTTCTGAACCATAAACGCAATAACGAAACGTCCGTCAGCCTCTATCGGGAAATCAAATGTAAACGGAATAACGCCGTCCGGAGTCTTGCCGTTACTGTATTCAAGAACAATTTCAGTACCCTTTTCAACCTTTGAATTTGGTTCGATAGACTGATTTACAACCAATCCTTCTTCTTCGTATGAAGCAACGTCCTTTGTTACGACTTTGAGTCCCTTATAATCAGCGAGCATAGCGGCATCATCAACAGTTCTGCCTACCCAGTCATCGACCTTGACCTGTCCTGCCTCTTCGCCGAGACTTACATAGAGTATAATTGTAGAGTTTTTATGTGCCTGTTCTCCTGCCTCCGGCTCAGTCTTGATAACATATCCTTTCGGGATTTCTGTACTTGAAGAATCCTTGATTTCGCATTCAAATCCGAGCTGTGTAAGCATATCCTTTGCAAGTTCGGCGTTCTTGTTTGTAACGTCCGGAACTTCTTCTGTTTCCATACCCTTACTAATCTTGACTTTAAGAACTGCACCTTTCTTGAATTCAGAACCGGCTGCAATATCCTGTTCAATGATAATACCGGGTTCAGCCTCGTCAAATTCCTGACCGTCCTCCTGGAACTGTATATTGTTTCCGTACATATTTACGGCATCGTTGAAGTCCATACCGATAACTTCCGGCATCTTCCAGTCGTTCTTCTGTGATGTATCTTTCAACAAATCGCCGAACATGAGCGAAATCACAATAACGCCCACAATAATGACAACTACGATAACTGCTGTAAGTATCGGAACAACAAGCGATGAACGTTCTTCTTCTTCCTCTTCCTCTTCGTCGTCATAATCGTCATAATAATCATCAACATTTCCGTATGGGGAGTTCTGCTGATAACGCCTGTCATTTCCGTTATAGGCGTTTCTGCGTGCCGGAGCTTGTTCGTCCTGTCGTGTTTCATCATTTCTGTTATATTCACTCATATTATCATCTGCGCCTTCCTCAAGGTAGTATCCGAAATGAATCCTTGGATTTGCCTTGAATTTTTCAATATCCGCAATCATCGCACCTGTTGAGCGGTATCTGTCATCAGGAGCTTTTTCCATAGCTTTAAGGACTATTTCCTCAAGACCGTCGGCAATATTCGGATTTATTGCCCTCGGACGTTCAGGAATATCATGCATATGCATGACGGCAATAGCAACTGGATTATCACTGTCAAAGGGTTTTCTTCCTGTTAGCATTTCGTACATCATTGCACCGACGGAATAAATATCGCTCTTTGCATCGGTAACCGAACCGCTTGCCTGTTCCGGACTGATATAATGAACGCTTCCGATAGCCTGGTCTGTAGCCGTCTTGCCTTCTTCACTGGCGAATTTTGCTATTCCGAAATCCATGACTTTGATAGTTCCGTCATCGAACATCATAATATTCTGGGGTTTAATGTCACGATGCACGATTCCCTTATCGTGGGCGTGCTGAAGTGCACGCAGTATCTGGATAACGAAATGAACTGTCTCTTTCCAGGAAATCACTTTCTCATCTTCGATATACTCCTTGAGAGTTATTCCGTCGACGTACTCCATGACTATATACTGGAGCTTTTCAGAGAAACCGACATCATAGATTTTGACAATATTCGGGTGTGAAAGAACCGCAATTGCCTTTGATTCGTTGCGGAAACGACGGAGGAACTCCTCATTTTCCGCATACTCCTTTTTAAGAACCTTGATTGCGACCGGCTTGTTATCGATTACATCAACGCCCTTATAGACTTCAGCCATTCCGCCGACGCCTATAAGCTCAGTAATCTCATATCTGCCGTCGAGCTTTTTACCGATGTACTTTTCCATTGCCTTACCCTTCCTTTACACAAATATTTTTTTTATTATGTCATTTCATTTAAGTCACAAACCACCGCTACTGTCACATTATCCCGTCCGCCTTTATCGAGTGCAAGCTGAATCAGACTATTAACCTGTTCTTCAAAAACGGTTCGGGATATTACGTCATATATTTCATTGTCAGTGCAGTATCCCGATAATCCGTCGGAACACAGCAACAGACTTATTTTGTTCTCGTATGTCAGTGTGAACGTATCTGTCAGAACTGTCTTGTCAACACCCACAGCACGTATAAGCATATGACGCTGAGGGTGTGTATCTCTTTCATCTGCGGTTATTTCTCCACGTTCGTAGAGGAGTTCGGCAACATTATGGTCGGTTGTTATTCTGCACAGACCGTCGTCTGTTATGAGATAAGCACGGCTGTCCCCGACATTTGCTATATATACCGTATTATTGGTCACAAATGCCGCAACGCAGGTAGTACCCATTCCGAAATTTTTGAAATCGAGCCTTGCCCTTGTGTATATAACCGAATTTGCTGCCGAAACAGATGAAATAAGAAGTTTGCGTATGCCGTCGTCATCGAGGTCATCATTATACCCGTGGGAAAAACGCTGAAAGAATTCATCAATAGCGATACTGCTGGCTTCTTTTCCGGCACGTTCTCCGCCCATTCCGTCGCATACTACAGCAAGAACATTATCCCCGTAATACTCACAGCGTACAGCGTCCTGATTTTCCTCACGCTTCAGTCCTATATCCGTTCCGAATTTGAATTTCATGTATCTGCACCTCCAATCATGTCATTACCGGCGGCATCACGTCTGAGCTGACCGCACGCCGCTTCTATGTCGCTTCCGAGAGTACGTCTCACGGTTGCATTTATTCCACGTTTACGGAGACGCTCCGCAAAATCTGCGACAGCGTTTCCGGCAGTAGTATAATTACGTTCTTTGACCTTATTCACCGGAATAAGATTAACATGACAGTTTATTCCACGAATCAGGTCGGAAAGCCTGTCTGCATCTTTATCTGATGAATTTACTTTATCAATGACCGCATATTCAAAAGTTATACGCCGTCCTGTTTTTGTGATATAGTACCGGCAGGCTTTAATCAGTTCCTGAAGATTATACGCACGGTTCACGGGCATTATTTCGCTTCTTTCGGAATTTTCCGGACTATGGAGCGATATGCAGAGCGTAAGCTGTAATTTAAGTTCTGCAAGCTCGTAAATTTTAGGAACGATTCCGCAGGTGGAAAGCGAAACATGACGCAGACTGAAATTATTTCCGTCCTTATGTGAAAGCAGATTCAGGAATTTAATCACATTTCCGAAATTGTCAAGGGGTTCGCCGATACCCATAAGTACGAGTCCGGAAATTCTGATTCCGGCATTTTTTTCTGTCTCGTAAATCTGCATAAGCATTTCGGACGGTTCAAGATTTCTGACGAATCCTGCAATTGCCGAAGCACAGAACTGACAGCCCATTCTGCACCCTACCTGAGTAGAAATACAAAGACTATAGCCGTAACTGTATTCCATGAGAACAGTTTCCACAAAATTTCCGTCGTAAAGTCCATATAGATATTTTACAGTATTATCCATACAAGATTCAAGTCTTTTCTGAACAAATAGTCCTTTTACACAAAATTTTTCTTTCAGACGGGTTCTCAATTGGGCAGAAATATCAGTCATTTTATCGAAATCAAAGACTCTTTTCACATGAATCCACTGAAAAATCTGCTTTGCCCGAAATTTTTTCTCGCCCATTCCGGCAATAATCTCCTGAAGTTCATCTATATCAAGACTAAGAATATCAATTTTATCCACGGCTCACCGCCTTTGTCAATATAGTTTCTTAAATTTGGCAATAAAGAATCCGCTACAATTTTCTATCATAAACGGAAACAGCGTCACAGGATTATCAAATCTGTGCCCGTGAATCTCCGGAATTTCGGCAAGAGTTATTTCAGGGTGATTTGCAAGAAGCCGTGAAACAACATCATCATTTTCAGCTTTTCGGACGGTACAGGTGGAATATACCATTTCACCGCCTGCGGAAAGATATTTCAGTGCATTCTCTGCAATTCTGTACTGAATTTCAGGAAGATTTGCAAAATCCCGAATATCTCTGTATCTGATTTCCGGCTTGCTCCGGATTACTCCGAAACCGGAACACGGAACATCACAGAGAATTTTAGTATACTTTGGAAGTTCCGGATTGAAAACAGTTCCGTCACCTGTTTTTGCGGTAATATTTGAAAGTCCGAGACGTTCCGCACCGTTGCGGATAAGTCTGACACGCTTTTCATGCAGGTCAAATGCGTTAATTTCTCCGCCACCGTTCATCATTTCCGCCATTGTGAACGTTTTTCCGCCCGGAGCGGAACATATATCAAGCACCCTGTCATTTTCATCGGGATTAAGCACCTCACAGCATATCTGCGATGCAAGTCCCTGAACATGGAAAAATCCGGATTTAAAAGCATTTGTATTGATTATATCCCCGTGCGTGAAGCTGTAGCACAGCTCGTCATCTGTATGAAGATTAATTCCGTCCAGTGATTTTACAAGTTCGTCATGAGTACATTTAAGGGGATTCCGGCGGATAAATACACATTCATCGGACTCAATGCTGTATTCGCAGAAAAGAGAAGCTGTCTCCATGCCGTAATCAGAGGAAAGACTTTCGATAAGCGGGACAGGAACTGAATACTTCACAGACAATTCATCAACACCGTTCAGACTGCATACAAATTTTTTACCGTTTCTTATGAAATTTCTCAGAACCGCATTAATCATTCCTGATGCACTTGTTTTCCGGAACTGTTTCGCAAGGGAAACGCTTTCATTAACTGACGCATTGTCGGGGATTCCGTCCATATAAAGAATCTGATAAATTCCGCATCTCAATATAGTCACGATTATACTGTCCATTTTTTCAAGCGGACGTGAACAATATTGTTTTAAAATATAATCAATGGTAATCCTGCGGCGGATAACTCCGTAATACAAAGCCGTACAGAGCTTTTTTCCCTGAAAATCAAGGTCTGATTTTTCAAGTCCGCTGTTGAGCTGAATATTGGAATAACTTCCGCTTGTAAACGTCTTGTCAAGAAGCTGTGCGGCAAGATAACGGGGATTTGTCATTTTTCAGATTCCTCCTCAGCCGAGCTTTTCGCCCTTAACCAGCTTTTTCCCTCGCAGGAAATCAGCTGTTTTCATACGTTTTCCGCCCTCAATCTGAACCTCTTTAAATATTATAACTCCATCGCCACAGCTTACCGCAAATTTTCCGGTATCTGCGACAGTTCCGGCAACACCGGCAGAAATATCGTGAGCTATTTCCGACTCAAACACTTTGAGACGTTTTCCGCCGAGTGCTGTAAATCCGGTAACTCCTCTGATTGTGTTATGGATTTCCCGAACCGGCTTTGTGAAATCAAGTGCACTCATTTCTTTTTTTATCATTGGAGAATAACAGCTGAGCGAATCGTCCTGTTTTTCCGGAATAATCGTTCCTGCCAAAATTCCCGAAACTGTTTCCATAAGAACTTCTCCGCCGATTTCGGACAAACGGCTGTACAGCTGTGAATATGTCTCATTTTCGCCTATTTCCACAGTTCTTTTTATGAGCATATCGCCTGTATCAAGCCCCTTGTTCATCTGCATTGATGTTACTCCGGTGATTTTCTCACCGTTGAGAAGAACCCAGTTAATCGGTGCAGCTCCACGGTATTTCGGAAGAAGTGAAGCATGAATATTAATACAGCCATATTTCGGAAGCTTCAGGATTTCCTCCGGAAGAATCTGTCCGTATGCCGTAACGACAATCAAATCGGGAGCAATATCACGGAGAATCCTCATGCTTTCCTCGGCATCATCGCCCTTTCTGAGCGAAAGAGGCTGATAAACCGGAATATTATATTCAATCGCCACAGTCTTTACAGGCGTAGGAATCATCTTATATCCACGGCCTTTCGGCTTGTCAGGCTGTGTGAAAACTGCCACGGTATTGTGTTCGGATTCTGCCAGTTTCCGCAGACAAGGAACTGCAAAATCAGGAGTTCCCATAAAAACTATCCTCATTCTACTCCTCCTCGGGAACAAAAAATTCGTCAACTATTTCGGTAAAGACATGACCGTCAAGATGGTCGTTCTCGTGACTTGCACACTGTGCGCCGAGTTCTGTAAATTCACGTTCGTACCAGTTTCCGTGACGGTCCTGAGCTTTCAGGACGACTTTCATAGGACGCACAACATATCCCCAGATATTCGGGCATGACAGACAGCCTTCCTGAACTCTCTGTCTGCCGGATTTCACTATAATTTCGGGATTTATAGCCTCAACAATATCATCTTCAAGATGCATGATAAATATTCTCCGGCATATTCCGACCTGAGGAGCGGCAAGTCCTACTCCCTGTGCTTTTTCGAGTGTTTCGTGCATATCGTCCAGAAGTACAGCGAGTTTTCTGTCAAATTTTTCTACTGGTCTGCAAACCTTATGCAGAGATTCATCTTTATCAGTTAAAATTTTTCTCAGTGCCATTTTTACCAATCCTTTTTAAACGCCTGTATCGCCGTTCATATCGGCGTAAAAGGCAACTTTTTTCATTTCTTTCAGCCGTGCACCCTCTTTTAGTACATTGCTGATAAAATTCCGAATTTCCGGAGTATTTTTACATTTCATAATTATTCTGTAGCGGTATTTTCCGTTAAGTCTGCCGTATGTGGCTTTTACAGGTCCAAGAACACGAACCGGTGTTTTAGGCTGTATTTCTTTAAGCCGACTGCTCATCAATCTGATAACAGATTCCGCACCCGATTTTACATTATCCTCATCAACTCCGGAAAAGCAGAACACGCACATCTCACAGAGCGGAGGATAAATCATTGCACGTCTCATTGCGATTTCCTCATTGTAGAAACCGTCATAATCCTGCAATGCGGCAAGATTCATCACATAATGCTCCGGCATAAATGTCTGAAGAACCGCACGTCCTCTGCGGTTTCCTCGTCCTCCCCGTCCGACTACCTGTGTAATCAGCGAGAATGTACGTTCATAGCTGCGGAAATCTCCGGAATACAGCGATTTATCTACCGACATCACGCCCACCAGCGTGACATTCGGGAAATCCAGTCCCTTGCCTATCATCTGTGTACCGACCATTATATCATACTCGCCGTCTCTGAATGCAGAAAACCCTTTTTCGTAGGAATACCGTGAAAAAGTCGTATCTGCGTCCATTCGGAGGATACGTGCATCGGGAAATAATCTGCCAAGTTCATCTTCAAGACGCTGAGTACCGAATCCCATGCTTTTCAGACGTTCCGAACCGCACGCAGGACATACCGATACGGGTTCACGTGAAAATCCGCAGTAATGACACATCAGCATACCGTTTTTTTTGTGGAATGTCATCGGAACTGAACAGTTAGGACAATAAACCGGCTGAAAACAATCCGAACAGCTTATTATAGTATGAAATCCACGGCGGTTAAGCAGAAGTATACTCTGCTCGCCGTGTCTGAGATTCTCGTTGACTTCATAAGCCAGTTTTCCGCTGAATTCTGAGGTGTTGCCGTTCATTCTCTCCGTATTCATATCGACAACGGAAACTTCCGGCAACGGAGTATCATTATACCTCTTTTTTAATTCAAGAAGATTATATACTCCCTTTTCTGCCATGTAGAAGCTCTCAACAGAAGGGGTCGCCGAGGCAAGAAGCAGAACTGCACCATGATATGCACATCTTTTTTTCGCAATATCATGAGCATAATAACGTGGTGAACTTTCGGATTTGTAGGAACGTTCGCCCTCCTCGTCTATTATAATAAGACCGATATTTTCCACGGGAGCGAAAACCGCACTCCTTGTACCTATTATAATATCCGCATCTCCCCGTTTTATCCTCTTATATTCGTCAAGACGCTGTCCGAGTGAAAGACCGCTGTGAATAACCGCAATGCGTTCTCCGAAAAGCGAACGGAAACGCCGTACAACCTGCGGTGTAAGGGCAATTTCCGGAATAAGCAGAACTGCTCTCCTGCCCGAACCGATGGTATTATATATCAGCTTTTCAAAAACAGATGTTTTTCCGCTTCCGGTTACTCCATGCAGAAGAAATACAGCCGGTTCTTTTTTTTCAATCTGCGAAAGTATTCTGTCATGAACTTTCTGCTGTTCGTCCGAAAGTATCACGGAATCAGGGTCGATTTTTTCTGCCGGAAATTCGTCTGCACTTCTCAGAACTTCCATATCAAATATTTCAGCCGCTCCCGAAGACACAAGACGTTTTAAAACGGATTCCGTACAACCGCACATATATGCAGTTTCCTTGACGGAAACAGAACCGCATTCTGCAAGAAATCCCGCTGCCTTTTTCTGTTTCGGAGTAAGGGAAAAGCCGGCATTTCCGCTTAAATACGCATTACTCAGACGAATCATACGTACAGATGCATTACTTACATTCTGCCGGAAATTGTTTTCGGATTCAAGGACATCAGCTTCAATAAGTTCGTCAACAGCAGTCCGCCCGTCAGATGCCATATAATTTTCAATTATTTCCGTAAGAATACTGCTGTTATCAGCACACCTTATCTGCTCAAGAAGTTCAGTTGCCTTTACAGAAAGTTCAGCTGACGGAGACTTTTCGGAAAGCCGGAAAAATTCCTTTGATTTAATGCCCATAGCCGGCGGAAGCATAGCTTTCACAGCATCATAATAAGTGCAGAACGTATAATCGTGAAGATAATATACAAGATTCAGCATTTCCTCCGATAATACCGGTTCGGAATCTATCTGTACAGCTATGGGCTTCAGATTTACGCCGGAGCTTCCGAAGTCCATAACAATACCTGTTCTTCGCCTGTTTCCTCGTCCGAAAGGGACAAGAACTCTGCACCCTTTTCTGATGTTCATACCCTGCGGTATAATGTAGCTGAAAAGCATATCAAAGGAATATGCCGTTCCGCTGACTGCTATTTCGGCTATTTCAGGCATTATTCCTCATTCAAGGTGCTGACTATCTTGCACTTTCCGCTTGCGAGTTCCTCAACAGCTGTTTTTACCGGTTTTTCCTCGAGGGTCATCTCATTTTTGCAAAGCTCATCTGAGATTTCCCTTGCACGTTTTGCGACAGCGATAACGAGCGAATAACAGCTCTCATTTTTTGAAATAATCTGATTTACAGCCGGTCTAAGCATTTTCAATCACCTCATCTATAAATTTTTCCCTTGCATCTGCTTTAAGCTGTTCCGCACGTATAACGGCGAAAAAATCGCTCACAGCATCTTCGAGGGCAGCATTGACGATTATATAATCGTATTTTTTAGCGTATGGGAGTTCGTTTGCAGCCTCAGCCACACGTTTATCAATAACTTCCTGCGATTCCGTACCTCTTTTGTTAAGACGACGGCGCAGTTCGGCAATACTCGGCGGTGCAATGAACACAAACAGAGCATCGGGACGAATTTCACGGATTTTCATAGCACCCTGAACTTCTATTTCAAGTATGACATTGATTCCCTGTTCAAGCCGTGATTCAACTTCCGAAACAAGCGTTCCGTAATAATTACCGCAGTAACAGGCGTGTTCAAGAAATTTTCCGCCTGCGATTTTTGATTCAAAATCCTGTTTTGTAAGGAAATGATAATTCACACCGTCAATCTCTCCATCACGTGGAGAGCGTGTAGTTGCCGAAACCGAACAGTAAAACTGTTCATCTTTAAGAATTTCAGCAAGCATAGTTCCTTTTCCGCAGCCTGACGGTGCTGAAAAAACAATAAGTCTGCCTTTATTCATTTTCTGCCGAACCTCCTGTTCCGTTGATTCTTGATGCAAGAGTATCGGTAATAAGCGACGACAATATAATATGTCCGCTGTCCATTACAATTACCGCTCTTGTTTTTCTGCCATAAGTTGCATCGATAGCTCTGCCGTCGTCCTTGGCTTCCTGAATAAGTCTTTTTATCGGAGCGGAGTCCGGACTTATAACAGTAACGATTCTTTCGGCAGAAATTATATTTCCATATCCGATATTTATCATTCTCATAGTTTGATTTATTTCACAATTTATTCGATATTCTGTATCTGTTCACGTATTTTTTCGAGTTCGGCTTTCATATCGACAACGAGTTTAGTAATTTCCAAATCCTGTGCCTTTGAACCTATGGTATTGACTTCACGGTTCATTTCCTGAACGATAAAGTCAAGTTTTCTGCCGATACTTTCGCTTGAATCCAGCATTTCCGTGAGCTGGAGTATATGACTTTTCAGGCGTACAGTTTCCTCATCAACAGCGATTTTTTCTGCAAAAACAGCGGATTCTGTGATAATCCTCTGCTGGTCAATATCCTGCGATTCGAGTATTTCGCTGAGTTTATTGAAAAGTCTTTTGCGGTAATTTTCCGTTGTCACCGGAGAAAGCTCCTCGACCTTTTTCACCATACTGGATATAATATCGGTTTTTTCCAGAATATCTGCACGGAGTTTTTCTCCCTCGGTTTCACGCATTGCAATGAATTTTGCGAGAGCTTCTTTGGCAGTTTCAGAAATATCGAACCATATTTGTTCCTCGTCGTCCGGTGTTTTCTGAACGCTGAATATATCCGGAAGCTTGATAAGCTTTGAGAGAGTCAGGTCATCTTTAAGACCGAGTTCATTGGCGACACTTCGGAGTGCAGCGACATATCCCTCAGCGATTTCCTTATTTATGGCGATTTCGGTATCTCTGCCCTCGATATTGTTGACAGTTACTGAAACATCGACCTTTCCACGTGAAACTCCTGATTTGACAAGTGTTTTCAGTTTATCATCTACATAGGCATACGTTCGTGGAATCCTTGAATTATACTCAAAGTATCTGTGATTTACAGAGCGGATTTCCACGAGTATATCACGGCCGTTGAGGATTTTCTGTGAACGCCCGTATCCTGTCATGCTTTTTAGCATCAAACCGCCTTCTTTCTGCTTTGAATTTACGCATAACAACACCAATATATTATAACATATTTTCACAAAAAATGCAAGTGTTTACAACAAATAAAAGCATACAAAAAGGGACTCCGCAGAGCCCCTTAATTTAAGCAATATTAAGAACCTGTTCCCGTCAGAAACGCACAGGAATCCCATACACATTATCTGCGGGAACAAGTTCTGTGATTACGAGCCTGACTGTCAATCCGGCTGTATTATTTCAATGAAAAACAGATAACTGATTACTTAGCAGTAAGTGCGTTATGTTCGTCAGTTGTCATAGGCCACTTTGAAGAATCAAAGAGTCCAGCGTCCATCATCTGGATTGAAAGTGCGTCAACAGCTGAAAGTCCCTTGCCGTTGTCAACAACGTCAGCGTTAGCGAGACCCTGTTCAGAAATCTTGTACTTATCCTTGTTTCCGAGGTACTGGAGAATAAGTGTAGCATCGGAAACTGATACAGTACCGTCAACGTTAGCATCACCCCAGAGAGTAACCTTAACATCACCCTCAGAAGGAGTTGTCGGCTTAGTAGGTGTCTCTCCATTCGGGTCAGCAGTTGCGGCTTCGTCCTGCATGAATGAAGCAATCCAAGCAAGAGGAGCGTTCCAGTTAATTGTTACCTCGTTTGTAGACCATGCTTCAATTGAGTCAACAAAGCATCTCTGTGACGGGTTTTTTGTATCACCGGGAACGAATCCGAGAGCACGTACATACGGATCCTGGAGACCTGCATTAGGACCACCTGAAAGAATGCCGTCAGGAGCCATAGGAAGAGTCTTATCAAGCTCGTAAGACCAGTATCTGTGGTGAGGATTATGTTCCTTATATGTGCCGTAACCTGTTACATAGGAATATGAAAGCGGATTACGTCCAAAGAGGTAGTCAAGACCTGTAGCAACGCCGTTCATGTAAGTAATATCATTTGTCAGGTCATAAGCGTAAGCCATAACAATACAGTTATTGATAACCATAGAGTTTGAACCCCACTCATAACCGTTAATCATAATAGACGGGTCAAGGTTGTTCGGGTCATTGTAGTCCGGACCGTCATACTTGTATGGAATACCGTAGCCCTGAGATTCTTCGCACTTAATATATTCGTCAGCAGCTGCCTTAACGCTGTCTACTATCTTGCTGTTTTCGCTGTCAGAAAGGAGGTCGCTGTGAAGAGCAAGTGTAAGAGAACCTGCTGAAGCAGTATTACCCCAGTTAAATGAAGTAAATGAACCGGTGCCCTTATTTTCGCCGCCAACCATTCTTGTGCCTACATTGTAAGCGTACTCAGCATATTTGGGGTCGTCAATCTTAGCCTTATATGTGGTAGCATCAGAATCGCCCATTGCAGAAGCAGATACGAAGATTTCGCAAGCTGCCCAGTAAGCATCGTCAAGAACATTGTCATCACCGTAAGGTCCGCCGCCCTTTGCGTGCCACATAGGTGCATAGAGTGACTTCTCGTTGAGTTCTTCCATTGAACACTCACACTTAAGGTCAGGGTGAGTTGTCTTTGTATCATCATAAGGATACCAGTACTTCTCATATGCGGCAAATGCTTCCTTAGCACTGTCGAGATATGTCTTAGCCTTAGCAGAGTCATATGGCTCCCAAAGTCTTGCAGCCTGTGCAGCACAAGCAGCATAGTTAAGTGTAGCGGCGAGCGTCGGTGGCTTTACGATACGGGTTGTTTCCCATTCCTGTTCGTAATCCCACGGTCTTGTAGCAAGTCCGGTCCACTTGTGGTCATGGAGCTTGTGATAGTAAAGACCTTCATACTTACCCCATGCACTGTCGCTGGAAGTAACCTTCATCTGTGCAATCCAGTCGAGTTCTACAGCAGCTTCATCGAGAACGTCAGGAACGCTGTTTCCGGCTTCAGGAATTACAACAACTCCCGAATTATCGTCAAACTTCTTGTCATATCCTTCCTGAAGTGTTGCTCTTTCATACATATTCTGGAGAGTCCAGATGGAGATACCGCCGTTTACAACGTATTTACCGTGGTCACCGGCATCGTACCAACCGCCGGTTGCAGTAAGAGTACCTGATTTATAAGTTGAAGTTGCCTCTTCCTTAGAAGAATACTCGTTCTTCCAGATTGACTGGATTGAAGCAGTATCAGTCTTGTGACCGCCCTGGTGACCCATTCCTGTACCCTTGCCGTCTGCACCGCCTGATGTACAGTATGCATCTTCTATATCAATACCTGAACGGTTCTGATAGAAGTAGTTCATTGCGTTTGTGAGCAGGTTGTGAGACTTATCATAGTAAATATCGTCACCGATATTGAACTCGAATGACCTCCAGTCCTGTCCTGCTATCTGGAGATAGTATCTGCCAGGAGTGTTGAACTCTGTGAAGTCGAGTTTACAGATATTATCAGCAGAATCCGCATCAGCCTGAACTTCGGAAGTCTTGCCTGTGTATACAACAGTACCTGAATTTGCATCAACAAGCTCGAAATCATAAGAACCGCTGAGGCTTATCTTTGTAGCACCGTGAAGAATATCACCGGCATTATCACCGAGAGTTGCAACTTTTCTGAGATTTGTGTAGTAACCAATCTGGTTTACAGAAATGAAGTTTTTAGTTGCACCGATAGTACCAAGATTTTCGTCAACAGTTGTACTATAGTCACGGTTTACAGCACCATATGAAGCCTGTGGATCAGCATCACAATCGTTACATTTTGTACATTCGATAGACATATTGTCAAACCAAAGTTCATCGCCAGCCTGAGCGTTACCGCCATAACCGTTGCTGTCCTTAGCATAGTGGAAAGCCCACTCAACGCCCTCAAGGTCCTGAGTAGGAGTAAATGTGCCTGAGAAAGTCTGATATGAAGTTGTCAGCTTGACAGCACTGCCCCACTGACCGCCCATATCTGGACCCATATGCATATCGTTTGAATTGCCGTCAAGTTCAAAATATTCTTCGTTACCTGCAATGTTACCGATTTTTGAACAAAGTTCCATTCCGTTTCTGCTTGCTTTTACATCGAAACTTACTTTGTAAGTATGACCTGCCTTAAAGTTAAGATTTCTGTGTCTGAACTGAAGGTCCCACTTTGACTTTTCAGCACCTTCTGGAACATTAACTGTAATGTGGAAAGCTCCACCTTCAATTCTGAAGTCTTGCTTTGCAGGACTTGATTCACAGGTATGCCAAGGAAGAGCCTTATACTCGAAGCTTGTTTCGCCAAGTACCTGACCAGCTGAAGCACTCATAGGAGCAACAACACCTGTTACAGCAGTAGCGAGCATAGCAGCAGACATAAGACTTCCGGCAAAAGCCTTGAAAAATTTCTTGTGCATTTGTATACCCTCCCAAATAAAATAAAAAATCCTATAACGCAGTATCAGTGCATACACTGCGGTTATATGCGTATTAAAACGAACGGCAGTCAATCCGTAGGATTAAACTTGCACCCGCCGTTTCTCGTCAATTTTATTATAATATATTCCGGACTAAATGTAAATAGCTTTCCAGAATTTCGGACATTTTCATAATATTACATTACATTTTTTGTGCATTATGACAAATCAAGTAAAAAATAAAAGGGAGGCGGACTCCCTTTTATGTACAATTTATTAATAAGTTATCAATCTACCGGAAGTTTGTCAACAACCTTTGCATCATACTGCATAATAGCGAGTGCATCTGTAGCAGAAAGTCCGGGGTCGCTGTTTACATCTCCGTTGATTTTACCCTGGTCTGAAATTTTATATTTATCCTTATTTCCGATATACTGGAGGAGAAGTGTAGCATCTGCAACAGTTATTTCTTTGTCGCAGTTGACATCGCCATATAACGTATCAGACGGATTTGAAGAATCGGGCTTATCGGTTGCCGGCGGATTTGTCGGATTCGGCTTGTTGCCGATATCTGCACCGGGAGTTGCTTCTGTGCCGTCCGGTTCTGTTCCCCATACGAGAACATCATTGACATACATTGTGATATGCTTGTTCAGCGAATCCGGTTTTTTGAGGTCTGTTGCATCTTCAACGCCTTCATACGACCAGTCGTTTGACGGGTCCCAGGCTCCTTTTGTGGATTTACCGTCAATTGCGTCCGGAATAGATATTCTGAACTGAACTTCGTCACGGTGTTCGCTCTGACCGGTGGGCTGGATTGCTCTTCCGTCAAGGAATTTTATTTCGGCGTAATATGTGTTTCCTGTAGGGTCTCCGTCGTACTTGTAAGGACCGCCGACTTCCGCATAACCCTGCTGACCCTCCTGATACTGCTGAGAACCGCTCTTGACTGTAATATTATCAATGGAAAGTCCGGCTGCAAGAACTTCCGAAACATCAAAATAATAGCGGTATGAGATATTTTTCTCAACTCTTGCCGGCCATGCGGTATGATTCATAGCCCAAGCCTTTATTTCGCTGTAGCTGTCTCCCGAACCGTTCAGAACTGCCGCAACTTCCCACTCGTCCCATGTAGGTGTTTCTGTCGGTGGGAAATCGGCGAGTTTTGTTCCGCCGTATTCATCAACCATAGCACAGAGAGCTGCGGTAAATCCGGCATTATAATCGATAGCAACTTCGGAATACTGATACTGTGCGACTTCGTTTACATATTTACCCTCTCTGTCAGGACCTCCCACGAGTGCACCGTAAAGAGTATGAGCGTATTCGGTCTGCCAGCCCTCATTGCTTGCCGGCTGACCGAGGTCATTCCAGTGGTCGTCGTGGATTCCGGAAGCTGTTCTGTGATGTATTGCTGTAGGATTAACGTCACCCATTCCGAGTACATAGGACTGATTAAGGTCGTTATCGCCGAAAGCGTAATCCATCTGGCTTTTTGCCCAGTTCTTGTATTTTGAAGCAAGAGCGGAATCGTCTTT
Source organism: uncultured Ruminococcus sp. (assembly GCA_947178575.1). Classification (GTDB taxonomy): domain Bacteria; phylum Bacillota; class Clostridia; order Oscillospirales; family Ruminococcaceae; genus Ruminococcus. The sequence goes on along the minus strand of CAMWYX010000002.1, from coordinate 26,038 downwards.
AAATACCGTATCGCTTGAAAGGAATGCAAGCCATGCGGTAGTTGTGGCATGACGGAGAGAGCCCCACTGGAAAAGCCAAGCCAGTCCGTCGGGAGTATAATCTATTTTCTTTCCGCCGTAGCCGTCCATCCAGTAGTCAAGGTGATGTGAAACATGGTCAACCCACTCTTTTTTTCCTGTATTCATGGCATACAGGAGAGCAGCCGCCTGTGATGTATCGTCCCAGCAAAGACCCCATGTGAATTTATTTTCAGAAGATTGTTCTTCTTTTGGGAAATTCGGGATATAATCGCTTTCAATCTTATCAAGATAGCTCTGGTCGCCTGTAGCCATATAAAGCCAGTTAGCGGCATACATACAATCATCAAGCCATGATGCTGTTCCGTACATTCCTGCCATTCCACCGACGTCTTTGCAGTCTCTTGTCTTGTCGGCGAGTTCAAAAAGGCTCTTGGCGTGTTTGAGATATTCCTCAGCTGTGTCAGGGTCTTCGTCCTTGAACATGATATATCCTTCGGCGAGACAGGCAGCTGCGAGAGCTTCAACAGATGCATTTTCAATTTCATCGTAAGGGCGTTCCCAGTCATCATTATTCAGATGATGTTTTCTGAGATAAACCTCGGCACTGCACCATATATTATGGTCGGTCGAACCGCCGGTGAAATCGCCGATAGTTCCGATAACCTTATCGCCTCTGTCGCAGTTCTTTACGAAATCCATTGCCCACTTGACATTATTTTTATAAGTCTCTGCAAGACCGGCTTTTTCGAGAGCATCTTTATACTGGATATATCCCCACGCCATTATGGAAGCACTGTAAGCGTTTGTAAGCGTGAATTTAAAATGGTCTCCGGCATCGAACCAGCCTCCGGCAACGACATCTGTCTCGTTTCCGTCCTCGTCGACCATTGAATCGGCACGCCATGAAACGGAGTTCCATTCCGGAAGAACGCCTGCCTGCTGAACCTCATAGAAAAACATGGATTTCTGTAAAGCTTCGGCATAATTATAATCGCCTGCTGCCGTTCCGGACATCGGAAGAGCCGATGCCATTCCGGCAGAGATTGCAAACGCAGACAATGCCGCTGTAAATTTCTTTAATTTCACTGTTATTACCCCTCTCTGAAAACGTACAATAAACTATACTATAACAATACTATACACCATTTCTGACGATTTGTCAAGAAATTTTTTAGCATAATTTCTTAAATAACAAAAAGAACTGTATCCGCAGATACAGTCCTTATAATTATTTATCGAAATTATTCCTCGTCCTCGGAATTGTCCTCAGATTCGATTAAATCACGCATCGAAATGCTGATTCTCTGTTTTTCGACGTTAATGTCCTTGATTTTTACATCAACGACATCGCCTTTTGCGAGATAATCGCTTACATTTTCAACTTTTTCGTCAGCAATCTGAGAAATGTGGATAAGTCCGTCAACGCCGTCAATAATTCTTGCAAATGCACCGAAGCTGGTAATTGATACGATAGTAGCTTTTACTACATCGCCTACCTGATAATTTGATGTGAATACAGCCCACGGATTATCTTCAGCTTTCTTGAAGCCGAGAGAAATTCTGTTACCCTCACGGTTGAGTTCCTTGATATATACTTCAAGAGTATCACCAATGCTTACAACCTCACTCGGGTGCTTGATTCTGTTCCATGAAAGTTCTGAAATATGAACCATTCCGTCGATTCCGCCGAGGTCAACGAACGCACCGAAACTTGTAAGGGATTTAACCTTGCCGACATATGTCTTGCCGATTTCTGCATTATCCCAGAACTCATTTCTTGCAGCTTCTCTTTTTTCGTCCTCAACTTTCTTGATAGAACCGACAGCACGTTTTTTACCGCCCTCATCGACTTCGATGATTTTGAACTCAACTTTCTGCTTGGCGAGCTGTTCGAGGTCTGCGTTTTTCGGAAGACCTGTCTGTGAAGCCGGAATAAATACTCTTACGCCGAGATAGCTGAGAGTAACGCCCTTGTTAACGACACGGCTTACAACGCCTTCGAGAACAGTGCCTTCTTCCTTAGCCTTTACGACAGTATCGTAACCAGCCTGTTCGTCAACACGTCTTTTTGAGAGAGCGACAGTACCCTCGTTATCGTTTGCCTTGACAACTATAAGGTCTATTTCATCGCCTACAGCTACGAGGTCAGCAGGTTTTTTGGTTACATCGTCTGTAAGGTCTTCGAGCTTTACATATCCTGTATACTTTGTACCAAGGTCAACAGTAATTTCGGTATTACCGATGCCTACGACAATACCCTTGACTTTCTCTCCTGTATATACTTTTTTGAATGACTGATCGAGAGCAGTAGCGAAATCGATTTCCTCATCCTGATTTGCAGTAAGATTAACATTGTCTGTCATTGTGGTTTTTACCTCCTTGATTATGTATGCCGGCGTAGAAGCACCAGCTGTTATGCCGATTCTGCCGGCACAGGGAAGCTTAAGAGATGAAAGCTCGTCCGTATTTTCTATATGATACGTCGTGCAGTAGCGACTGCACACCTCAAACAGCTTGACGGTGTTTGAGCTGTGACGGCCTCCGATAACCAACATAACATCAGAACTTTTTGCAAGTTCAGCCGCATCTGACTGACGGGTATCGGTAGCACTGCAAATGGTATCAAACACAACAATATCCGGACAGCTCTTAGGAATCACCTTCAAGCATTCTCCCCATTCTATTATATTATAAGTCGTTTGAGCCACAAATGCAAGCTTTTTTTCAAAAAAATCCGGATTTTTCTCAAAAACGTGCTTTAGCTCAATTTTGTCCTTAAAAACAATGAATTTTTGGTTACAATGTCCAATAATTCCCTGAACTTCGGGGTGATTCACATCACCTGCTATAAGTATAAGATACCCCTCTTTAGATTTTTCAGAGACTATCTTATGGATTTTTGAAACAAACGGACACGTTGCATCGAGCATACGGAAGCCTTTTTCTGCGATTTTTTCGTAAACCTCCCTGCCTACGCCGTGAGAGCGTATGACAACAGTTTCCTCCGGAAGCAGTTCGTCGACATCTTCCACGACTCTTGCGCCCTTAGCTTTTATATCATCGACAACTGCCTGATTATGTATTATCGGTCCGAGAGTTGCAACACGAGTATTGCGTCCAAGTTCATTATACACCATTTTTACAGCTCTGTCAACCCCGAAACAGAATCCTGCTGATTTTGCTACTGTAATTTCACAATTTTTCATTTTCATTATTTACCTCCGCAGTTTCCGGACTGTCTTCGGCAAGGAGCTTGATTTCCGCCATATATCGGTTTTTCAGCTTTACAAGCTGACGTGGATTAGGATTTTCAGAATTTTCGATATATTCAGATGGTTGTATAGGTTTACCAAATCTGACTATCACTTTGGTGCGAAATTTCAGTTTTTCGCCGAATTTTATACCGACTGGTATTATTGGTTTTTCTGAACGTGCAGCAATGATTGCAGCTCCGGAATGTCCACGATGTACTTTTCCGTCTTTAGAGCGTGTACCTTCCGGAAAAATCATCAGACTTCTGCCGTTTTCAAGACGTTCTACTGCCGTATCAATAACTTTTGTATCTCCTTTTCCCCGTGATACAGGAAATGCTCCGAGACTCCGGATAAGCCACGCAAAAAATTTATTCCGGAAAAGTTCTTCTTTCGCCATGAATGCAAATTTTCCCCGTGCTGTACAGCCGAGAAGCGGAGGGTCTGCATTGCTTCTGTGATTTGCGGCGTAAATCACAACCGTATCTTTCGGAATATTTTCCTTTCCCTCGACCTTGAAATTAAATGCAATGCTGAACGCAAATCTTACAAGAATCTTGATTAAATGATATATCATATTCTTTCTCCGATAATTCTTCTGATTTTCTCTGCCGATTCCTGTAAATCAAGATTTGTGGTATCTACTGTTACCGCATCGTCAGCCTTTTTGAGCGGAGCTGTTTCACGGTGCATATCCTGATAATCACGTTCGATTATATCATTTAGTATTTTTTCATATGACGGACAGTCCGGCTTTTCCGAAAGTTCTTTAAATCGTCTTTCAGCCCGTTTTTCAGGTGAGGCGGTAAGAAAAATTTTGACATCTGCATCTGGAAGCACAACAGTTCCGATGTCACGTCCGTCCATTATTACATTATTTTCACGTGCGATTTTCTGCTGTAAATCAAAAAGTCTTGCTCTTACTGCCGGAAATGCCGAAGTTCTTGATGCCTCCATTGAAATTTCCGGAGTGCGGATAAGTTCCGAAACATCTCTGCCGTCAAGATATATTCTCTGCACGCCGTCAATGAATTTCAGCGAAATATCAACATTTTCAAGAGCATTTTCAAATTCGCAGTCCGGTATATTATTTTCCCTTATATAGAGTGCCGCCGCACGATACATCGCACCTGTATCAACATAGATATATCCCAGTTGTTTCGCTGTCATTCTGGCGATTGTGCTTTTTCCTGCACCGGCAGGACCGTCTATTGCAATATTTACTGTACTCATAAAAATTCACTCCAATTTAAAGATTCAAAGATGCCGAATATGCTGTGGAAAATGCAATTTGCAGATTAAATCCGCCTGTATACCCGTCAACGTCAATAACTTCTCCTGCAAAGAACAATCCTCTGCACAGCTTTGATTCCATTGTTTTCGGATTTATTTCCCTTACAGAAACTCCGCCGCTTGTGATTATTGCCTCGTCAACAGGACGGAATCCGGATATACTTACCGGAAATTCCTTTATCAGATTTCCGAAACGCCGTCTTTCCTCCTTGGTTATGCTGTTTATCTTCCGTTCCGGGGATATTCCTGAAAGACGTATAACGACCGGAATCATTTTCGCCGGAAGAAGTTTTCTGATACCGTTTATAAAATCCCTGTTGAGATTTTCGCTGAAATCACGCTGTATTCTTGAATCAAGCTGTTCCGGCGAAAGTGCGGGTTTCATATCAATTATCAATTTAAAGCGGTTTTTCTGCATATTTCTTATGTGACTGCTTGCCGAAAGCACAAGCGGACCGCTTACGCCGAAATGTGTAAAGAGCATTTCACCCAGTTCGCTGTATATCAGCTTTCCGCCGTCGTACAGCTTTAATGTTACATTTCTGAACGAAAGCCCCATAAGTTCACTACAGAATGAATCACCGGAAGTCAGCGGAACAAGGCTCGGTTTAAGTTCCGTAATCGTATGACCTGCCGATTCTGCCAGTTTGTAGCCGTCGCCGGTCGAACCGGTATTCGGATACGATTTACCTCCGCAGGCAACGAGAACGCTTCCGCTTCTGTATTCTCTGCCTCCTGCCGTAACTCCGCAGCATATTCCGTCCTCGATAATCAGCGATTCAACACGCTTATGAATTACTTTCACGCCAAGCCGTCTGATTTCTCTTTCAAGCGAATCGACAATATCTCCGGCGTTATCGCTTACGGGAAATACACGGTTTCCACGTTCTGTTTTCAGCGGAACTCCGAGTTCCTCGAAAAAATTCATGGTATCTTCCGCAGAAAACGCAGAAAACGCACTGTACATGAATCTGCTGTTTACCGGAATATTTTTCATATGTTCCTCGACGGGTGAATTATTTGTTACATTGCACCGGCCTTTTCCGGTGATACGCAGTTTTCTGCCGATTTTCTCATTGCGTTCAAACAGAAGCACGTTTTTCCCGAGACGTGCCGATAAAACCGCTGAAAAAGCACCTGAAGCTCCTGCTCCGATTATGATAGTATCTGTCATTCTTTTCTCCCTGTGAGACGGTTAAGACGTTCCGCCATTGATTTTCTTCGCTGTGCCGTTGCTTCCCCGTCAATTATATATCCGTTTCCGGTAGGAACTATAACATCGCCCTCGGACGAATCTTCCGGAAGATACTCCCTTTCAATATTAATCATTCCGTCATCTGTTTCGACAACCGCAAAATTCTGCTCGAATCTGTCTATTATCATCATAAGCCGTCAGCCTCTTTCCGTCGTGATGTCAAGTTTTTTTCCGTCCGATGCAATCTTAACCGTTCCGCACAAATCCGTGCGGTATATTTTATCGGTGTACGTACTGAGATTTTCTATGGTAATGTCGCACGGATGACCGTATGAATTTCCCTCACCGCAGGAAATAACCGCAATATCGGGCTTTATGATTTCAAGAAATTCCGGCGAACTTGATGTATCGCTTCCGTGGTGACCGGCTTTGTACACATCAATATCACTGAGCCGTCCGGAATCAATCATTTCCTTTTCGGCAAGTTTTTCCGCATCTCCCGTGAAGATAAAACTGTTTTCGCCGTGAGTCATAATAATTCCGACCGAATAATTGTTTGCGTTGCCGTAATCCTCACTGCACGGTGCAATAATTCTGCATTCTCCGTCACCGATTTTTATAATTCTGTCGGTCTGAGCTTCTGTTATTTCAAGACCTTTATTCTCGACTGCCGTCAGAAATCTTCCGAAATATTTTGTTGTCGGAACATCGCTTTCATCGATATGCGGAAGAATGATTTCACCTATATCATATGCTTCAACAATTTTATCCATACAGCCCATATGGTCGGAATGAGGGTGAGTTGCAATTACGTAATCGAGCTTTGCTACGCCGATTCCGTTAAGATACGACTCTACAATATCCTGTTTGCCGATTTCTCCGCAGTCAATCAGAAGTGTATCGCTTCCGTTTTCAATCAGAATGCAGTCGCCCTGCCCCACGTCTATGTAATGAACCCGCAGTTCTTCTGTATTTGTTTCCTGATTATCCGCATTGTGTTCGGAAAAACCCCATACAACGCCGGCAATAACGGCTATAACAAAGCCGATTATCCATGTTATCCCTTTTTTCTGCGATTTTTCTGAGGACTGCTTTTTTTCCTCTGCCATTTGTTTTCACCGCCGTTTCTGCTGTTATTTTTCGGAATATCTTCAACAAGACAATTTTTTCCCGTTCCTATAAGGTCATAACGTCCTGCCTTTTTAAGAGCTTTCAGAACCGTTTCCCTGTTCTGGGGCTTGAAATATTGTAACAAAGCTCTCTGCATAGCCTTTTCCTCCGGAGTTTTCGGAACATACACCTTTTCCATTGTATAGGGGTCGAGTTCCGTATAAAACATACACGTCGAAATAGTTCCGGGAGTAGGATAAAAATCCTGCACCTGTTCGGGGTGTATTTTATTGTCACGCAGGAAAAGAGCGAGTTCAACGGCTTCGCTAAGTGTGCTTCCGGGGTGCGACGACATAAGATACGGTACGAGATACTGTTCTTTTCCGACTCCCTTTGTTATCTCATAGAAACGCTTCTGAAACGCCTTGTATGCTTCGATATGAGGTTTTCCCATTTTATCGAGAACCACCGCCGAACAGTGTTCCGGAGCAACTTTAAGCTGACCGCTGACATGATATTTTATGAGTTCACGCATAAATTCGTCATTCTTGTCCGCCATAAGATAGTCATAACGTATTCCGGAACGTATAAAAACACGCTTCACACCTTTGACGGAACGTATTTTCCTTAAAATCTGAAGATATTCCCTGTGGTCTGCCTCCAGTGCCGGACACGGAACAGGAGCAAGACATTTTTTGCCCATGCACAGACCTTTATCAAGCTGTTTTCTGCATGAAGTATGACGGAAATTCGCCGTAGGACCTCCCACATCGTGAATATATCCCTTGAAATCCGGCATCTGTGTTATACGTTCTGCTTCTGCAATAACAGATTCCTCGCTCCGGACAGTTACACGCCGTCCCTGATGAAGTGCAATCGAGCAGAAATTGCAGTAGCCGAAACAGCCCCGGTTATGCGTGATTGAGAAACGGACTTCTTCAATTCCGGGAACTCCTCCCTCGGATTCATAGCTCGGGTGATAACGTCTTGTATAAGGCAGACTGTAGATATAATCAAGTTCTTCCGTATCAAGACTTTTTGCCGGCGGATTCTGCACAAGCATCATATTTCCGTGACGCTGGATAATAGTCTTTCCGTATACTTCGTCCTGCCAGTCATATTGAATTTTTGTAGCCTTTGCATATTCTTTTTTATTGTCCCTGACCTGCTCGAATGACGGACACTGAGCCGAGCCAATCGGAGTATTTACAGGTTCTGTCATGTAGCACGTTCCACGTATATCATGGATTTCGTGTATATTTTCTCCGTCTGCAAGACGTTTGCAGAGTTCCTGTATCTGATGTTCTCCCATACCGTACATAAGCAAATCCGCTCCGCTGTCATACAGAACCGACGGTCTGACGGCATCGTCCCAGTAATCATAATGGGCGAATCTCCGCAAAGATGCTTCAAGTCCGCCGATTGCTATAGGAATATCGCCGAAATATTCACGGAGTTTCCGGCAATATACAATAACTGCCCTGTCCGGACGTTTTCCGGCTTTTCCGCCGGCGGTATATGCATCGTCCGAACGCTTTTTTTTTGCCGCCGTATAGTGTGCGACCATAGAATCAATATTTCCGGAAGTAACTAAAAATGCGTACTTCGGTGCGCCGAATCTTCTGAAATCCTTGTCTGTTCTCCAATCCGGCTGTGAGATTATTCCGACCGTAAATCCCATAGATTCAATCAGACGTGTAACTATAGCCGCTCCGAAGCTCGGGTGGTCAACATAGGCATCGCCGGTTATGTAAATGAAATCAAACTGTTTTATACCCTGCTCGTCCATTTCCTTTTTGGTCAAAGGAATAAATTTATCATACATATATCCACCTCATCAGGAACTTAATTGTATCTCTATCTGTTTTCAATCATTCTCATTTTCCATTCATCGTACTGGAGTTTTGACATAAGAACCTTTCGGGGTTTTGCACCCTCTGCCGGCCCTACAATTCCACGTTCTTCCAGAGCGTCCATTATTCTTGATGCCCGTGCATATCCAAGTTTTAATTTTCTTTGCAGGAGAGTTGTCGAAACCTGACCGGCATTGACAGCGACTTCCGCACCTTTGACAATATAATCCTCATCGCTTCCGGAATCGAAACCGCTTTCGGATACACTTCCGTGGTCGCCCTTGGTCTGAGGCACGAAGTTGTCGACTGCATCGAGAATATTCTGGTCATACTCCCCTGTTGCCTGACTGCGTATGAAATCAAGCGTCTTGTTTATATCCTTTGAAGATGCAAAACAACCCTGAATACGCACCGGTTTGCTTACGCCGATAGGCATATACAGCATATCGCCGTTTCCGAGAAGCTTATCAGCTCCGCCCATATCAATAATTGTACGTGAATCTATCTGAGATTTTACGGAAAGAGCGATACGGCTCGGAATATTTGCCTTTATAAGTCCGGTGATTACGTCTGTTGTCGGACGCTGTGTTGCAACTACAAGATGTATTCCTGCGGCACGTCCCATCTGTGCGAGACGGCATATTGAATCCTCAACATCTTTTCCGGCGACGAGCATCATATCAGCAAGTTCATCGATAAATACGACTACCTGAGGCATAGTGGAAATTTCTTCTTCTTTTGCGAACTCGTTATATGATTTCAAATCATTCACGCCACTGTCGGCGAATGTATTGTAACGGCGCATCATTTCATTTACAGCCCAGTTAAGTGCACCGGCGGCTTTTTTTACATCTGTTACTATCGGTATCAGCAGGTGAGGGAGATTTTCAAAAACCTTAAATTCAACGACTTTCGGGTCAATGAGTATCATTTTTACTTCGTCGGGCTTTGCGTTATAGAGTATACTCATGATTATCGAACGTGTACACACTGATTTACCCGAACCTGTAGTTCCGGCAATAATAACGTGAGGCATTTTGGTAATATCTCCGATTATTGCATTTCCCGTAATATCCTTGCCGACAGCAAAGGCGAGTTTGCTTTCCGCATTGCGGAATCCGGAACTCTGCAATATTTCGTGTAATGTTACGGTATCCTTATTTACGTTAGGAACTTCGATTCCGACAGCTGCCTTTCCGGGAACAGGGGCTTCTATACGGACTCCATGTGCTGCAAGACTGAGTGCAATATCGTCTTCAAGACCTCGTATCTTTGAGACTTTAACGCCCACACCCGGCTGTATTTCGTATCGTGTGATTGTCGGGCCACGGTAAATATCCTTGATAGAAACCTCAACGCCGAAACTTTTGAATGTATTTACTATCTTATCAGCCTTTTCACGCATTTCGGCGGCGGCTTCCGCACTGTTGGAAAAATTATCCGGCTTTGTGAGAAGTTCAATATCCGGAAGCTGATACTTTTTTTCCGGAATATCGGAATCCGGTTTTTCTGTATTTCTGACCGGAACTGAATTATCCTGAATCTGTTTTTTTTCTGCTTCTCTGCTTATAAGTTTATCAAGTTCCGATGTATTTTCATTTTCTTTCTTTTTTGATTTTTTGGGATTTTTCGGCAAGGGTTCAGGAACGGAACTTCTGAAATTAACATCGTCTCCGAAAAATACACTTAGTTCGTCCTGTTCGTTCATTTCGCTGTCTGTAACTGCTGGAATCGGTTTAGGAGTATTGCGAAGTGTTTCGAGTGCATCGGCGTAATTATCCGACGGCATATGTATATTGAAACCGTCGGTTTCCTCCTCTCTGTCATCTTCGCTGTAACTGGTATCCTTTTTATTTTGATTATCTTGTTTATATTTATCGTTCTTGCTGTCTTTGCTTATTTTATTATCTTTATCATCTTTATCATCTTTATTATCCTTATTATCTTCTTCATCGTCACTGATAAAAAAAGAGGCGATTTTGTCCATAATTTTACCGGAAGTTTCAATAGGGTGTAAAACGGCATATAACAAATCGTTGAGTTCCTTTCCGGAAAAAAGAACCGAAACAACAAATATCATAAGCACTATTACAATAGATGCACCCATTCTTCCGAATCCTGCAAGGAGAGGACCTGCAAAAAGTGCACTGACAGCACCTCCGCCCCGATACTGTTCGCCATCCTCAAGCAGAACCCTCATATATTCTGCTATTCCGTCATCGGGCGGAGTTCCCACGAAAAATACTTCTATGGCTGCACATATTACAAATGTTGAAGCTATACACCACATTATCGTATTGCGTGTTTTTTTGAGATACTGTCCGATTTTTACAGAAATATAGATTATCTCAACCGGAACGACAAACGCCATAAAACCAAAAAGTCCGAGCATACCGTTGTGCATTATTCCCCATCCCTTGACTCCCGGAATTATTGCAGCAAGTTCCAGAAGAATACCCGTCGCAAACATGATAACGGAAACAATACGGGCGGATTCTTTGCTGAGAATCCAGTCCTTGTAAGGGTCTTCCTCCTTTTTATTTGCCGGCGGATTTTTCTTTTTTTCTGCCGGAGCTTTCTGTGATTCTGCCGGAGTTTTTTTATCTTCCACGCTATTCTCCTCTTTTGGTTTATCTGAAATTTTCTGAACAGGAATATTTATTTCTCCCGTATTTTCTGAATCATCAACTTCATTTTTCTTTTTTGGCTTTCCGTCCGGAGTACCGTCCTCGTTGCGGAAATGCGCAACCGAAGGAATTTTTTTCCCTTTTTCAGCCATATTTTCCTCCGCTTAAAGCTATCTGGAATATCTTCTTTCTGTATTTTCTATCATATTATAGAGACAGTCCATTGCATCGCCGAGACTGCCGAGAGAATCTATAAGACCAAGTTCAACGGCTTTTTTTCCGTCAACAACACTTCCGACATCGAGGACGAGTTCTTCCGTATTCATCATAAGACCACGGAAATCCTGTTCATTCACACGGCTGTTTCTGATTACAAAATCAACAATTCTGTCCTGCATTCTGTCGAAGTACGAAAGTGTCTGCGGAACTCCGAGAACTGTTCCGTTCATACGCACAGGGTGTATCGTCATAGATGCCGAAGGCACAATAAATGATTTCTTTGCCGATACAGCGAGCGGAACTCCGATTGAGTGACCGCCTCCCACAACTATCGAAACTGTAGGCGTTTTCATTCCGGAAATAAGCTCTGCAATTGCGAGACCTGCTTCAACATCTCCGCCTACGGTATTCAGGATAATCATAAGACCCTCAACGCTTCTGTCCTGTTCTATCGCCACAAGAGCGGGAATGATATGCTCATATTTCGAGGTTTTGTTATGTTCCTCAAGAACATAGTGACCCTCAATCTGTCCGATGATATTCAGACAATGGATTATATGCCGGCAGTTCTGTGAATCGGTTATGCCATTATCATTTAATTCATCTTTTTTTTCATTTTCCATAGTATACTCCTTGATTTAAAATCTGTCTGCATTGGTTTCTGTACTATTATTGACGTTATTCCAAAAAGTATACACACATAATTATATAACATTTCCTGTTCATTGTCAAGCACAAAAAAAGTCATGAAATCCTGATTCTGCATATTATAATATAAGAGTCTGTTCACTGTATCCACACGCCGGAATAATGAACAGTTTCTGTACCTTTGATAAGGTTTGACAATATTTCCAGCAGGTGATGATATGATTAAATATATTGCAGAGATGCCCTCATATACCTATGCGCAGAAAGCTGTAAAAGTGCTGAATGCAAGAGGATATTCATGTGAAATGATACGCCGTGAAGAGGGGTGCGGTTATAATATCCGGATATACAGCAGGGATAAAAGTGTTTTTGAAATTCTTGAAAAATACAGGATTCCCTATTCGCTCAAGGGAAACGGTGGTGTAACATGATATATTTCGATAACGCAGCTACAACCTATCCGAAACCCGAATCAGTAAAAAAAGCAGTTATGTCAGCAGTTGCAAATTACGGAAGTTCCGGAAGAGGGGGTCACCCGATAGCTTCACGGACTTCCGCCGCCGTATATTCCGCACGGGAAAGAATAGCGGATTTTTTCGGCGCAGAACCCGAAAATGTTGTATTCACCTACAACTGCACTCATGCCCTTAATCTGGCAATACAGGGAATAATGTGCAAAGGCGGTCATCTGATAATCAGCAGTCTTGAACATAATTCAGCCGCCCGTCCTGCCGTCAGAATGGCAGAGTCGGGGAAAATCAGACTTTCGGCAGCACAGGTGTATAACGATGTCAACAGAACTGTTGAAAGTTTCAGAAAGCATATAAAAAAAGATACAAAAGCCATAGTATGCACTATCGCAAGCAATGTCACCGGTCAGATACTTCCATACCGTGAAATCGCAGAACTTTGCAGAAAACACGGAATAGTCCTTATTGCCGACGGTGCACAGGCGTGCGGAATAATTGATGTAAAACTCACGGACGGGATAAATATTCTCTGTACAGCCGGTCATAAAGGATTGTACGGAATCACAGGAACAGGACTTCTTATAAGTGACGGAAAATACGATATACCGCCGATAATTCAGGGAGGTACGGGAAGCAGTTCGCAGAGTCTCAGTCAGCCCGTACTTCTGCCGGAATCCCTCGAAAGCGGAACTGTCGGAACTGCCGGTATAATGAGCATGAAAGCAGGCGTGGAATTTATAGAAAAACTCGGAATAAAACGTATTTTTTCACATGAAGAAAGACTCTGCCGGATTCTGATAAATAATCTTGAACGTGACAGACGCATAAAAATATACCGGAATAAAAATTCGGAGTATGTCCCGATAGTATCTTTCAATATCGGGAATATACCGTCGGAACGTGTGGCTGCCGAACTCGCCGAAAACGGTTTCTGTCTCCGTGCCGGTCTGCACTGTGCCGCTCTTGCCCACGCACAGCTCGGCACTGATACCGGAACTATCCGCTTTGCTCCGTCCGTATTTTCAAAGGAAGATGATGTAATCAGTCTTGCTTCGGCGGTTCACAGACAATGCAAAAATCTTTAACAATTAATAATCCGATGATTAAAAAATAAAAATCCGCTGTAATTCTGCTTTCGTCCCTCTCAACGAAACGAAAGCAGAATTGAAAATCAACCGTATATTAAAAAAAATACAAAATATACAGTATTGTTGAAAATTAATCTGTATAAAAATTTTCAGAAATTATAAAAAACCTATTGAAATTCTTAAAATTTGTGGTACAATATATAATAGGTAGTTTGAAGTGAAATTCCGGACTGCCGATACTCCACAGAAATGAAGTGATACAATGCCCTATTTCAAGGATATACAATACGCATTTTTCAGCCTTATGTCAACTATCGAATTTAAAGATGCCATAGACCTTATAGTTCTTGCATACATAATTTTTCTGCTCCTTAAACTTATCCGTGAAACCCGTGCCGGTCAGCTTATCAAGGGCATTATGCTTCTCGTAGCCGCTTATTTTATAAGTTCGCTTCTCAAACTCACTGTTATGAACTATATCCTCGGTAAAACCCTTGATATAGGACTTCTCGCTATGCTGATACTCTTTCAGCCGGAAATACGGCGTGCTCTTGAACAGTTCGGAACAACACAGTTCGGAATAAAATTTATCGGTATCGGTACTCCGTCCAACGACCTCAAGCAACGCTGGAACACCGCAATAGAAGCTATATGCGATACCTGCGTGGAACTCTCCGCAAGCTGTACCGGCGCACTTATCGTTATTGAACGAAAAACACGTCTCGGCGAACAAATCGAAACCGGAACTTTAATGAACGCCCTCCCGAGCAAGGAAGTTTTCGGAAATATATTCTATCCGAAAACACCGCTTCACGACGGAGCTGTCATTATGCGTGACGGAATTATACTCGCCGCCGCCTGCTTTCTCCCCCGTCCGAACAGCGATGTGAATATAAATAAAGCCCTCGGTTCACGTCACCGTGCGGCTATCGGCATGAGCGAAAATTCCGATGCTGTCGTTGTTGTAGTATCGGAGGAAACGGGTCAGATTTCAATTGCAATAAACGGCGTTCTCACCCGTGACTATACCCGTATACGGCTTAAATCCACCCTTGAAAAAGAAATCTTCTACGAAACCGACGAAACGGAAAACAATGCAAAAAAAGCTATCTCCTCCATTTTCGGAAGGAGGCGTAATAAATGAAATTCTTCGACAAATTCCAAAAAAATTACATGGAAAGCAATCTGTTTCTCGGCATACTTGCTACCATAATCGCAATCATTGTGTGGCTTCTTGTCGAGCTTACACAATATCCGTCGGTACAGACGACAGTTTATCATATTCCTGTTATGGTGGATATGTCAAGTTCAAGTCAGAACGGTCTCAACGTAATTTCATGCGATGTACAGGAAGTCACCGCCGAAATACTCGGAAGCCGTACCCAGATTGGCTATCTTACATCTGAAAATCTCGTTGCATATTTCGACACGGATAATATATCAAACGCCGGTACAAAAAAACTCACGCTTAAAATCCGGAACGACAACGATATGAAAGTGAATTATGAAATAAAATCAATCTCACCGCCGACGGCAACAGTAGTATTTGACAAGATTGAAATACGTGAATTTCCTGTAACACCGCTGATTCCGAAAGTTGAAATCGCTGACGGATATGAAATAAACAACGACGAATTTACCTGCGACCCCTCCGTTGTACGGATTACCGGACCTTCCGCACAGCTTGACAAGATTTCAAGATGCTGTGCCGTTTCAAGCAAGGAAATGTCTCTCAATTCGACATACGTGCTTGCAAGCGATGATATTCAGCTGTATACCGAAGACAATGCCATGATAGACAAAACCGGTCTTAAATTCAGCGATATGAATTTCAGCATAAATATTCCTGTCCGTAAACATAAAACCGTCGGTCTTTCAGTATCTATAGTGAATGCACCTGTGAATTTCAATAAAGATACTTTAAAATTCAAAATGTCCGCCGATACAATAACACTCGCCTGCAACAACAGCCAGACGGAGATTCCCGATACTATAGATATAGGAGTTATTCCGCTAAACGAAATAAAACCGGGATTCTCACGCACGTTCTATATGAGCAACAGCCTCGAAAACAGCGAATATATCAACGTTTCCGACCTCGAAGCCGTAACAGTTACACTTGAGGACATGGAACTCGCCGAAAAAAATCTTACTATTGACGGAAGCCGTATAAATATAAGCAATATTCCTGACAGCAGTTTTGAATATGCAATCCTGACTCAGCAGATGGAAATTACTATTGTAGGGTCGGAGGAATCAATCAGTCAAATTTCGGCGGAAGATATTATTGCTGATGTCAGTCTGCTTAATCTTAATATTACTTCAAACCAGTTTAATCAGAATGTAACTTTCTCATGCCCTGCATTTGACGATGTGTGGGTAACTACAAATTCAAAAGTATCTGTTCAGCGTACAAAAATTGACCAGCCCACGACTTCACAGTCCGATTTGACACCCGATTCAGAAACAGAATAATATTTAAATCTGCGTTCACGGGATAAGATATATTTCTTTTCCGTGAACGCAGATTCTTATTTATTATGTTTGTGAATACTAACATATTTGTATTCCAAACCCGATAGTCAGATTTGTATATTATTAACAATCTTGGTAAAAACCTCTTGACAATTATATGGCAGTAGTGTATAATTCTAAAAGTAAGGTTAGTAATAAATAACAAATATGCCAGCTGAATAAAATCAGGCTGAATCAGTTCGGCTGTCTGGAGCTTGTATTAATCAGAATATCATGTTTATTCCGGATAATATTTACAGAACAAGCATAAAATTTCTATTAATAAGAGCTCTGTATTTTTGATTATCAGTTAGCATACAATAACTTTTTTCAAGGAGGAATTTATTATGCGTATTGCCTTGACAGGCAACCCTAATTCGGGTAAAACCACAATGTACAACGCTCTGACCGGACGGAATGAAAGAGTCGGAAACTGGGCAGGCGTTACCGTTGACAAAAACGAACACCCAATCAAAAAAAGTCTTGGCGGAAATGAAAATCTTATCGCTGTCGACCTTCCCGGAGCTTATTCCATGTCACCGTTTACCAGTGAGGAAAGCGTTACAAGTTCATATGTCAAAAAGGAAAATCCCGATGTTATTATAAATATCGTCGATGCAACAAATCTCAGCAGAAGTCTTTTCTTTACAACTCAGCTTCTTGAACTCGGGATTCCTGTAGTTGTCGCACTTAACAAAGATGACATCAACAGGAAAAAAGATACAACGATTGACGAAAAACTTCTTTCAGAAAAACTCGGCTGTCCGGTTATCAAAACGGTCTCCACGTCCTCCGAAGGTCTGGAAAAAGTCGTGAGAACCGCTGTGGAACGTGCAAATGTCAATCAGACCGCTCCGTACAGACAGGATAATATAGACCTGACCGATAAATCTGCTGTCGAATCCGCCGACCGGAAAAGATTTGAATTTGTAAATAATATAGTTAAAAAAGTCGAAACAAGAAAAGTTCTTACAAAAGAATTTAACACAGGCGATAAAATAGATTCCGTAATCACCAATAAATGGCTTGGTATTCCTGTTTTTGCCGTTGTGATGTTCTTTGTATTCCAGATTTCACAGGTATGGGTCGGACCTTTTATCGCCGATACACTCGTGGGCTGGCTTGAAATATTTCAGGAATGGGTCGGCGGTCTTTTAGAGAACGCTTCACCTCTGCTTTCTGCACTTCTTGTTGACGGCATTATAGGAGGCGTGATTGCTGTTCTGGGATTCCTGCCCCTTGTTATGATAATGTATTTCCTTATAGCTCTCCTTGAAGACTGCGGATATATGTCAAGAGTTGCGGTTGTTCTTGACCCTATATTCAAAAAGGTCGGTCTTTCGGGAAAATCCGTGATTCCGTTTGTTATCGGCATAGGCTGTGGAGTTCCGGGAATCATGGCAAGCCGTACCATAAAAAATGAACGTGAACGCCGTGCCACCGCAATGCTCACCCCGATGATGCCGTGCGGTGCAAAGATTCCTGTCATCGCACTTTTTGCCGGAGCTTTCTTTGATGATGCCGGCTGGGTCAGTGCCGTGATGTATTTCTCCGGAATCGCTCTCATATTCATCGGAGCTTTGATAATAAATAAAATTACAGGCTATAAAGTCAGAAAATCTTTCTTTATAATCGAACTTCCGGAATATAAAATTCCGTCACTTCTCGGTGCATTCAAATCAATGTGCAGCCGTGGCTGGGCATACATAGTAAAAGCTGCTACGATTATTCTTCTCTGCAACACAGCAGTTCAGATTATGCAGACATTCGACTGGACACTGCACGTTGCCGAAACTGCTGATAAATCGATTCTTGCAGGTATTGCGAGTCCTTTCGCCTATATCCTTTTCCCGATTGTCGGAGTTCTGAGCTGGCAGCTTGCAGCAGCAGCAGTCACGGGATTCATCGCAAAGGAAAACGTTGTCGGAACTCTTGCCGTGTGCTTTGTCGGACTTGAAAATTTAATCGATACCGAAGAACTCGCACTCATGGAGGGTGCAGGTTCGGAAGTAGCCGGCGTTATGGCGATTACAAAGGTTGCGGCTCTTGCATATCTGATGTTCAATCTGTTTACACCGCCTTGTTTTGCGGCTATCGGTGCAATGAACTCCGAAATGAAAAGCTCGAAATGGCTGTGGGGCGGAATAGGTTTCCAGATGGCGACAGGCTACACAGTAGGCTATCTTATTTATACAATCGGAACACTTTTCACAGCTCCGTCAACACTGAATATCGGCGGAGCAGTTGCAGGACTTATCGTTGAAATTGTTATTGTTACATGGATTGGTATACTAATGAAAAATTCCGGAAAGAATATCAAATCCGAATACGCTCTCGGAAAGGCATAATATGGAAAATATTATAATTATTGCGATTGTTCTTGCTGTTGTAATATCGGTTTCGATATATCTTTACAGAGCAAAGAAAAGCGGTCAGCATTGTATCGGCTGTCCTAATTCAAAGAACTGCTGTGGTAAATGCGGAAACAGTTCAAACGAAAAAAAATAATAATCCACAAAAAAATCTCCTGAGAAATCAGGAGATTTTTTATGTAAAATAATGGTACGCCTGACTGGAGTCGAACCAGCGCACATGGCGTCGGAGGCCACTGCTCTATCCACTGAGCTACAGGCGCATAAAAAAGTACATTTCCACATATTATTATACCAAAAACACTTGAAAAATGCAAGAGGTTATGATATAATTATTATAGAATTTATCAGATTTTACATTTACTGCAACGGGGGTGAACTTTTGGAATATATTTATATCATAGTTGCACAAACCGGAACTAAACCGGCACATTTTTTCAGATTTTTTACAAAAAAGCCGTATAATCATGTTTCTTTATCCGGAAGTGCAGACCTTTCAGAAATGTATAGTTTCTGCCGTACATACAGACCGTTTATTCTTCCGGCAACTTTCAACCGTGAAATAGTCGGAAAAGGAACTCTCGGAAAATTCAGTTTTATTCCGTGCGAAATATACCGCATAAAAGTTACTGCCGAACAGAAATTTGAATATAACCGCCTTATATCGCATTTCTGCCATAACCGCAAGATATATTCCTACAATGTATTAGGGCTTGTACCGCTGTATCTCAATATTGACTGGTCGAGGAAAAAAAGTTTTGTATGCTCGCAGTTTGTGGCGTATGCGATGGAAAAAATCGGAATACAGCTTGAAAAACCGTTCTCACTTTATACGCCCGATGATTTCCGCAAATTTCCCTCCGCCGAACTCTATTATGCCGGCGAACTCAACAGCTTCCATGACGAAATGACAGCACATTCAGACTATGTTGCAGCACGCTGGCTGTCCGTGTGAGAACCGCTGTTTCTGCTCTGATTTCAATATCCGACATAAGATACAGAACAAGAAAAAGCTTGCTTTCGGGCTTGAAAAATTCAAGGTCAAATTCTATTTCTCTGCCTATTATCTCAAATTCTGCCTTTTCTGCACTGACTGTAAGCATTGCAGGAACGATTTTTTCGGGATTCATCTTATTGTATGAATTTGTATAGGCATATAAAAACATCAGCAATCCGACGGTCACGATGATGTATACAAGTACACATCTGACCGCCGATTTTTTGTTTTTCCCGATTATTCCCATTATTTCACTTCTCCTTCATGCTTTCGAGCAGACGGCTCAGCGAACGCCCTATAAGCTGTCCCGAATACTGAACCTGTTCCAGCGTATTTCCGTGCGAACCCACTTCAATAAGCAGACTTCCCGTTGTCAAATCCTGATTATAATGACGATAGTCAAACAGTATCGGTCTTGTGAATCCGGAATAATCGCTTTCAAGCTGCTGTTGAAGATGACTTGCAAAATGAAAATTTTTCAGATAATCCGGCATATTGAGAGTACCGTCATCACAGCCCGAAATTATCATTATCTGTGCCGCTTCTTTTCCGTCGATTTCGATGTACGGCTGTGCGGCGAACGTTTCGCTTGCTATTGCGTCACGGTGAATATCAAGCGCAACCTTTATGGTGGGATACTGCTCCAGTATCGGAACTATGCTGTCCCTGCTCCGTTCATATGAACCGTTATAAGAAGGATAATCATGTATTTCAACTACATGGATAACGCCTATTCCTGCCGCTTCGAGTTCCGCCTGAATTGCATTTCCCACCATTATCATATTTTTTGTTGAATCGGTAGTCCGGTAATTGAAAACAGCATCAAGATTATCACGGACAAACGGCTCGAAACTCTCGGTAGTATGCGTATGATAAATCAGAACCTGCGGTTCTTCCGTATCTGAAATTGTAAAATCCGGAAGAACACGGCTTTCCGCCAGAAGGTCATCATTTGATATTGATGAACGATTGTTCACCTGTCCGCCGTTGTCAAGATTAAAATATGTCGTTCCGCTGTATTCACCGTATGTTGTACGTGTTATGTCGATTCCTGCCGTCCATTCCGTGGGATACGGCTTGTCACCCGGATTATCCGAAACCATATCCATAGGATTCTGAAGCCTAACGTCTGTATCGGAAACTTCGGCATATATGCCGTAACCGTGAGACAATATCGCTTCACCGCTGAGAATATCGGATTTTCCGTTTTTCTTTTTCATTTTTCTGCTCTCTACGGACGAACACTGAACGGTATCATTTTTGTTTTCCGCCTTGATTTTCAGAAATTCC
Source organism: uncultured Ruminococcus sp. (assembly GCA_947178575.1). Lineage (GTDB taxonomy): Bacteria > Bacillota > Clostridia > Oscillospirales > Ruminococcaceae > Ruminococcus. The sequence goes on along the minus strand of CAMWYX010000002.1, from coordinate 5,090 downwards.
ATGCCTTTTGCAGTTCCCACGGCAATAACCGGAAGCATAAGAAGTGATGTCCACTTTACTGCCGCCGATATTTTCCGCCGTTTATAACGTGTCATTCAAACACCGCCTTACCGATATATTAATCTATAGATATATTTGACCTTTTGTGAAATTATATTCAGGACAGTTAAAAAATAGCACTTGTTTTTACGGCGGATATTGGCATAATTAAAAAAATCCTGTACCATTTTGATTTATGGCACAGGATTTTCTGATTACGGATTTATATATCAACAGGATTTTCTCCGAAACTGTCATTCTGATTACTGTTATTATAATCACTGTCAGAACCGGAAGAATTATTTTTATTGTATGTCGATTTGAATCCTCTTATGAAGTCTCCGTAGAAGCCGTCAAAGCTGTCATATCCCATTGCGTTGAAATACCACTGATATTTTTCGTCGTTATATTTTGCGAAATCGTCCGGAACTTCTCCGGTTCTGTCGTATTCGCTGATATACGCATCGGCATTGACAGCAAATTTCTGTATATCTCTGCTTACTCCGGCAAATGCCGTATTGACCGTAATTGTAAAAACAAGTGTAATTGATGATATTACAACTCCGGCAATTGCGAGACCTTTCGCCCCCCATTTCTTGGCAAGGGAAATTATACCGAATATAAGCGAAAGAACAGCAGTGACATAAGTTGTACAACAGCACGTGATTACAGTTACAATACTAAGCACAAAGCTCGTGATTCCTGCCCACTGCGGTTTCTTTTCCGGAATACTGCCGAACTGCTGATTATTTCCGCTGTTGTAATCCGGATAAATATTGTTAGGATTATAATCTTCCATTTTTTCACCTCATATATTAATAATCTGTTTCCCAAGTCCAGCTTCTTATTTCAAGCTCGTCCAGATTATACGGCGTACGCTGATATACGCAGTAATTAAGCCAGTTGGAAAACATAAGATTTGCCGTGCATCTCCACGAAAAAACCGGTGTATTTTCCGGATTGTCATCAGGGAAATAATTATACGGAATCTGTATATCAATCCCTTTTTTCACATCACGGAAATATTCGTTTGCTATAGTATCACGGTCATATTCCGAATGACCTGTAATAAAATACTGTCTGCCGTTCTTGTTGGCAATTATATGAACTCCGGAAATTTCGGAACTTGTCAGTATTTCAAGCTGACTGATTTTTTCAATATCCTCACGCCGGATTTCTGTATTCCGGCTGTGCGGAACCTGAAAAACATCATCAAAGCCACGCAGAAGCAGACTGTTTCCGACTTCCGCCCTATGCGGAAATATACCGAACATTTTGCGTTCAAGCGGATATTTCGGAATACCGAAATGATAATATAATCCTGCCTGTGCAGCCCAGCAGATATGGAGCGTTGAGAATACATGAGTTTTAGACCACTCAAATATCTGAGTTATCTCGTTCCAGTAGTCCACATTTTCGTAATCGAGAAGTTCAACCGGTGCACCGGTAACAATCATTCCGTCATAACGGCATGATTTTATTTCTTCAAACGTTTTATAAAAAGATTCAAGATGATGTCTTGATGTATTTTTAGAGACATGAGATGCCATCTGCAACAGCTCGATATCCACCTGAAGTGGCGTATTGCTGAGAAGTCTTAAAAGCTGACATTCAGTTTCTATTTTTTTCGGCATTATGTTAAGGATAATGACCTTAAGCGGTCGAATATCCTGATGTTCCGCACGTTCCTTTGACATAACGAATATATTTTCATTGCCGAGAGTCCGGAACGCCGGAAGTTCAGATGAAATTCTTATCGGCACTAAATTTCACCTCTCCTGCAATTTTGGCACGCATTCATAAATCTGTCAAGATTTTCGCACACTGTACTGTTATCTTCAAGGAATTTCAGTTTTCGGAGATTTATAAATCCATTCGTATCGTGAAGTTTAAAAATCATTGTTCCGATTCCTTTAAGCACGCTTTTGAACATAACCGAACGCACGAGACCGTCACAGAGCATAAGGTCACCGCCGTCGTCATATCCGTATACAACGGTACATTCCGGTTCATAGACATACGCAATATAGCCTGTAGATTTTCCGTTATCCATTGCCTCGGTGATATGAATATTATCCGTACCTGCCACAGCGATTATCTCCTCATAGCCCTGAGTGTCAAATTTTTCCTGTATTTCAAGCATCTATTTCTCCTTACCGGCGGCTGTCCTGAGTGCACGCAGTTCATCGGCTGTGAGTTCACGCCACGTACCGGGTTTAAGCATACCGAGTTTAAGAGGTCCTATACTTATACGTCTGAGCCGTGCGACTTCAAGACCCACGGCTTCGCACATTTTACGAATCTGTCTGTTTCTGCCCTCATGTATGGTAATAAGCAGAACAACACGTCCCTGCTGTTTTTCCTTGACAATTACATTTGCCGGCATAGTTGCTTTACCGTCAATCTCCACACCGCCTGAAAGTTTCACGAGCTGTTCGTCGCTTATATCCGGACGTACAGTCACACGATACGTCTTGGAAATATGACGGCTCGGGTGCATTATTGAATTGGCAAACTCGCCGTCATTGGTAAACAGAAGCAATCCTTCGGAATTTCTGTCCAGTCTGCCTACGGGATAAACACGTTCATCAATATCGGCAATCAAATCCATAACGCACCGGCGGTTGAGTTCGTCCGAAACTGTTGTAACATATCCACGGGGTTTGTTCAGCATGATATATATATAATTTTTTTTACGTGATATGTGAATACGTTCGCCGTCGATAGTTATAATATCCCTGAATGTGCATTTGTCTCCCAGTTTAACGGGTCTGCCGTTGAGTTTAACTCTTCCTGCCGATATAAGCTCATCTGCCTTTCTGCGTGAACAGAATCCGCTTTCAGCAATCATTTTCTGAATCCTTATCTTTTCCATTGAATATATCCTTTACTTTTGAAATAAATTTATCTGCAATACTTTTCTTCTTTTTTTCCTCTGCGGGCTTATATTCCGCATTTTCCGTGGCATAAAGCGGAATACGGCGGATTTCCTTACCGTCGAGGCTTATTATCAGTTCGGCGAGTTCATCGCCGACGCTCACCGGAGCATATACAAACGGCGGAGCTGAAACTGTATATGTCAAATCCGAGCAGTTATTTTCCGTTGTGGTAATACCTGCGATTACACCTCCTGCCGTAACGCTTATTTTATCATTGTACGAACCGGCAAGATTAAGCTGTAAATCCTGCGGAATATCCGGAGTAACAGATTCCACACGACTGAAACAGAAATCATACAGATTCATATGGTCGTTCCAGTCGTTGGGGTCATTGAGGGTAACGCATACAAGATTTTTGCCGTCACGACAGCAAGCCGATACGAGACATCTTCCGGCTTCGTCGGTGAATCCTGTTTTTACTCCATATGTTCCGCTGTAAAGAGAAAGGAGCTTGTTTGTATTTTTAAGCCACCGTGGAAACGGCGGATTTCCGAACTCAAGTTTTATGGTTTCTGAGGAACATATTTCACGGAACGTCTTGTTTTTAAGAGCCTCCGCTGCCAGAACAGCCATATCTTCGGCAGACGAGCCGTGACCTGTTCCCTCAAGTCCGGACGGCGTAACGAAATAAGTTTTGCTGAGTCCGAGTTCCTGAGCCCGTTTGTTCATCATATCTGCGAATTTTTCGATACTTCCGGCAACTGCAACGGCTGCGGCATTTGCGGCATCGTTTCCGGAGGGAAGGAGCATACCACAGCAAAGAGCATATTTTGTAACCGTATCTCCCTCCTGCAATCCCATGGACGAACCCTCAACACGTATAGCGTCGGAATCAACAACAAAAGGAACATCAAGCCCTCCCGATTCCAGAGTAATCAGAACCGACATTATTTTCGTGGTACTCGCCATAGGAAGTTTTTCTCCGCTGTTGTGCGAATATATTATTTCTCCCGTATCGGCGGAAATAACCACAGCCGCTTTTGCTGAAACTTCGATATTTCCGGAAGTCTCTATATTTTCGGTATTCTCAATATCCTCAATATTCTCGACGATTTCAACAATTTCTGTATTTTCAGTATCTTCTGCATAAGCAGAAAAACAGTTAAAAACTGACAGACAGCATAAAACTGCCGGAACAACAGCAAATCTTTTCATATTTATCACCTTTCCGCATAGTATTCATGATATTTATAAATTTTATGCAGAAAGATATGAATTAATTCAGATGCCGGCGAAAGTAAAATTTTAATCGTTTATTGTTACTTCGCTTTCAACTGTGGAATTTTCTTTTTTCTTTGCGATTATCTTCTGGATTTTCTCGATAATCTGCGGAACTGTATTCACCGCATTGCTTATCATATCGTTTCCGGAATCCATATTCACCATTTTAACGCTTCCGTCAGGTGAAATAACTAAAAATCCCTCCGGCTTTATGCTTACTCCTGCACCTGCTCCGCCCCCGAAAAGTTCCCTGTCGTGCTTCGACGGAAGGTCTGAACCACCGCTCGCAAATCCGTATGATACCTTTGAAATCGGAATAACGGTTGTGCCGTCGGGAGTGACTATAGGCTCGCCGATAATTGCACTTGTATCCGCCATTTCCTTGATTTTGTCCATAGATATGCCAAGCATTTCATTTATAGTTTTCTTTTCCTGAGCCATAACAATACCTCATTTCTGTTTTTTATTCGGGATAGATATTTTAAATATATAAATTAATGCGAACCATACAGCTGCAATAATTATATTCATAAAATTGAAACTGATATTTACTGCGGCATCATATCTGCTTTCTTTTGCATCAAAATCGGGAAAAACATCAACTGTTTTATATTTTACCCTGAACATAATTCCAAGCCATGCAAGAATATTATAAACACCACCGCATATCCTGCCATAGTTAATGGCACAGTCATATGCATTTTCATTTCCTATTGCAAAATCTATATAAAGACCGCTGAATTTGAATCCTTTAAATATTTTAAGAACCGGTTTTCCGGCGACTTCCCATATTTTAAGGATAAATTCAATTTTATCGCCGAGTGATTTTTTTTCCGGTTTTTCTGTTTTTTCAGATTTTTTTATTTTTTCAAATTTTTTAGATTTCCTGAT
>CAMWYX010000001.1 GCA_947178575.1 uncultured Ruminococcus sp. | reverse complement strand
ATCAAGCTTGTTTCACTTTATCCTGTATTAGATTAATTTTCAACGATACAGCACAATAGTTACAGAAATAAATTCTTTTCTGTGATTTCTGACTGTGAACCTGCCGGCGGCGGCTCGCCGATTATATCATAACTTCCGGAAAAAATCAAGTTTATTTTTTCAAAAACTATTGACAAACCGGAAAACAGGTGCTATAATATAAAATACAATTAAACCGTTGAAGCGGAGATAAAACTGATTATGCTTTCACAGAGAGTCCGAACAGCTGAGAGCCGGATAAAACACAGGTCAGTAAATGGACCGCCGAGGGTGCAGTCAAACGGGACAATTCGTCGCCGGAGTATTCTGCAACGTTATGATGTGCGTCAATCATCGGGGATATGTCAGTATCCTGCCAAGCGCACGGCTTGCCGTGAATCAAGGTGGTACCGCGGATATGTTTATTCGTCCTTGACAGATTTTCTTTGAATTTCTGTCAGGGATTTTTTATTATTACGGAGGTGTTCAGAATGAATTTTATGCCAGATTTAAATACCGTCAGAGAAATCGCTTCATGCGGAAAATATGATATTCTTCCGGTAAGCTGTGAAATCCTCTCTGATATATGCACGCCAATCGAAGCAATGATGATACTGAAAAATGTTTCGACTCACTGCTATATGCTCGAATCCGTCGCCGAAAAAGAAAAATGGGGACGTTATACTTTCCTCGGATTCGACCCGAAAATGCAGTTCACCGCAAAAGGAAACACTGTCACAGTCGGCGGAGTTTCCATGCAGACAGAAAACCCCAGTACACAGATACGTCAGATTCTTTCCGGATATAAAAGTCCGAAATTTGACTATCTGCCGTCGTTTACAGGCGGATTTGTAGGATATTTTTCATATGATTTCCTTTCATATACGGAAAATACACTGAAAATCAATACCGAAGATACAGAAAATTTCAAGGACGTTGACCTCATGCTTTTCGATAAAGTTATAGCATTTGACAACTTCCGCCAGAAAATAATACTCATTGCCAATATGTCCCTCGAAGAACCCGAAACCGGCTACAATAAGGCTAAACTTGAACTTCAACAGCTTGCGGAACTTCTCCGCCACGGTGAACGCAGACGTGAACCTGCCGGACATCTCGTTACAGATGTAAAACCGACGTTCAGCCGTGAGCAGTTCTGCAATATGATTGATACCGCAAAAAAACATATCTATGAAGGCGATATTTTTCAGATTGTTCTGTCAAATGCTCTCAGTGCGGAATTTGAGGGCAGTCTGTTCAATACGTACCGTGTTCTCAGAACTATAAATCCGTCCCCGTATATGTTCTATTTTTCGGGCACTGATGTGGAAATTGCCGGTGCTTCTCCTGAAACCCTCGTCCGTCTCGAAAACGGAATACTGCATACTTTTCCGCTCGCCGGAACACGTCCACGGGGAAAAACCGAAGCAGAAGACAAAGCCATTGAAGCCGGACTTCTTCATGATGAAAAAGAACTTTCAGAACATAATATGCTTGTTGACCTCGGACGGAATGACCTCGGAAAAATAAGCAGATTCGGTTCTGTTCAGGTTGAAAAATTCCACAGCATAGAACGTTATTCGCACGTAATGCACATTGGTTCAACAGTCCGTGGCGAAATCCGTGACGGATTTGATGCCCTCGATGCCGTGAGTGCGGTTCTGCCTGCCGGAACTCTTTCCGGTGCGCCGAAAATACGTGCCTGTCAGATAATCGCAGAACTCGAAAACAACAAACGTGGCATTTACGGCGGTGCTGTCGGATATATCGATTTTACGGGGAATCTTGATACCTGCATAGCTATCCGCATTGCCTACAAGAAAAACGGAAAAGTATTTGTGCGAAGCGGTGCAGGAATAGTTGCCGATTCCGTTCCGGAAAATGAATATCAGGAATGTATAAACAAGGCAGCAGCAGTTATAAACGCTCTCAAAATGGCAGAGGAGGCAGATTCATGATTCTACTTATTGACAATTACGACAGCTTTTCATATAATCTTTTTCAGCTTGTGGGAGAAATCGAGCCGGATATAAAGGTTATAAGAAATGACGAAATGACCGTATCCGAAATAGAAAAGCTTTCACCCGACAGAATTATTATTTCCCCAGGTCCGGGAAGACCCGAAGATGCCGGAATAATCATCGAAGCGGCAAAAACAGTGTGCCGGAAAATTCCCACCCTCGGCGTTTGTCTTGGACATCAGGCAATCTGTTCGGCTTACGGAGCAACAATAACATATGCCAGAACACTCATGCACGGCAAGCAGTCAGTTATAAAGTTCTGCGGAGATTCTCCGATTTTCAAGAATATTCCGGAAAATGCACCTGTTGCACGCTATCATTCACTGGCGGCCGACCCTGCAACTCTTCCGGATTGTCTTGAAATCACGGCAATTGCAGATGACGGCGAAATAATGGCGGTTAAACACAAAGAATACCCGATTTACGGCGTACAGTTCCACCCAGAATCAATCATGACTCCGGACGGAAAAAAGATGTTGTCCAATTTTATTAATCTTTAAGGAGATATTGTTTATGATTAAAGAAGCTATAGTTAAAATCGTTGACAAACAGGATTTGTCATATAATGAGGCTTATACGGTAATGTCCGAAATCATGTCCGGACAGACTTCCCCAACCCAGAACGCCGCTTTTCTTGCGGCTCTTTCAACAAAAAGTGCAAAAGCCGAAACAATCGACGAAATCACAGGCTGTGCGGCGGCTATGCGTGATGCCGCTGTAAAATTTGACAGTTCCGGACTTGATTTGCTTGAAATCGTCGGCACAGGCGGAGACAATGCCCACAGTTTCAATATTTCAACCACTTCCGCAATGGTAACAGCATCTTCCGGAATTTTCGTTTCCAAACACGGAAACCGTGCCGCTTCATCACTTTCCGGAACTGCTGACTGTCTTGAAGCTCTCGGAATGAATATAAATCTTGAACCGGAAAAATGCCGTGAAATGCTCGAAAAAACAAATTTCTGCTTTTTCTTTGCTCAGAAATATCACACTTCCATGAAGTACGTCGGCGGAATAAGAAAAGAACTCGGAATCCGTACAGTTTTCAATATCCTCGGACCGCTGACAAATCCAGCTTCCCCGAAACATCATCTTCTCGGAGTTTATGATTCTTCACTCCTCGAAACAGTTGCACAGGTTCTCATGAAACTTGGTTCAGAAAGCGGAATGGTAGTCTACGGCAAGGATAAACTTGATGAAATTTCACTGTCCGCACCGACTATGATTTGCGAATATAAAAACGGCTGGCTGAAAAATTATGAAATCACGCCGGAACAGTTCGGATTTGAACGCTGTACCAAAAATGATTTACTCGGCGGTACTCCGGCGGAAAATGCCGAAATCACACGTGGAATCCTGTCCGGAAAAATTCAGGGTCACAAGAGAAATACTGTTCTTCTTAATGCCGGAGCTGCTATATATTCCGGCGGAAAAGCCAGTTCACTCGCTGACGGCGTGAAAACCGCAGCCGAATTAATCGACAGCGGAAAAGCTATTGAAACTCTTGAAAAAATAATCGCAGTATCAAACAGCTGAGGTGAATTTTATGAATATTCTTGAACAGCTTGCGGAATATGCGTTTTTCCGTTCCGTACAGAATCAGCAGAAAATTCCGCCTGAGGAAATGAAATCATGTGCTTTCGCTCTGCCGTGCGGAAATTTTGAATTTGAAAACGCTCTTAAAAAATCCGGAATCTCTTTTATATGCGAATGTAAAAAAGCATCTCCGTCAAAGGGTGTTATTGCGGAAGATTTCCCATATCTGCAAATCGCACGTGATTATGAAAAAGCCGGTGCGGACTGTATATCCGTTCTGACCGAGCCGAAATGGTTTCTCGGAAGTGACGAATATCTCCGTGAAATTTCAGCAGAAATTAAAATTCCGTGCATACGCAAGGATTTTATTATCGACGAATATATGATATATGAGGCTAAAACTCTCGGAGCGAAGGCGGTTCTGCTTATATGTTCTATACTCTCGCCGGAACAGATTGAATCATATATCGGAATATGCGATAAACTCGGAATCTCCGCACTTGTGGAGGCTCACGACGAAAACGAAATAAAAACCGCCCTGAAATGCGGTTCACGTATTATCGGCGTAAATAACCGGAATCTCAGCAATTTTTCCGTCGATACAGACAACAGCCGTCGTCTTCGGGAACTCGTTCCGCCTGAAATAATTTTCGTATCGGAAAGCGGTGTAAAATCAGCGGAAGATGTCGAAATACTCCGGAATATCGGTGCTGATGCGGTTCTTATCGGCGAAACCCTCATGAGGGCGGAGGACAAAACCGCAAAACTCGCCGAATTAAGGGGAATATCATGATTAAAATAAAAATGTGCGGTCTCAGGCGTGACACCGATATAGAACACGCCAATATCCTGCTCCCCGATTATATCGGATACGTTTTTGCCGGAAAAAGCCGGCGTTATATCACTCCGCAGAAAGCTTCCGAACTCACGGCAAAACTTGACCGCAGAATTATTCCGGTCGGAGTTTTCGTTGATTCCCCTGTAAGCGATGTTATAAGTCTCGCAGAATCGGGAATCATAAAGATTGCACAGCTCCACGGCAATGAAAACGAAGAATATATTTCACGTCTTCACAAGAAAAATATTACCGTAATCAAAGCGTTTATAATCAAATCCGGACACGATATTGAACTCGCAAACAGTTCGTATGCGGATTATGTTCTTCTTGATGCCGGTATGGGAGAGGGAAAAGCTTTTGATTATGAACTCCTGACAAATATTTCAAGACCCTATTTTCTCGCCGGAGGACTTTCCCCCGAAAACATAACCGAAGCAATAAAACTGAATCCGTATGCCGTTGATGTAAGTTCCGGAATCGAAACGGACGGTTTCAAGGATTTTGATAAAATGAAAAAATTTACTGATTCAATAAGATTAAATATAAAATAAATCAAAAGTAAGAAAGGATTGATAAATATGTCACAGTCTAAAGGACGTTTCGGAATCCACGGCGGTCAGTATATCCCCGAAACTCTCATGAATGCCGTCATAGAACTGGAAAACGCATACAATCACTACAAAGACGACCCCGAATTTAACAGCGAACTTACACAGCTTCTGAACGAATACGCAGGCAGACCGTCAAATCTCTATTTTGCGGAAAAACTTACCCGTGAACTCGGCGGTGCAAAAATCTATCTTAAACGTGAGGATTTGAACCATACTGGTTCACATAAAATAAATAACGTTCTTGGTCAGGCTCTGCTTGCGAAAAAAATGGGAAAAACACGCCTTATTGCCGAAACCGGAGCAGGTCAGCACGGTGTTGCAACCGCCACCGCCGCCGCTCTTCTCGGAATGGAATGTGTTGTGTTCATGGGAGAAGAAGACACAAAGCGTCAGGCTCTCAACGTTTACAGAATGAAACTTCTCGGTTCTGATGTCATTCCCGTCAAATCCGGAACTGCTACCCTGAAAGATGCCGTTTCCGAAGCAATGCGTGAATGGACTTCACGTATAAACGATACGCATTATTGTCTTGGCTCTGTAATGGGTCCGCACCCGTTCCCGACAATTGTCCGTGATTTTCAGGCGGTTATTTCCCGTGAATCAAGAACTCAGATACTCGAAAAAGAGGGTCGTCTCCCTGATGCCGTGATTGCCTGCGTCGGCGGAGGTTCAAACGCTATAGGAAGTTTTTACCACTATATTCCCGATAAAGATGTACGACTTATCGGATGTGAAGCTGCCGGCCGTGGTATTGATACATTCGAGACAGCGGCAACGGTGAACACCGGAAAAATCGGAATTTTCCACGGTATGAAATCATATTTCTGTCAGGACGAATACGGTCAGATTGCACCGGTTTATTCGATTTCGGCAGGTCTTGACTATCCGGGAGTTGGTCCGGAACACGCAAATCTGCACGACATAGGACGTGCCGAATATGTTCCGGTAACAGATGACGAAGCTGTGAACGCTTTTGAATATCTTTCACGTGTCGAGGGCATAATTCCGGCTATAGAATCCGCCCACGCTGTAGCCTATGCCATGAAACTCGCTCCGGCTATGGACAAGGATAAGATAATTATTATAACAGTTTCAGGACGTGGAGACAAAGACTGTGCGGCTATCGCACGTTACAGAGGAGAGTATATATATGAGTAATATCAGAAAAGCATTTGAAAACGGAAAGGCATTTATTCCGTTCATTACCTGCGGTGACCCCGATATTGAAACAACCGCCGAAATCGTGCGTGCGGCGGTTCAGAACGGTGCAGACCTTATCGAACTCGGCATACCTTTTTCAGACCCCACCGCCGAAGGTCCTGTGATTCAGGGTGCAAATATACGGGCTCTTTCCGCCGGAATCACAACCGACAAGGTTTTTGAACTCGTTTCGGAAATCCGCAAAGATGTCAAAATTCCGCTTGTTTTCATGACATATGCCAACGTCGTATTTTCATACGGTGCGGAAAGATTTATGTCAAAATGTAAAGAAACAGGAATTGACGGAATTATTCTTCCCGACCTGCCTTTTGAAGAAAAGGAAGAATTTACCGAACCTGCCGGAAAATACGGTATAGATATGATTTCCCTTATCGCTCCGACATCAGCGGACAGGGTTTCAATGATTGCAAAAGAGGCACAGGGATTCATATACATAGTGTCAAGCCTCGGAGTTACTGGAATGAGAAGCGAAATAAATACGAATATCTGCGATATTGTACGTGTAATTCGTGAAAATACAGATATTCCGTGCGCCGTGGGTTTCGGAATATCAAAGCCGGAACAGGCTAAGGCTATGGCGGATATTTCGGACGGCGCAATCGTCGGCTCTGCGATTATAAAGATAATGGAGAAGTACGGCAAGGATTCGCCCCGATATGTCGGCGAATACGTCAGAATGATGAAAGAGGCTGTTTCGGAGATATAACTTATGGAATGCACAAATAAAAAACTATCTGAACAGGAATTTATTACACCGTCGAATCACATTAATTTTAAAGCAAAAAAATTATTCGATGAATGCGGAAGAATACTTGACGGTTCTGTTGCCTATATTTCATCAGGCGGAGGCGGTCCTGTGGAACAGCATACACATGAACATAATCATCTTTTTATAGTTATTCAGGGAGAAGCCAAAATTCTTTTAGCTGACAAGACAATAATTATAAAGAAAAATGAAAGTTTTCTTGTCAATGGCAATATTCCTCATTCCGTTTGGAATAATCATGATGATGAAACAATTATGATAGGAATTACAGTATCATAAAAATCAATCTATTTTTAAGGTTGACATTGCAGAAATAATATGTTATAATTGCTGATATAATAATCGAGGTGAAAAATATTGAAAAATACTTTCGGAAATAATATTGCCGTCACTCTTTTCGGAGAAAGCCACGGAACTGCTATCGGTGCGGTTCTCGACGGTATGCCTGCCGGAATTGCTGTTGATTCCGGATTTATCGCCCGTCAGATGTCACTCCGCAAATCCGTCGGTGCTATCTCAACCGCACGCAAAGAAGCCGACGAAGTAAAAATCGTCAGCGGAGTTGTGAACGGATTCACTACAGGTACGCCGATTACTTTTATTATAGAAAATCAGGATACCCGAAGCCGTGATTACGGGGAACTCGCATACAAAGCACGCCCCGGTCACGCCGATTTCACCGCCGAAATGAAATACCACGGTTTTCAGGATTTCAGAGGAGGCGGACATTTTTCGGGTCGTATTACCGCCGGAATCGTCGCCGCCGGAGCTGTGGCAATTTCCGCACTCAGAGAAAAGGGAATTACTGTCGGAACTCACATACTTTCATGCGGTGGTGTTCGTGACAGAAATTTCAATGATGTTCAGGCTGATGTGGATTATCTCGACGGTCTGGAATTTTCGGTGCTCGACAAATCAAAAGAAGAAGAAATGAAATCCGCAATCATGAAAGCCAAAACAGACGGCGATTCAGTCGGCGGAATACTCGAAACAGCCGTGTGCGGTATGCCTGCCGGTTATGGTGAACCCTGGTTCGATACGGTCGAGGGAATGCTCTCCCATGCACTTTTCAGTATTCCGGCAGTAAAGGGCGTTGAGTTCGGAGCAGGTTTCGGATATGCCGATATGCGTGGAAGTCAGGCTAATGACCCGTTCAGAAGCTCCGGCGGAAAAATCATAACCGAAACAAACAACTGCGGTGGAATCCTCGGCGGAATAACAAACGGAATGCCGATAATATTCCGCTGTGCCGTGAAGCCTACACCGTCCATATATAAGGAACAAAATACCGTAGATATGAGAGACGGAAGCAATACAACACTTAAAATACAGGGAAGACATGACCCTGCAATAATTCACCGTGCACGTGTTGTCGCCGACAGTGTAACCGCACTTGTTATGTATGATTTTCTTTCAGCAAAATAATTTTCAGGAAAGGATTGAAAAAAATATGCCGATGAATCTTGTGAGGGAACTCCCCCGTCCCTCTGAAATAAAAGAAAAATATCCGGTTTCGCCGGAACTCGCCGATATAAAGGCAAAGCGTGACGAGGAAATAAAATCCGTATTCCGTGGAGACGACAGCAGATTTATATTGATAATCGGACCTTGCTCGGCAGATACGGAAGAACCCGTCCTCGACTATATCACACGCCTCAGGGAACTTCAGGAAAAAGTCAGGGATAAAATTCTTATAATTCCGAGAATATACACCGGAAAACCCCGTACCACCGGAGACGGATACAAAGGTATGCTTCACCAGCCCAATCCCACCGGTATGCCCGACCTTTCAAGCGGAATCGCTGCCGTGCGTAACCTCCATATAAAAGCATTGTCGGAAACCGGATTCACTGCCGCTGACGAAATGCTCTATCCCGAAAATTACAGCTATCTTGATGATATTCTTGCATACGTCGCAGTCGGTGCAAGGTCTGTTGAAAATCAACAGCACAGACTTGTATCAAGCGGTGTGTCCATTCCCGTAGGAATGAAAAACCCTACAAGCGGTGATATTTCCGTAATGATGAACGCCATCACAGCAGCACAGCACGCACACGCATTCATATATCGTGCAAGCGAGGCAAAAAGCGACGGAAATCCTTATGCTCACGCCATTCTGCGTGGATATGTCAACGACAGAGGTCAGTCGTTCCCGAATTATCACTATGAAGATTTATACCGTCTTGCTCAGATTTATGCCGAAAAGAATCTTAAAAATCCTGCTCTTATCGTTGATACAAACCATTCAAATTCAGGCAAGCAGTATCTTGAACAGATACGGATTGCAAAGGAAATTCTTCACAGTATGCGTCACAGCGAAGATATAAAAAAGCTCGTCAAAGGACTTATGATAGAAAGCTATATCGAGGACGGAAGCCAGAAAATCGGCGAATGCGTTTACGGAAAATCAATCACAGACCCTTGCCTCGGCTGGGAAAAATCGGAAAGACTTGTTCTTGATATTGCCGAACTGCTCTGATTTATAATTAAATATACACAAATACCGCACAACCCGTGCGGTATTTTGTGAAACAGAAAAAAATTATTGTTTTTCGATAATTAAGCATTGACAAATGATATTTTATGTGCTATAATCAAATCATAACATAAAGGAGCGCACTTTTTATGTGGACTAAAACAAAATCCCTTTTTCTTTCAAGAATCCTGACGGTATGCACCGCAGGCGTATTCATGATACTTACGTTCTTTGTGCCTGCACTTTCACGCTGGTACGAACAGGTATCGGCAGGTTCGGGATTTTTCGGCAACAATATATTTATGCCCATATGTATCGGGCTGTATATCGCCGAAATATTCGCCTTTTCCGCACTCTGGAATCTTCACCGGCTTCTCGGCAACATCAATAAAGGCATTGTCTTTGATGACTGCAATTCCCACTGCCTCCGGCGGATTTCATGGTCATGTATGTTCGCCGGAATAGTTTTCGGCGTAATCGGTCTGTGGCGGTTCATTTTTCTTATGGCTGGTTTTATGGCGTTCATGCTCGGTCTTGTCATGCGTGTTCTGAAGAATGTATTTGAAAAAGCCGTTGAAATAAAATCCGAAAATGATTTTACAATATGAGGGGGTCTGAACTATGCCTATTATTGTAAATCTTGATGTCATGATGGCAATACGGAAAATATCATCGCAGGAACTCGCCGAAAAAATCGGAATCACTACAGCTAATTTATCGATTCTTAAAACCGGAAAGGCTAAGGCTGTAAGATTTTCCACACTCGAAAAAATATGCGACGTTCTCGACTGCCAGCCGGGGGATATTCTTGAATTCAGAAAGGAACACGATTAAGAAAGGACTTCCCTATGAATAATACAGATAATATAATCAATCCGGATAATACCGCAGATTTCAGCGAATCCGGAGAAAACAGCATAATTGAAAATTCCGATACTGTCAGTATTGAATCCGAAAACAAACCGGAATTCACATTGTATCAGAAGATTTTCGCATTTATTATCACAATCCTTGCATTTGTTTTTGTGGAATATGTAATGTTTCATATGTACGGATTTGTCGCAACCGGATTTTATATTGCGGTTATAACTTCGGCTATAGTTTTTATGAAAAAAAATAACTGCCGTTTCACGAAAATAAACGCAGTAACGGCAGTTGTCCTGTATCTGTTCAGCATAATTTTTTCGATAACAGACAATATGCTGATTAAATTCCTTGATTTTGTATTTCTGTTCTTTTACGGAGCGTATTTTTTATACTCCTCCGCCGAAGAATCCGAGGAAACAGAGCGTTTCCTGCCGTTTGCACTGTGCAAGGCAATTTTTGAATATCCGTTCTCAAATTTCGGTATGCAGATGCTTGCGGTCAAATCAGCAACACGCAATTCAAAATTCACGCATAATCTGAAACTTATAATAATAGGGCTTGTTCTTGCCGGATTTCCGACAATTGTCGTTGCCGGACTGCTTTCTTCCGCAGATGACAACGTCGGGAAATTCCTGAGCGGAATATTTGACGGATTTTTATCGGAAGATGGATTCACGGTATTTCTGCATTTTCTTCTTTCGATTCCGTGCGGACTTTATCTTTACGGTATGTTTTACGGAAGTTTCCGAAAAGACCGCAACCGGATTAATTACGAAAACTGTGAAGCAATCTCCGACGGTGCAAGATTCATTGACAATATTATTCTGTACACGGCTGTAACTCCGATACTGATTCTGTACGTGATATTTTTCATATCGCAGGGAAGCTATTTTCTGTCGGCGTTTACTGGCTCACTTCCGGACGGCTACAGCTATTCCGAATACGCACGCAAGGGATTTTTTGAACTCTGCGCCGTAACCGTAATAAATCTGTTCGCAATAATAATAATGAGCGTATTCGCAAAAAAAGGCGGAAAATCAAAATCCGGAGCAATGAAAGCATATATCACAATAATAAGCGTATTCACAATAATCCTGATTGCCGTTGATATAAGCAAAATGATTATGTATATCTCCGAATTTGGTCTCACACGGCTCAGATTCTATACAACATGGTTTATGATTCTGTGTGCGGTTATATTCGTGCTTGTGATTGTGCGGACGTTCCGCCCTGAAATGAACATCGCCGGAAAACTTTCGGGAGCGTTTGCGATTATGTTCGGACTGTTATGTTTCAGTTCGCCGGACAGCCTGATAGCAACGTATAATATCGAGATGTACAACGCTGGCTATCTGGAAGAACTTGATACAAATTTGCTCCTTGACCTTTCCGCCGACGGAATACTTACGGCTTATAAAAAAGGTGCGATTTCAGCAGATGATATATACAAATACAGCGATGTCAACCCATACGAAAAAACGGATATTCCGTCAATCCGTGCCGGAAAATTAATTAAAAATCTGGTGGATATTCCGGAAATCAGTTCGGAAAGCTATTTTATAAATCAGTCTCGCTCTTAACAGGAAGCTTTTCAATCTGTTTTGCATCATAACGCTGAACAGTGAGTGCGTCTTTTGCGGATAGTCCGTCACCGGTATCATAAACATCAGCGTTTATCCTGCCCTGTTCCGAAAGTACGTATTTATCGCCGTTTCCTAAGACCTGAAGAATAAGCGTAGCATCTGCAACCGTAACAGCTCCGTCACAGTTTGCGTCTCCCCATAACGTAACATCTGATTCCGAAGGCTTTTCCGTGGGATTTTTTGTAGGATTTTCAGAAGATTCTCCGCCGTCCTGATTTATCGGATATGACTTCAAATCCGGAAGTTCATCAAGAGTAATACAGTAATCACTCTGATATATTTCTATAAGATTTTCGACAGGATTATTCTGCTCGCTTGTGAGATAATTCATATACCACGGGCAGAAATACAGCCATGAAGCCTTATCATTCACGAGATTTTCAAGGGACGGAATTGAATCATTTTCGGACATTGCAACCATTTTCTGACCGTCCGTACTCTGAACAAGACTGTAGAACGTTGACGAAATCGAACTTAAATTCGGGAGTCCGTCAACGGCGTTATATTTGTCATATCCCACAATATCGACAACATCATCTCCCGGATACCATTCCGGAGATGTCGGGAATGTATAACCCGTCCACACCCATATAAGATTGTCAAGTCCGTATTCGTTTGTAAGTTTATCATAAAGCAGACGATAAAGTTTCTTGCATGGCTCTGCACCCTCTGCACCCCACCAGAACCAGCCTCCCTCGGCTTCGTGGAGCGGTCGCCACAGAATCGGAACATCGGCTTCCTTTAGCTTTGTGAGTTCATGAGCTATCAGGTCAATATCAGCCAGCAGAACTTTATTTTCCCACGTTCCCTCTTTAAGAGCATTTGTAACGCTGAACGTCGTATATGTTGCACTTGCGGATTCGACATAGAAAGCAGTCTCGGAGCTTCCCTCCTCGCACGGGACATTCCAGTGCCATGTCACTGTTGCGATTCCCTTGTATTTATTTGTCCATTCGATACATCTTTCAGGAGCATTGTCACGCCAATCAGACGTTGTATTATATGCCAGCAGGTCGATTCCACGGATTGCCGGTTGTTTGCCTGTTTTGTCAAGAATATACTCAAATTCCGCCTCATTGTCCTTGATGTAGGTGTCAGGGTCATTCCATGAATTATAGTTGTGTGAACCGCAATACTCCTGCTGACCGGCAAGAATATGATTTCCGTACATATCGCACAGATAACTGTACAGCCTTTTTGTGGAATCGGACGCATTCGGATTTGATAATTTCTTTGTAGGTGAAAGATTTGTAAGTTTTTCGTCCGCCGGTTTCAGCGTGAGATAATCATAATAAGCATATCCCCAGTATGCTTTAAGTTCGATAGTATTCCTGCCTTTTTTAAGATTTACAACACCGCCGGAAATCTCCTCGAAAGATGTATTATAAGGGAAACTGAGTTCTCCCTGATTCACGCCGTTTACATTGAGATACTGAACTTTCTTGTTCGGGTCACTCGGTTCGCAGTAACTGATATTCATTTCATACAGACCGGCTTCCGGAACATCGACTTCCACGCTGACAGAAGTTCCTTTCTGGTCAAGATATGTAAATCCGCTTCCGGAGAATCCCGAAAAATCGGCATTCTCCGGCATTTTATCCGCCGGAATATCCTCCGCACCGGAATAAACAGCTCCTCCGCTGACAATACCGTCCTCAAATTCATATTTCAGCACATTATCAACTGCCGAAACAGGAATCACAGATGTTATTGAAACCGCTGAAATAACTGTGGCAAGAAAAGCCGATGTCAACTCTGATATACTTTTTCTCATGATAAATTCTCCTTATATTAATAATTTTTTAAGTAATCAAAAATCCGGAACATATATTTTATCGGCAGATGATTTTTCCTGCATAAATCCCTGAAATCCCAGTTCCTGAGCATATCTCAGAACGCTGTTGTATTCCATTTTAGTTATACGCCGTCTGAGTTCCGGCAGATTATCGGGAATAAAATCAAAGGGCGTATACTGGCTCATAAGACTTAAAAGGAACTGTTCCGGCGTGAAATTTTCTGCAATCCAGCCGAGGATTTTCATGCTGTCATGACGGCAGTTCGGGAGTACAAGATGCCGGATAATCACGCCTTTTATAAGACCTCCTGATTCATTATACTGCGGATTTCCGGTCTGTTTTATCATCTGTGCCACGGATTGCGAAGCGTATTCAAAATAATCCGGAGCGGAAGAATAACGCTCTGATATTTCCGGCGAGAAATATTTTATATCCGGAATATAAACATCAATATATCCGTCAAGACGGCGTATTGAATCAGTAAGTTCATAGCCTCCGCTGTTGTACACAACCGGAATTTCAAGCCGGTGTTTCACGGAATCAAGAGCTTTTATAATATCGGGCAGAAAATGTGAAGCCGTGACGAGTTCAATATTATCCGCACCGGATTCCTGCAATTCTAGAAACACATCGCCGAGATTTTTCGTATCGGAAATATTTCGCACCGGCTCACTGCTGATTCTGTGATTCTGACAGTATACGCACCGCAGACCACAGCCGTAGAAAAATATAGTTCCTGCGCCGTTTTTGTAAGATATACAAGGTTCTTCCCACTGGTGAAGCATAACCCTGGCGATTCTGACATCTGCACTCATACCGCATATTCCGTGTGATTCATAGCGGTTCGCACCGCATTTCCTCGGACAAAGCCGGCATTTTATATAGTCGTTTATCATACTAAATTCCTCTTCCGGTATTTTCTGAATATATTATATCATATTGAATCAGGAATTGCAATATTGCGGAGGTAAATTTTATGTGTTGTATCACACAAAGTATTGACAGTCGGTAAACAGAGTGTTATAATCTAATTATTACAGGGGAGCTTGTGAGACTTGCTGAGAGGAAGGTGAAACCTTCGACCCTTTACCTGATGCGGATAATGCCGCCGTAGGAAGTCATGCCGACCTTTGCCGGAGATACCTATGTATGGTGTCTCCGGTTTCTGTTTAAAAAATTATCTGAAAGGAATAAATCTATGGTAAAAATCAACGGAGAAAATACCGATTCCGCCGGAATGACATTGTCGGAATATCTAAGTACAACAGATTACAACCGTGCAAGAATCGCAGTTGAACGCAACGGAAATATAGTTCCGAAAAAGGAATACGAAACCACTGTACTCGAAAACGGCGATTCCCTTGAAATAGTAGGATTTGTAGGAGGTGGCTGATATGGGAATACCGACAAAAAAAGAAATAGAATCGGCTCTCGCAGAACGCATAGGAACTGAACGTCAGAAACGTTTTTCAGAAAGTACTGTTGCTGTGTGCGGTCTCGGAGGTCTCGGCTCGAATATTGCCATTGCTCTTGCACGTGCCGGAATCGGAAAACTTATACTCGCCGATTTTGACAGGGTGGATATTTCAAACCTGAGCCGTCAGCAATATAAAGCGAATCAGACCGGAATTTTCAAAACAGATGCACTCCGTGAAAATCTGCGTGAAATATCGCCTTATACCGAAATTGAAACACACTGTGTCCGGCTCTGTGAAGATAATTATTCCGCAATACTGAAAAATGCCGGAATCATATGCGAGGCATTCGATAAAGCCGAGGAAAAAAGCCGTCTCGTCAACTTCGTACTGGAGTATATGCCGGAAAAAATAATAATTTCCGCCTCCGGAATGGCTGGGCTCGGCTCGCCCGACGATATACGGACAAGACGTATAACACGGAATTTCTATCTGTGCGGAGACGGAAAAAGCGACATGAAAGACCATGCACTCTATGCTCCACGTGTTGCTCTATGTGCTATGCATCAGGCACTTGCGGTTCTGAGAATTTTGGATTCTCCGGAAAATGCCGTTCCCGAAATATATTGAATCAAGAAAGAAGACTGAAAAAAATGAATAATGATAAACTCGTAATCGGCGGACATGAATTTAATTCACGGTTTATTCTCGGTTCGGGAAAATATTCCCTTAATCTAATTGAATCGGCTGTCCGTGACGCAGGTGCAGAAATAATCACCCTTGCTGTACGCCGTGCAAATACAAAAGAACATGAAAATATCCTTGATTATATACCTGAAAATGTTACTCTGCTTCCGAATACGTCCGGAGCAAGAAACGCCGATGAAGCTGTCAGAATTGCACGTCTGGCACGGGAACTCGGCTGCGGAAACTTCGTGAAAATCGAAATCATGCGTGATTCAAAATATCTTCTTCCGGATAATCAGGAAACCGTAAGGGCAACGGAAATCCTTGCGTCCGAGAGATTCATCGTAATGCCTTATATGTATCCGGATTTGAACATCGCACGTGACCTTGTAAATGCCGGAGCTTCTGCCGTAATGCCTCTTGCATCGCCAATCGGTTCAAACAAGGGACTTGCGACCAGAGATTTTATACAGATACTAATCGATGAAATCGACCTGCCAATAATCGTTGATGCCGGAATCGGCAGACCGTCTCAGGCGTGCGAAGCTATGGAAATGGGTGCTGCTGCGGTAATGGCTAATACTGCTCTTGCCACAGCCGGAAATCTTCCGCTTATGGCATCGGCTTTCCGGAATGCAATAGAAGCCGGACGGCTTGCGTATCTCTCCGGACTTGGCAGAGTTCTCACCAGAGGAGCTTCATCTTCCGACCCGCTCACCGGATTCCTGCACGACTGATTTCTGAACAAGGAGATTGAATATGGAAAATAATTTTTTTGTGGATTCTGAATTTCTGTCGGAAAAAGCACTCGAAAAAAAACATCTTCTTGAAACAGACCCGTCTTCACGCACAAATCACATGGAATACATGAACGGCATGGAACAGATAGAATCAGATGTATATGAAAATGTGATGTCAAATGTCCGTGACTACAATTACAGCAAATATACGGCAAAAGATGTCCGCACTGCACTGGAACACAGTACCTGCACTATCGAAGATTTCAAGGCACTGCTTTCCCCTGCCGCAAAACCTTTTCTGGAGGAAATGGCACAGCGTGCAAGACTCGAAACAAGCCGTCATTTCGGCAATACGGTGTATATGTTCACACCGCTTTATATAGCCAATTACTGCGAAAATTACTGCGTTTACTGCGGTTTCAACTGCTATAATCACATTAACCGCATGAAACTTACACCGGAACAGATTGAACACGAAATGCAGATAATCGCAAAAAGCGGAATGGAAGAAATACTTCTTCTTACCGGCGAAAGCCGTTCAATGAGCGATGTGAAATATATCGGGGAAGCCTGTAAACTCGCACGAAAATATTTCCGTATGGTGGGACTTGAAATATATCCTGTAAATACCGAAGAATACCGTTATCTTCACGAATGCGGTGCGGATTATGTCACCGTATTTCAGGAAACTTATGACAAGGACAAGTATGAAACGCTCCATCTTCTCGGTCATAAACGTGTATATCCCTACAGGTTCGATGCTCAGGAGCGTGCATTGATGGGCGGAATGAGAGGAGTGGCATTTTCGGCACTCTTAGGACTTTCGGATTTCCGTAAAGATGCGTTGGCAAGTGCACTCCATGTATATTATTTACAGCGTAAATATCCTCACGCCGAAATGTCGCTTTCCTGTCCACGTCTCCGTCCGATAATCAACAATGACAAAATAAATCCACTTGATGTAGGAGAAAGCGAACTCTGTCAGGTACTCTGTGCTTACCGGATTTTCCTGCCGTTTGCCGGTATTACCGTATCATCAAGAGAAAGTGCATCTTTCCGCAACGGAATTGTAAAAATTGCCGCAACAAAGGTATCTGCCGGAGTTTCTACAGGTGTAGGCGACCACGAGGAAAAATACAACGGAAAAGAATCGGACAATTCTTCCGGTGATGAACAGTTTGAGATAAACGACGGAAGAAGTCTTGAAAAAATGTACAGCGATATTGCCGGAGAGGGTTTACAGCCTGTACTAAATGATTATCTTTATTTGTGAGGTGATTTTGTGAAACCTGATACAACACTTTATCTTGTAACAGACAGCACGGGTCTTGAAGAAGAAATATTCCTGCAAAAAATTGAATCCGCATTGCAGAACGGTGTTACACTTCTTCAACTGCGTGAAAAAGAAAAATCCACACGGGAATATATTTCCCTTGCGGAGAAAGTTCACGTAATATCGCAGAAATACGGAGTTCCGCTGATTATCGACGACAGAATTGACGTTGCTCTTGCAGTCGGAGCGGAGGGCGTACATCTCGGACAATCCGATATGCCGGTTGATACTGCAAGAAAAATAATGGGCAACGATTATATTATAGGAGCAACAACAAAAACCGTTCCGCAGGCTCTTGAAGCCTGTGCCAACGGTGCTGATTATCTGGGTGTCGGGGCAATATATCCCACAACAACAAAAGTTAAAACGGTTCTGACATCTGTTGATACATTGCAGAATATATGCGATTCCGTTTCTGTTCCGGTGAACGCAATCGGCGGTCTGAACAGCGGAAATATTGACATTCTCAGCGGAAAAAGCATTGCCGGAATATGCGTTGTTTCGGCAATAATGAAAGCCGGCGACAGCGGAGAAGCCACCAAAATTCTCAGGAACGCAATGAGGGAGAAACTCAGAATATGAAACTAAAAACAGCACTTACAATAGCCGGAAGCGATTCCAGCGGAGGAGCAGGTATTCAGGCTGATATAAAGACAATAACCGTCCACGGAGTTTATGCCATGAGTGCAGTAACGGCTCTTACGGCACAGAACACAACCGGCGTTAAGAGCATTATGGAAGTAACCCCACAGTTTCTCGGCGAACAGCTTGATATGATTTTCAGCGATATTTTCCCTGATGCCGTAAAAATCGGAATGGTGTCCTCCGCCGAACTTATTTCTGTTATCGCCGAAAAACTCAGAGAGTATCACGCAGAAAAAATCGTTGTTGACCCTGTTATGGTTGCAACCAGCGGTTCATCATTAATAAAAACAGGTGCCGTTTCGGCACTCGCAGAAAAACTCCTGCCGATAGCGGAAATGGTTACGCCGAATATTCCGGAAGCGGAAATTCTGTCCGGAATGTCTGTCCGGAATGAAAACGATATGGAAAAATCAGCAGAAAAAATTCACCGGAATTATAATTGTTCTGTACTTGTGAAAGGCGGTCACAGTATCAGTGACTCCAATGATTTATTCTATGACGGAAATTCAATGATTTGGTTCAGAGGAAAGAAGATAGATAACCCGAATACTCACGGAACAGGCTGTACACTTTCGAGTGCAATCGCCTCAAATCTTGCAAAGGGCTGTACTCCTGCGGAATCCGTGAGACTTGCAAAGAAATATATTTCCTTCGCATTGTCGTCAATGCTTGACCTCGGACACGGTTCAGGGCCTTTGAATCATGCTTTTGTGATTCAAGATATTTGATTTTCACCTGTAAAGCCTTAAAATCCATTCAAGAGCTTCCACAAGACGGCGGTTATCGTCATGTTTACGGAGTGAAATTCTGAAATATCCGTCGTCAAGACCATATTCCGCACCGCATTTTTTAATTATTATTCCTTTTCGGCGGAGCAGTTCGTCAATCGGTAATTCACAGTGAATAAGCAGAAAATTGGCACATGACGGAAAAACCTGTATTCCGGAGGCTGTGAGTTCGCCTGACAAATCCCTGCGCACTATTTCTATGTACGACCTTGTAAGTCTCATAAATTCAATTTCCTGAACAGCTTTTTCAGCTGCCGCAAGAGCGATTCCCGAAATGCTGAACCGCTGACCGGTACTGCGGATTTTTTCTGCGGTTTCTCTGTCTCCGGCAATGGCGTATCCGAGCCGGATTCCAGCTATTGAAAATATTCTCGTAAAAGATTTTACTATTATTATATGCCGGTCGAGTACCCTTTTGGCACTCAGCCGGCTGTTTTTGTACAGAAAATCAATATACCTCTCATCACATACCAGAACAGTATGATTTCTCTCGCATTGTTCCGCCAGACATTTCATGACATACGGTGTAACAACCATACCTGTGGGATTACTCGGACTTCCTAAAATTACCATTCCGGTGTATTCCGGTATAACAGATACCGCATCTGCCGTCATAGAAAAATTATCTTTTGAATCAAGCTGTATCTCCGTAATCTTACAGCCGTTCTGCTCAAGAGCCCGTCTGTATTCATACGAACACGGAGAAAAAATAACTGCTCTCGCCGGATTAAGAGCCGTTACAATCCGGAAAATCATATCATCTCCGCCGTTTCCGCAGACGATATTTTCCGCAGGAACGTCCTCAAGAACCGATATTTTTCGCCGTAGTGCAGTACATTCCATATCAGGATATGCATTCCAACACCTTTCATCTGATATGACTTTCCGGACAGAATGCGGAATACCCAAAGGGTTCAGATTTAAAGAAAAATCCAGAATTTTTTTATTATTGTCATATTCATCTAAAGACATTAAAGCACACCTCTGATAATTATTTTTCCGGACTTTTTTTCATTCTGATTTGTATTTCCTGAAAAGATACTGCGAAACGCTGACAAGCTGTTCCATATCCAGAGCCTCTATGCGTGTATTTTCCGAAGCTCCGGATTCCGCCAGTGCGGAATATACATCGTTTTTGCTGATATTCATAAGTGATGAAAGCGCATTTGCAAGGGTTTTTCTGCGCTGTGAGAATCCTGACTTTACCATTCTGAAAAAGAATTTTTCTTCATCGGGCGAAAGTCTGCTTTCTCTTCCGACATCAATCCGGATTACTGCGGAATCCACATTGGGCTGAGGCATAAAACTTCCACGTGAAACAGAAAAAAGCTGTTTTACGCTTCCGTAATAATTCACGCCGACCGTAATCGCACCGGATTCACGGCTTCCGACCTCCGCACAAAGTCTCTGAGCCGCTTCTTTCTGAACCATAACCGTTATCGAATCAACCGGAATTTTACATTCCAGAAGCATCATAATCACTGGTGACGTAATGTAATACGGAAGATTTGCACATACAGCCACACGCAGACCGGCAAAATCATCGGCGATAATTCTGTTGAGGTCGGCTTTCATGACATCCTCATTATATATTTTAACGTTATCAAATCCGCCGAGAGTCTCGGCAAGAACGGGCATTAATCTGCTGTCGATTTCAACCGCAGAAACTTTATCCGCACGCATTGCGAGTTCTTTTGTAAGTACGCCTATACCTGTTCCGATTTCGATAATTCCATAGCCGGATTTGGCGTTGCCCATTTCGGCTATTTTCGGGCATACAGACGGATTTACTATAAAATTCTGTCCCAGTCCCTTTGAAAAACTGAATCCGTGACGGCTTAAAATTTCCTTTACCGTGCCTATATTGGTCAAATCCATATTAAAATTCCCCCAACCGTTTTATTACTGATTCTGCACATTTCATGCCATCAACAGCTGCCGAAACAATACCGCCGGCATAACCTGCACCCTCTCCGCACGGGAACAAACCGCCCACCGAAACAGACTGAAGATTTTCACCCCGTTCAATACGTACCGGCGAACTGCTCCGGCTCTCTACGCCTGTAAGAACGGCATCTTTATCATCGAATCCCTTTATTTTCCGTCCCATTTCCGTTATACCGAGACGCAGGGATTCGCACACAAAATCCGGAAGATATTCGTCCGGCGAAACATATTTCACCGCCGGAGCATAGGACGGTCTGACTTTTCCGAATTTTCCGGAATATCTTTTATCAAGAAAATCACCGGCTGTGACCGCCGGAGCAGAATAATCCGAACCGCCGGCGATAAATGCTTTTTCCTCGATATTCCGCTGAAAATACATACCGGCAAGAGGGTGACTGCTTCCGTAGTCATCGGGATTTACATTCACGAGAAGTGCACTGTTGGAATTTTCACCGTCACGGGCGAAGCAACTCATTCCGTTGACTGCAAGCCTGCCTGTTTCGGAGGAAGCCGGAACAACTTCTCCGCCCGGACACATACAGAACGTATACAAAGCCCGTCCGTTCGGAAGATGCACCGCAAGCTTATAATCCGCCGACTTTAAAGCCCGATGACCGGCAAATCTGCCATACATAGCACGGTCTATATCACGGCGGAGATGTTCAATGCGAACCCCGACGGCAAAGCTTTTCTGAGATAATACGACATTCTTTTCATAAAGAAGTTCAAAGACATCACGTGCGCTGTGACCTGTTGCCAGAATTACGTTATCTGTTGATATATTGTGAACTCCGTCACGGTCGGTATATAATACCTGCGAAATACAGCCGTTTTCCGTTTCATATCCGCTGAGCCTTGCACCGAACCGGATTTCTCCGCCGAGTTCTTCTATCTGTTTCCGCAGATTTTTCACTACATTCCGAAGCCTGTCCGTTCCGATATGCGGTTTTGCAAGATATAATATTTCCTCCGGTGCACCAAATTCCACAAGCCATTGAAGTATCTGCGGAATACGGAAATCCTTGATTCCGGTGGTGAGCTTACCGTCGGAAAATGTACCTGCTCCGCCCTCGCCGAACTGCACATTGCTTTCGGGGTCAAGTTTTCTGAATTTCCGGAACTCCTCAACCGACTTTATCCGCCTGTCAACGTCCTGACCACGTTCAAGAACTATCGGTCTTGCACCGGCATACGCCAGAACAAGAGAGGCAAACATTCCGGCAGGTCCGAACCCTACAACAACGGGACGGTTTCCAGCTGAAACAACGGGAATTTTATATTCATGCTCCTCAATACGAACGGCATTCTTTAATTTTTTCAGCAGATTATCTTCGCCCTCTGCGGAAATATCCACGGAAATAATAAAATATATATCATTTTTTCTGCGTGCGTCAACCGATTTTTTTGAAAGTTTCAGCGATTTTATACGGCTTTCGGGAATATCAAGCTTTCGGGCACAAAACGGCAGAATATCCGCAAAATCGAAATCAAGCGGAATTCTTATATTACTGACTCTTATCATTTTTTAACACCTCTGAGAGATTTTCCGCAGCTTCCGCCGGCGAGCATACCTGATGACCATGCCCATTGCAGATTATATCCTCCGCAGTCTCCGGCGGTATCAAGAATTTCACCGCAGAAATACATTCCCTTGTGAATCCTTGACTGCAGATTTTCGTCAACGCATGAACTGTGAATCCCGCCCATTGTGGTCTGTGCATTTTGCCACGAAGCACAGCCGGACACTTCAAATTCAAGCGATTTGATATTATTGACAACACATAATATTTCAGAATTTTTCAGCGATGAAATTTTATTGTCAAGAGGTCTCTGCACTGATTTTCTGGTGATATATACAGCAAGATTTTTCACGAAAATTCCGGTCAGAAGTTCTTCAAGAGGCATATTTCCGTGTTGTTTTCTGATTCTGAAAAGATAATCCGAAAGCTCTGAAATGTCAATATCCGGAAGAAAATCGGCACGAAGTCTTAATCTTCCCTCGTATTTACCGAAAAGATACGCAAGATTGAACACGCATATCCCTGAAATATTATTTTCATTGAACTGCATTTCTCCATATTCCGTCCGGAGTATTTTTCCTCCGGAAACAGCGGATACGCACCCTTTTACACGCACTCCCTTAAGACCCTTGAGAGATTCGGGATTTACCCTGAGCGGAGCGACCGCAGGACAGATTTTTTCCGTTCTGTAGCCTATGTCACGGAGAATACGCATAACAGAACCGTCTGTACCGAATGACGGAGAAGCATATCCACCAGTCGCAACTATAAGCCGTCTGCATATGATTTCTTCGTTTTTATGTATAAGCCGGAATCTGTTTTTTTCCGGCTTAATATCAATAATTCCACAGTCGCATATTATACTGACACCAAGCATATCAAGCCGGAGTCGGAGAGCATTAAGAACAGTTGCCGAACTGTTGCTCCGAGGATAGATTCCTCCCTCACGTCCCTCGCTTCCGTTTACGCAAAGAACACCGAGATAATCTGTAAAAAATTGTTTATAATCCGGCATACGGCGTATAATATCGACTGCATTTACAGTGCCGTGATAATTTTCCTTTTTAATAACAAGATTGCTGAGATTACATTTTCCGTTTCCGGAAGCAATAATCTTTTTTCCCACACGGGGAAGACGTTCGATAACAGTAACACTGGCATTACCGCACGTTTCCTTTGCCGAAATCGCTGCCGTAAGACCGGAAGCTCCTCCGCCGATAACCGCAATATCTGTAATCATTTAATCGCCTCCTGCCGGAAGAATATCTATTCTGACAACTTCCGGACGGTTGCAGAAACGCAAAGGAACCGGAGAATCACCGATTCCCGAAGTTATGAACATAGCACCGCCGTTATATTCAAACCAGCCCTTATCGTAAACAACATAATTTTTCCTTAATGTAGGAAAGAATTTTCCATTTAAGGCATCGAAAAGAGCCCCTATAAACGGCAGACGAACCATTCCGCCGTGAGTATCGGCACACAATGTAAGGTCAGCTCCGAAATCTGCAAATTTCTGATAGTTCGGTATATGTGCAAGCAGAATACTTAAACAGTCCTGATTAACTTTAAATTCGTTGTCAAGGTTGAATGTATCGGTGTAATAAACATTGTCGATTCCCATAATTTGTATTGTATTTCCGTTTATTTCTGTATATTCTTCTTTATAATTCATGACATGAACCCCGCTGTTTCTGAGCGACGTAAAATAGTCTTCCGATGTATCATGGTCTCCGGAAACGAAATACGTTTCATATTTTCCGGCAATATCCGCCATAAGTTCAACGGCGATATTTATTTCACTCTGCGGACTTTTACGGCTGTACATATCACCCAGAACAATAACCGCATCAGGAGAAATTTTCTCTATTCTCTTCATTACGGCACTGTTTGAAATGCTGTATTTATGCGCATGAAGGTCACTGATAACCGCAAGACACACCGGCTTTGAAACTTTCGGTGTAACTGTTGATGTTTCGACCGTTTTGAGCGTGTAATTATTGAACCACCACACCGCAAATACAAATATCAGGAATAAAATAAATTTTCCGAAAATATGTTTACTGGTTTTTTTCCGTGATTTCTCTGCCATATCTGTACGTACATCTCCTGTCAATGAAAAATAGGTTATTAATTGTTATTTTTTATATGTATGTCGAGCTGATTATACGGAATTTCTATATTATTCCGGTCAAACATTCTTTTTACGGTTTCGTTCAGTGTATAGCGGACTTCATGGTAATTTGCATTTTCCGTCCACACAAGCACGTCAATTGAAATCGAACTTTCACCATGCTTTCCCATACGCACAACAGGTGCGGGATTATCAAGAATCATACTTTCTTCGGAAACGGCTGTAAGAATAAGTGAACGTGCAATATTATAATCCGCATCATAACTTATATCATATGATAATTCAACTCTACGTGACGGTGTTTCAGTATAGTTTATGAGTTTTGCGGCGGTAACATTACCGTTCGGAATAAGAACCGTTTTTCCGTCAAACGTATTCATTTTTGTATAAAGTATTCCGATAGAAACGACAGTTCCCGTTGTACCGTCGAGCTCCACAGTATCGCCGGCACTGAACGGCTTTGAAAAAAGAAGTATAAAACCTCCGCACAGATTAGTCAGACAGTTCTGCAATGCAAGAGATACAGCAAGCCCGACAGCTCCTAAAATGGTGATAACCGATGACATCGGAACATTCATCACTGACAACGCCATGACAATAACCATGGCATACAAAGTGACTTTTATTACCGATATAAGAAAATTCCTTGCCGCATCGTCAACGTTTGAACTCTTCATAGCTTTTGATATAAGACCGGCGATTAATCTCGAAAGCATTATCCCGACAATAAGAACAATAACCGCTATTATCAGAAGAGGAAGCAGACCTTTGAAATATTCGGCAACTCCGGTAAAAAATCCGGACGCTTTATCAACCTGTTCCTGTAAAACCTCCACAACCGGCGGAGCAGTAGTAATTTCAGATACAGCTTCATTTTCCAAAAAAATCATCTCCAGAAATAAAATTCCATTATTATATTATAACAGAAAATCTTATTTCCGTCAATCGTTAAACCGATTTTTAATAATAAATTCTGATAAATTCGCAAAACCCTATTGAAATCAGGGAAAATATGTAGTATAATAATACAGGAATGTAATTTGAGAAGTATTTTATAGTTAAATCAATATATTAAGGAGAGGAATACTATGAAAAAAATCATTACTTCGGCAATAGCGGTGGTTTCGGCAGCTACCGTTACGGGACTGTCAGCCTTTGCGGTTAAAAAATATTCCGCAGACAACCTGAAAAGTCTCAGCAGTGCACTTCTCGGCGAATCGGAAATAACTTCCGAACACGACGTTGATGAGGACGGAACTGTTGATGTGTTCGACCTCGTTGCAATGCGCAGAACTTTCGCCGGAACAGGAGAATTTTCAGAACAGACCATCGAGGCAAGTGAAAAAAATATACGGTATATCGGCAGAAATATCTACGATAAAGATAATATCGCATGGCTTGTCCAGAGCGGTTCAGCCGTCGAATTTAACGTAACAGGAAAATCAGCCGAAATCACTATAAACGGCGACGGATTCACCGAAAGCGATGAAAAATATCGTCCACGCTATGCGGTCATTGTTGACGGCGAAATAATACTTGACGAACTTCTGGACGTAAAGGAAAAAACCGTCGAACTTTTCAGCGGTTCAGCATCTCGGACGGCAGTTGTAAAAGTTATTCATCTTTCGGAAGCAAATAACGGAGCTGTAGGAGTAAGCAGTCTGAAAGTAAATTCCGATTCTCCTGTACCGGTTTCCCCGACAGCAAAAAAAGATTTGAAAATTGAATTTATCGGCGATTCGATTACCTGTGCATACGGCGTTGAGGGAAAAGACCAGTACGAGAATTTCAAAACATCTACGGAGAATTTCATGAAATCCTACGCATATCTTACGGCACAACAGCTTGATGCCGATTACAGTGCGGTATGCTATAGCGGTCATGGAATAGTTTCCGGCTACAGTCAGAACGGCGACATAGAAACAGAAAGCCTTGTTCCGGATTATTACGATTATGTCGGAAAACTCGGAAACTATAAAGTTCCGTGGAATTTTGATTCGTACCAGCCTGATGTAATTGTCATAAATCTCGGAACAAACGACAATACTTACGCTTCAAAGGACTACGAAACAAGAGGCTTGGAATATGCCGAAAAATATACCGAATTTCTTGAACATATCCACGAAATGAACCCCGACGCATACATAATATGCACCGTCGGAACTATGGGCTGTACCGAAATGTATCCGTATATTGAAACAGCAGTTGACAATTTCAAAAAATCTTCCAAGTATGACAGAATAATGAGCTATCAGTCGGCTACTCACACTCAGGCGGACGGACTGGGTTCGGACTGGCACCCGTCCCTTAAAACTCAGCAGAACAGTGCATATGTTCTTGCCGATAAAATATGTCAGGCTCTCGGAATGGAATCCGACCAAATCGGAATAGATGTCGCTTCCGAATCCGTATACAGCACGGTTTCCGAAGACGGAGCAATGGTATCGGATTATTTTTCCGACTGGGACAGGTCATACCACATCACAACAGTTACGGGCGGAAAAGATATAAGTTCCATACAGTCATTTGTAAAGGGAATAGGACTTAAAAAGGACGGCAAATATCACCTTTCATTCCAGATTGAAACATCAGAGGGCAGTGAAATTCCGTTTGAAATCCGTGACAGCAAAACCGGAGAAGTAATATTCAAGGACGTTTTCACGGGAACAGGAACAAAATCGCTCTATGAAAAGGATATTACATCAACGCTTACAGGAGATGCGGAAATAGTATTCTCAATGGGCGGAAAAGACAGCTCTCGTC
This sequence comes from uncultured Ruminococcus sp., assembly GCA_947178575.1. GTDB lineage: Bacteria > Bacillota > Clostridia > Oscillospirales > Ruminococcaceae > Ruminococcus. The sequence continues at coordinate 109,681 of CAMWYX010000001.1, read as the reverse complement.
TCAGTCTCTACGAGCTGAAAATGGTAAAGTTCGGCTGATAAACCTATGTAATCAATAAAAATTCGGAAAGCCGGTGAGGAATTGGAACGCAATCGTATAATCGCATGGGCGTGCGGAATTGTTGCCTTTCTGCTTATTGTCATGGCAGGAAAAAGCTGTATGCAGTCTCCGGAGAAAAAACCGGAAAATAAAAATAATACCGGTACTGCACACGATGACCAGTTTATAGCGGATTATCTCGGACTTCAGGACACAGTACCCACAAAGCCTAAAAAATATTATGACGAATTTGGCAGACCTGCTTCTCCGCCGGAATCCGAAGATTCCGAAAATCCGGAAAACTCGGAAAATCCGGAAGAAACTCCTGACGGGGAAATGCCTTCTTCCGAACCGGTAACCGATATTTTCGGAAATCCTGTTGAAGTTCCCACAGAAGAACCAACAGAACCAGTAACAGAGTATACTACAGATATTTTCGGACATATTACAGAAGAACCCACTGAACCCGAACAGGAAACAACATCGGAACACGAACCGGAAACAGAACCGGTTTCCGAACAGAGTACGTTTCCGGATATAAGCGGATTCAATCACAGAAAAAACAATGAAGATGATGACGAAAAAAAGCCGGAAAAGCATACGCTTCCGCCGGATTTTTCAATAATTATAAACTAATGGAGGATTAAAAAAATGGTTGTTATCGAAATGGAAAACGGAAAAAAAATCAAACTGGAGCTTTATCCCGAAATCGCTCCCATATCATGCGAGAACTTTGAAAAACTCGTAAAAGAGGGATTCTATGACGGTCTTATTTTTCACCGTGTCATATCAGGATTCATGATTCAGGGCGGTTGTCCTCAGGGTACAGGTACGGGCGGTCCGGGCTGGCATATCAAGGGCGAATTTTCAGCCAACGGCGTGCAGAATAATATCAGACATGAAAGAGGCGTTCTGTCAATGGCTCGTGCACAGGATTACAATTCCGCAGGTTCGCAGTTCTTTATCATGCACGAAGACGCTTTCTATCTTGACGGTCAGTATGCTGCATTCGGAAGAGTTGTCGAGGGTATGGACGTTGTTGACGAAATCGCAGCACAGCCCACAAGCTACGGCGACAGACCGGTAAATCCCCAGATTATGAAAAAGGTGACTGTTGAATAATGCTGTATATAGGTTGTCATCTTTCGTATTCCAAGGGATACGAAGCAATGGGAAAACAGGCTGTTGAAATAGGTGCGAATACATTCGCATTCTTTACACGCAACCCACGTGGAGGCTCTGCAAAAGCTATTGATTCCGCCGACGTTTCAAGACTTGAAAGCATACTCGCTGAAAACAGATTCGGAAAACTCGTTGCTCACGCAGCGTATACCATGAATCCGTGTGCCGCTGACCATAATATAATCAGTTTCGCACGGCGTTCTATGGCTGATGACCTCGTGCGAATGGAATCTGTTCCGCACAATTATTATAATTTTCACCCCGGTTACCATATGAAACAGGGCGTTGAAACCGGAATAAAACTTATTTCAGAACAGCTCAACGGAGTTCTTAAACCGGAACAGACTACTACCGTGCTCCTCGAAACCATGGCAGGAAAAGGCTCGGAAATGGGACGGTCATTCGAGGAACTGCGTGATATTATTGAACGTGTCGAACTCAAAGATAAACTGGGCGTATGCTTTGATACGTGTCATGTCTGGGACGGCGGATACAATATTGCCGATAATCTTGACGGCGTACTTGAGGATTTTGACCGTATAATCGGACTTGAACGCCTGAAAGCGGTACATCTCAATGACAGTCTGAATCCGCTCGGAGCACACAAGGACAGACACGCAAAAATCGGGGAAGGCTATATCGGTGCTGATGCGCTCATACGGGTAATAAATCACCCTGCGCTGAAACATCTTCCGTTTATACTCGAAACCCCGAACGATATGCAGGGATATAAAAATGAAATAGCATTCCTGCGCAGAAATTACAGCGAATAAAACAAACGGCGGATTTCACTCCGCCGTTTTTTAATCTTATTCTGATATTATAAACCCAGTATCTGATTGATTGCAGGTTCTACCCAGTCACCCTCAAACAGTTCGATAGTTCCGTTATCGCAGTGCTTTGCGAGTTCCGGCGCAACCGGTATCTGAGCAAGAACCGGTATTCCGTATTCTCCGGCTATTTTTTCAATATGACTTTCGCCGTATATCCTGTGTTTCTTTCCGCAGTCAGGACATTCAAAATAACTCATATTCTCAATGATTCCGATAATCGGTATATTCATGAGCTTTGCCATTTTCACAGCCTTTTCGACAATCATTGATACAAGTTCCTGCGGTGAGGTTACAATAACGATTCCGTCAACCGGCAGAGACTGGAACACCGTAAGCGGAACATCACCTGTTCCCGGAGGCATATCCACAAAAAGATAATCAATATCTTTCCAGATTACATCAGTCCAGAACTGCTTTACAACGCCGGCAATAACAGGACCTCTCCATACAACGGGGTCTGTTTCGTTTTCAAGCAGGAGATTGATTGACATAATATCAATACCCATTTTGCTTTTGCGTGGAATAATTCCGAACTCACAGGCTTCAGCCATTCCGTGAATACCGAACGCTTTCGGAACTGACGGACCTGTTATATCGGCATCAAGAAGTCCGACATTTTTTCCGGCTCTCTGCATGGAAACGGCAAGCATCGAAGAAACCATAGTTTTTCCGACTCCGCCCTTTCCGCTCACGATACCGATAACCTTTCCGACACTGCTCATCTGGTTCGGTTTTTCGAGCAGGCTCTGCGGTTCGGTTCTGCTTGCACAATCGCTTCCACAGCTTGAACAATCATGTGTACATTCGCTCATTTTTTCATATCCTTTCAAATTAATAAAGTTTATTTATATTTTGGTTATATCGACAAGTTCGACATCATTTACAGTACGTCCGGATTCAAGAACTTTTACAAGCGATTTTGCCGTATCAATAGCGGTGAGACTGCAAATTGAACGCTCTATTGATTTACGGCGCATTTTCACGCTGTCACGTTCCGGAAGTCTTCCCTTTGCCGATGTAGATATTACATAGTGTATTTTTCCGCTTTCGAGAAGTGTAACAACATTCGGTTCACCGTCGGAAATCTTGCGGACGAGATGTGAAGCAATCATATTTCTTGTAAGAACGCTCTGAGTTCCGGAAGTTGCATACAGTTCAAATCCCATCTGCTCGAACTTGTCGGCAATCGGCAATACTTCACGCTTATCGGAATCACGGACGGAAATAAGCACACCGCCTGTTTTTTTCAGGTCAAAACCTGCCGCAATAAGACCTTTCAGTAATGCATCTTCAAGATTTCTGCCGATACCGAGACATTCGCCGGTTGATTTCATTTCAGGACCGAGCATTGTATCAACATCGGTGAGTTTTTCAAAAGAGAATACCGGAACTTTTACCGCAACATAATCGCCTGCCGGATATAAACCGCTTTCATAGCCCATATCCTTAAGTTTTGCACCGAACATTATTTTAGTGGCAATATCTACCATAGGTATTCCGGTAACCTTGCTTATATAAGGCACTGTTCTCGATGAACGGGGATTTACCTCAATCACAAATACTTCGTGATTATATACTACATACTGTATATTCACGAGACCGATGACATTGAGTTCCCTGGCAAGTTTGCGTGTATATTCGACAATGATTCTTTTTATCCGCTCAGACAGATGCTGTGCCGGATAAATTGAAATCGAGTCGCCGGAATGTACGCCGGCACGTTCGATATGCTCCATAATTCCGGGAATCAGGAAATCTTCGCCGTCGCATATCGCATCAACTTCGACTTCCGTTCCCATCATATACTTGTCGATAAGTACGGGGTTTTCTATCATATGGCTTGTGATGATTCCCATGTATTCAACGACATCTTCTTTTGAATGTGCAATAATCATATTCTGACCGCCCAGAACATACGACGGACGGAGAAGAACGGGATATCCGAGTTCTTCGGCAGCTTCAACAGCTTCATCAGTCGTCATTACGGTCTGACCCTGCGGTCTGGGAATACCGCATCTTTCAAGTATTTCGTCGAAACGTTCCCTGTCTTCGGCGGCATCTATCATATCGGCTGACGTTCCGAGGATATTCACGCCCATATCTGCAAGATGACGTGTAAGCTTTATAGCCGTCTGACCGCCGAACTGCACAACAACCCCGTAAGGCTTTTCGGTTTCTATGATTGCCTCAACGTCCTCACGTGTGAGAGGGTCGAAATAAAGACGGTCTCCGGTATCGAAATCGGTTGAAACTGTTTCGGGGTTATTATTGCAGATAACGGCTTCATATCCGAGTTCTTTCAAAGTCCAGACGCAATGAACGGAACAGTAGTCAAATTCGATTCCCTGACCGATTCTGATAGGTCCTGAACCGAAAACGATAACTTTTTTCTTTCCGGTGTTTCTGTGTTCGATAAACTGTTCGGCTTCGTTCTCGTCGTCATATGTCGAATAGAAATACGGAGTTTCCGCCTTAAATTCACCGGCGCAGGTATCGACCATCTTGAAAACATTTGATTTATGTTTCGGGCATTTCTGACCGCTTAATCTTTCGATTGTGCTGTCAAGATAGCCGTATTGTCTGGCGGTATCGTATTTTTCCTCTGTGAGTTCACCGTCTGCAAGCCATTTTTCGAGTTCCACAAGATTAAGAAGCTTATATAAAAACCAGTTGTCAATCATCGTGATTTCGTGGATTTCCTCGGGAGTTACGCCCTTTTTGAGAGCCTCAAACACAACGAATGAACGTTCGTCATCAATATCGTGGAGTTTTTCAATCAGCTGTTCTCTTGTGAAACCGACAAACTTTTTCATACTCATTGTATCGAGACCGAGTTCGATTGAGCGCACGGCTTTCATCATAGCCTGTTCAAAAGAAGTACCGATAGCCATTACTTCGCCGGTGGCTTTCATCTGAGTTCCGAGGGTTCTTTTTGCGTATACGAACTTATCAAAAGCCCATTTCGGGAATTTTACAACAACATAGTCGAGAGCCGGTTCAAAGCAGGCGAATGTTCTTCCGGTAACCTGATTTATTATTTCGTCAAGCGTATATCCTACGGCGATTTTTGCGGCTGTCTTTGCAATCGGATAGCCAGTCGCCTTGGAAGCAAGTGCGGAAGAACGTGAAACACGGGGATTTACCTCAATTACCGCATACTCAAAACTCGTGGGGTGAAGTGCAAACTGACAGTTACAGCCTCCCTCGACTTTGAGTTCCTTGATGATATTTATAGCAGCTGTACGAAGCATCTGGTATTCCCTGTCCGAAAGCGTAACGGCAGGAGCAATAACAATACTGTCACCGGTATGAACTCCCACAGGGTCGAAATTCTCCATTGAACATACAGTGATGACATTTCCTTTTCTGTCACGGATAACTTCAAATTCAATTTCTTTCCAACCGCTTATACATTTCTCGACGAGTATCTGAGTAATCGGCGAAAGTCTGAGACCATTGACGGCGATTTCATGGAGTTCGGTTTTATTCTGAGCGATTCCTCCGCCTGTTCCTCCGAGCGTGAACGCCGGACGGACGATTACAGGATAACCGATAACATCAGCAAACTCCATAGCATCATCGACATTTTCCACGACCTTTGACGGAATACACGGCTCGCCGATTTTTTCCATGGTGTCCTTGAAAGCCTGTCTGTCCTCCGCCTTATGAATCGTTTCAGGGTCAGCACCGAGGAGCTTTACGTTATGCGAATCAAGAAAACCCTCAGCGGCAAGCTGCATTGAAAGTGTAAGACCGGTCTGACCGCCGAGCGTTGAAAGCAGACTGTCAGGCTTTTCGATTTCGATAATACGTTTCACGACATCAAGAGTCAGCGGTTCGATATAAACCTTGTCCGCCATTGCCTTATCGGTCATGATTGTAGCAGGGTTTGAATTTACAAGAACAACTTCAAGACCTTCCTGTTTAAGTGCACGACATGCCTGAGTTCCGGCATAGTCGAACTCGGCAGCCTGACCGATGACTATCGGTCCTGAACCAATAACAAGAACTTTTTTAATATCACTTCTCAATGGCATATCAGCAGACCTCCCCTTTCATAGTTTCCACAAATTCATCGAACAGATAAGCGGTATCAAGCGGTCCTCCGTGAGCTTCGGGGTGGAACTGGACTGTACGTGCATTGACGGCGGTATATCTGATACCCTCGCAGGTTTTGTCGTTTGCGTTGATATGCGAAACACGTCCCACGGAACTGTCAATGCTGTCTCCCACAACGGCATATCCGTGATTCTGACTTGTGACGTATGTCAGACCGCTTTCGAGGTCGATAACAGGCTGATTCGCACCACGATGACCGTATTTCAGCTTTTCGGTACGTCCGCCGTTTGCGAGAGCCATAAGCTGATGACCGAGACAGATTCCGAAAATCGGGATTCCGAGCTTCTGAATTTCACGGATATTTGCGATAATTCCGGTATTTTCGGAGGGGTCTCCCGGACCGTTTGAAAACATAATTCCGTCCGGAGCGAGATTTTTTACTTCTTCGGCGATTGTATCTGCCGGAACAACAACGACTTCACAGCCACGCCTGAAAAGTTCCTGCCTGATATTGCGTTTATATCCGAAATCAAAGAGAACGACACGGTATTTTTTATTTTCCGGAGTATATGTCCTGATATTCGGAGCGGTAACAGCCGGAACGGCATTTCTGACCGCAAAGGAATTTATTTTTTCAAGAAGCTCGTCCTTTTTCTCATAGACGTTTTCGGTAGTGATAACGCCGTTCATAACGCCTGCCTCACGGATAATACGGGTAAGCCGGCGTGTATCGATTCCGCATATGCCGATTATATTATGATTCACAAGAAAGTCATTTATACCACCCTCGCACCGGAAATTGGACGGCACACTGCACCATTCACGGACAATATAACCGCTGACGTACGATTTTGCGGATTCGTTGTCGGAACTGTTTACGCCGTAATTTCCGATAAGCGGAAACGTCTGCGTTACAATCTGACCGTAATAGCTGGGGTCGGTGAGCGTTTCCTGATAACCGGTAAGACCAGTAGTAAAAACAACTTCACCGATAACCGTCCCCTTTTTTCCGAAACTTCTGCCCTCAAAAATCTGCCCGTTTGCGAGCATGAGGTAAGCTTTTTCCGATTGATTAAATAAAGACATTTTACCAATCCTTTCAATTAATCTTGAAGATTTATAAAACACAGCAACGCCATTGTCACCGTGAGTTGATTTAGTTTAAATTCCGAACCTGCTCCCAAATAATTCTTACGTGATATTCCGGAAAGATTCTTGTCATATTATTTCAGATTAATATACTGTGTTATGTCATCTCTCATGCGGATAGCTTCACGGCGTGCAGCCTTTGCGAAATCACGCTCATCACAGCCCTCTTTCTTATAGGCACACATAACGGCACGGCTTGAATTGACAATTGCTCCGAGACCGTTTTCATCGAATCCTCCCCTGAGACCTTCCGCACCGCCTCCCTGAGCACCGTATCCGGGAACAAGAAACATTGTGTGCGGTAATCTCTTACGGAGTTCTGCAAGCATTTCCGGATATGTTGCACCGACAACTGCACCTACTGCGGAATAGCCGTATTTGCCGACCGTATCAGCTCCCCACTTCTCACAGAGGTCGCCCATTTTTGCATATACCGGCGTACCGTCATCAAGTTTCAAATCCTGAAATTCACCGCTTGACGGATTTGAAGTTTTTACAAGAACGTAAATACCTTTATCACGTTCACGGCAGACTTTCAGGAGAGGCTCAATACCGTCAGTTCCGAGGTATCCGTTTACCGTAAGTGCATCAGCTCCGAAAGCCTCGGAAGTGCTTTCACCAACGGAAGTACAGCCGAGGTGAGCATTTGTATATGCCTCCATAGTTGCCCCGATGTCATTTCGTTTGCCGTCGGTTATAACGAACATACCGTTAAGCTTTGCATATCTGATAGTTTTTTCGAGAGTACGAATACCGTAATGTCCGTACATCTCATAATAAGCCGCCTGCGGTTTTATAGCCGGAACAACATCATGTATCTCGTCTATAATAGCCTGATTGAAGTCATATATTGCTTTGGCAGCAGCTTTCATGGTCATGCCGTCCTTGTCAAGGTAACGTCTCTGAATATATTTCGGAACATATTCAAGTTTAGGGTCAAGACCTACAACGGAAGGATTTTTAAGTTCAATAATTTTTTCGATAAGTCTGTCAAATGACATAAAAACATCTCCTTTTATTATATAATATTATATCTTATAATTCCCTTTGAAATAGTGGCAAGCGGTCTGCCGGTGAGGGTCATTCCCTTAAATACGCTGTTGCGTGATTTGGAATGAAGTTTTTCCGGCTTTACAGTCCATTTTCTGTCTATGTCGGCAATTACCAAATCGGCAGTGCTTCCGGCTTTGATTTCGGGAACTTCAAGACCTAAAATACGCCTCGGATTAACGCACATAAGCTCGACAATTCTGTTCAGACTGACTTCCCCCGTATGATACAACGCCGTAAGGGTTGCAGAAAGTGAGGTTTCCAGACCTACAACACCGTTCGGAGCGTTTTCAAAATCGGCTTTTTCCTCCGGAGCATGGGGAGCGTGGTCTGTGATTATACAGTCTATCGTACCGTCCTTTATTCCGTCTATGATTGCTCTTACGTCCTTATCTGTTCTGAGAGGCGGATTCATGCGGTAATCGGCATCACGTTTTTCAAGGAGTTTATCGGTCAGCATGAAGTAATGCGGAGCGGTTTCGCACGTTACCTTAACTCCGCACGATTTTGCAAACCGAATCATTTCTGTGCTTCCCTCCGTGGAAACGTGACATATATGTATACGGGAATCCACGGACTTTGCAAGTATCATTTCACGGGCAGTAATATAATCCTCGGAAGCCCTGTCCATACCCTTTACGCCGAGTTTGTCCGAAACTTCGCCTTTATTCATGATACCGCCGTTTATTATGCTTAAATCCTCGCAGTGTGAAACAACAAGAAGTCCGTTTTCCTTTGTCATTTCAAGAGCCTGTCTCATGAGTTCTGCATTTGCGACCGGTCTTCCGTCATCGGAAATGCAGATACAGCCTGCGGATTTCAGAGCATCGTAATCGCAGAGTTCACCGCCGTTCATACCGCTTGTGATACAGCCGACGGGATAAACGTCAACGCCCGTGCTCTCAGCCTTTTCAATGATATAGCGGATAGTTTCCGGATTGTCGCACGGAGGATTTGTATTCGGCATGGCAAGGACACCGGTCACGCCTCCTGCAAGAGCAGCCGAACAGCCGGTGAATATATCTTCCTTGTGCGTGAATCCGGGGTCACGGAAATGAACGTGCATATCGAAAAGAGACGGCATAAGCACAAGACCTGTGCCGTCGATTACTTCGTCAGCCGTAACATCAAGATTTTTTCCTGTTTCTGCGATTTTTCCGCTGTTGATAAAAACGTCCGTGGCCGTATCCTGTTCCGAATCAACAGCACGTATATTTTTTATAAGCAAAGATGACATGATTAAACCTCCTAAACCTGAGCATTGAACAAATTTTTCAGCGCATAAACAACATCATCGGAATCGGCGTTGATACTTGCTGCCTCGTTTATAGCTGAAATTCTGCTTAATTCGTCAAGGTCGGCATTGTAGCCGATTGTATATATTGGTATCTCAAGAGCCTGAACAATTTCCGAAATATCCTTTAAATCACAGCCCGTATTTGTTTCGCCGTCGCTGAGTACGAACATCATAATTTTTGCATCGGGATATTTTTCACGAGCATCAACAAGCATATCAGAAGCAACAGCGACTGCGTCAAATGTAGCTGTTCCGCCGACTGCCGACATATCCTCGACTGCTCCGGTAAAGTAAGCCCGATGATTAAGAGTAAATTTATCTATCGGGAGATTTATCTGAACATTATTATTATAAGTCACAAGACCTATATAATTCTCATCGCTGATATACTGTGAGCCGTTTATAAGTGAACGTTTGAGCTGACGTATCGGATCGCCGTCCATACTTCCGGACATATCGGCAACAAATACAGCCACTACCGGTTTTCCGGCATTTTTTTCCTCTTTCCAGAGTTTCTGTGCAGAAATCAGAGCATTTCCGCTTATATCGGATATATCAGATTTATAGCCGTTCTGCTGGTTGAATCCGTATTTTTCGGCAAGTTTCTGTGATTCATCGTTTTTGCAGTATGAAATGAACTGTTTTAAGACTTCCTGTTCGTCAGGTGATATTCTGCCGAGGGAATACATAGGATTATTATGTTCCACGCCGAAAGGAATAAAGCTGTATCTTTTAAGAGAAGCGTCATTGAAAACGAGCTGGGATTCAAAAATAAACGCATCAAGCGAACCAGATTCGACAGCCTCCCTCATCTGTAGCGTTGTATATGCCACAAACGGCACATTCGCCTGAAAATCCACAAAAGAGCTGACGGCTTTCTGGCTGAGAATATCGGAGCTGTCAAAAGTATTGAGTGCAGATACAAGAAAATTCAGTCCGGTTGATGAAGAATACGGATTTGTATATCCCATGGCAATTTCTCCGTCGACAGTAGCCTGAACAACCGTTTCAAGCGTAACCGAACCGTATTTTGAATTTATATTGTTATACACATTATTGTTCACGAGTATTCCGGCAGTACTGCTTACAAGACATTCGTCCTCCAGCCTGATGTCAATTCCTTCGGAATCAATCATATCGCCCCACAGTTCATTTGACGGCGTATAAGCATGCGGAACATACTTTCCGGAAACAATATAGTCATACGAAAGCCCCGAAGCCACGGGACGCACAGAAACCGAAATATCCCGACCGTCTATCTGAAAATCCTCCTCATTGAAGCGTTCTGCGATTTCATTGAGCCAGCCGTCAGTTCCTCTGCCTGATTTTTCGGTTGATGAAAATATCTCAATATCTATATCGCCGTCGCCGTAAACGCTGAGCGGATATTTGCTTATATCCGGAAGTTCGTCAGCAAGTGAAGACGTTCCGATTTCCACCTGAGCCTTACGAGGTTCGATATTGGTTACATCGATTTTTTTCAGCAGTTTCGTCAGGTCGTCAAGAGCCTGTTCACGGGAAATTTGACGGTCGCTTTTGCCGATATTGCGTGTAAGTCGGAGACCTCCGCCGACTGCCGCAACTGCAATTATTCCCACGGCTATCATTGAAACTGCAATTTTCCCCTTATTACTGCTCATGAACAAATCCCCCTCCGGTTTATTATGAATTATCGGATTTCTGTATTTTTTTGAGAGAATCCGTGACGGACTGCAATGCAAGCGATTTAACATCATTCGGCGAATCAAGCATAACTGCAACTTCGTCGATAAACCGGCTGAAAACGTTGAGACATTCGGTATTTTCTCCGATAAGCCGGTTAATGTATTCTGTTCCCCGTTTTACATCGTCCGAATCTTTCATATCGCATATGAGAAGACGATTGATAATACGCTTGAAATTATTGAAAATACATAATTCTATTTCATCGGCAGCGGGCTGGAAAGTACCGTCCTCCGAAAGAATGCGGAGTTTTTCACAGCGTATATTGAACTGTTCAAGCTGTCTGAGTGCGGTATCTATCTGTAAATTAAAAGGTGTATTCATACTGCGCCAGCCTTTGAAAGCGTTTTCAAAATCGTTGTCATCAATATTTTTTTTATTTCCGAGACTGGGTTTTTTATATGCAGAAGAAAACAGCAGATAATTTCCGGCAATAAACACAACAACTCCTGCCGAAACCGCTATAAATAAAGCCTTACCGCTTAATCCCGCAAGTCCAGGCGAAAGAAGAACGATTTCAGCAAAAATAATAAATATATTTAATATTACTATAGCCGGAAGTTTCTGAAAGTTCAAATACACCACCTCTTTTTTGGTTTACACACACATATTTATTATATCACATTGCCAATAAATTGTCAACAGAAAAGTCAGGGCTAAAAAAGCAAAACTTTTAACTCCTGACTTTTAAACTCCCTATTTTTTGAACTTACTGAAATAATCTTTTGTTTCTTTTGAGACAACTCCGGAAAGTGCGATAAGTGCGACTATATTCGGAAGTGCCATGAGACCGTTGAATATATCGGCGATATTCCATACAGCGGCAACTGTCATGTATGGACCTATAAATACAGCCATGATATATAATATTCTGAAAATAACAGTCATGGTCTTGTTTGAATGTGTAAGATATGACAGACAGCGTTCGGAATAATAATTCCAGCCTAAAATAGTAGTAAACGCAAAGAACATCAGACACATCATTAAAATAAAACTTGATACCTTTTCCGAAAACGGCATACCATAGGCGAAAGCTGCATTTGTTATCTCAACGCCCTGAAGTTCCGGATTTTTCTCGATACAGCCGGAAATAACTATAGTAAGACCAGTAAGCGTACATACAATAATGGTATCGATAAATGTTCCGGTCATAGTAACAAGTCCCTGACGTACAGGCTCGCTGGTCTTTGCGGAAGCAGCGGCAATAGGAGCCGAACCGAGACCGGCTTCATTAGAGAAGATTCCACGGGCGATACCGTTCTGCATAGAAACCATAATTGTTCCAAGAACACCGCCGGTTACAGCTTTCAGACCGAATGCACTTTTTATTATTTCGGCTACAGCTGACGGTATATCGCCGATATGCGTAAAAATAACAACAAGACAGCTGAGAACATAGGCAATAACCATTACCGGTATAAAAATCTCCGAAACTTTTGCTATGGACTGGATTCCGCCGATAATTATAAGTGCTGCAAGTACGGTTATCACAAGACCGACAACTACCTGTGTTATAGTGTATTCGTTGCCGAATATAGCTATTGTATGAAGTTTTTCGGGGTCAAAAAAGCTGTTGGCAGCGGTGGTTATACTGTTTACCTGAGTAAATGTTCCGATTCCCATAAGACCGACAAAAACGCCGAACACTGCGAAAAGTTTGCCGAGCCATTTCCATCTGTCACCCATTCCGTTTTCTATGTAATAAAAAGGACCTCCGAGCATTTTGCCGTTTTTATCGGTTATCCGGTATTTTATGGCGAGAAGTCCCTCGGAATATTTTGTTGCCATTCCGAAAAAAGCGGCAAGTTCCATCCAGAAAAGCGCACCTGCTCCGCCGGCAGCGATTGCAGTAGCAACACCGACTATATTTCCTGTTCCGATTGTTGCGGAAAGAGCGGTACACAATGCACCGAAACTTGATATTTCACCGCTTCCGCCCTCTTCCTTTGCGAACATATATTTTAATGCAAGACCGAGACGGCGAACCTGTAAACCTCTGAGACGCACTGTGAGATATATTCCACAGCCCAGAATCAGCAATATAAGCGGAACTCCCCACACCATATCATCGATTTTTTTTATAATTTCGCTGAACATTCAAAAAAACACTCCCTGTACCGGATTATCCGGTTATTTTCAACTTAAGCCTGAAAAATTATACCATACATTATATGAAATTGCAAGTGATTGTGACAAATATTTTTATTTTTCATCTAAAAAATCTCCCCGACGTGAATCGGGGAGACGGTTTAGTTTATTATTCAGTCGGACACGGTCTGAATCAGAATCCATTAAAAGGAATCAGACACAGCCCTGAGCCTTCATAGCTTCAGCAACCTTAAGGAATCCGGCAATATTTGCACCTGCCATGTAGTTGCCTTCCATTCCGTACTCCTTGGCAGCTTCGTCGCAAGCCTTGAAGATGTCCTTCATGATGTTGTGGAGCTTAGCATCAACTTCCTCGAATGTCCATGAAAGTCTCTCGCTGTTCTGGCTCATTTCGAGACCAGAAGTAGCAACACCGCCGGCATTTGCAGCCTTTGCAGGACCATAAAGAATGCCGTTGGAAAGATATGTCTCGATAGCTTCAGGAGTTGAAGGCATATTTGCACCCTCGGATACGCAGTATGTGCCGTTCTTTACGAGGATTTCAGCACTTTCTCCGTCGATTTCGTTCTGTGTAGCACACGGGAGAGCAATATCGCACTTGATTGTCCAGATGCCCTTGCAGCCCTCTGTATATGTAACATTCTTGTGTGAAGTTCTGTCGCAGTATTCCTTGATACGTCCACGCTCAACCTCTTTAATCTGCTTAACGATGTCAAGCTCAATTCCGTCTGGGTCGTGAATATAGCCGTTTGAGTCAGAAAGTGCAACAACCTTAGCACCGTACTGAACAGCCTTTTCAGTAGCGTAGATAGCAACGTTTCCCGAACCTGAGATTACGACAGTCTGACCCTCGAAGCTCTTGCCGTTAGCCTGAAGCATTTCGTTTGTGAAATAGCAGAGACCGTAACCTGTAGCTTCTGTTCTTGTGAGTGAACCGCCGTAAGTAAGACCCTTACCTGTGAGAACGCCTGTAAACTCGTTGCGGAGTCTCTTATACTGACCGAACATGAAACCGATTTCACGTGCGCCTGTACCGATGTCACCGGCAGGAACGTCTGTATCAGCACCGATGTGCTTTGAAAGTTCTGTCATGAAGCTCTGGCAGAAACGCATAACTTCGCCGTCTGACTTGCCCTTGGGGTCGAAGTCAGAACCGCCTTTACCGCCGCCCATAGGGAGAGTTGTAAGGCTGTTCTTGAACACCTGCTCAAAGCCGAGGAACTTGATAATTCCGAGATATACGGACGGGTGAAGTCTGATACCGCCCTTGTAAGGACCGATTGCAGAATTGAACTGTACTCTGAAACCTCTGTTTACACGAACCTTGCCGTTATCGTCAACCCACGGAACACGGAACATAATCTGTCTTTCGGGTTCAACGATTCTTTCAAAAACGCCTGCATCAATCAAATCCTGTCTTTTTTCAGCAACAGGTTCGAGGGTTTCGAGAACTTCTGTAACAGCCTGAATAAATTCCGGCTCGCCCTGATTTCTTTTTTTAACTGTTTCGAGTAAATCGATGAGATACTGATTTTTTAACGCCATTGTTAAAAAACCTCCTTTAATAAATTCTGCTTTCGCAGTTCATGAAAAAATTATATCACTGCCGGAAAAATTTTGCAAGAGATATTTTAAATTTCATATACATGCACAATTTTTCATAAAATTTCAGTCCTGATTATAGTAATTATTCAGATATTCGCTTGCTAAATAAAGTGAACCGCAGATAACAACAATTCCATTATTTAAAAGTGCGTAATCCTTTGCCTTTATAACAGCTTCATCAAGTGAGTGATAAACTCCGCTATGTGTGCCGGATTTACGTGATATTTTGGCGAGTTTTTCAGCAGAAACAGCATTGGGAGCGAAACCGTCCACAGTAAACATGACTTTGGAACAGCGTGCAATATCACGCACACAATCCGGATAATCTTTTGAGTCAACCATTCCCATTACCGCATAAATATATTTGTCAATGCACGCAAGAGTGTTGAATAACTGTTTAATGCCATCAGGATTATGACCGCCGTCAACGATAACAGGCGGATTTCCGTCAATATATTGTATTCTCGCCCTGACATACGTAGTTTCTATGGATTTTTTTATGTTGTCATCTGAAATTTCAAAACCCTTTTTTCTCAGATATTCGCACGCTTCAATAGCTGTAACGGCATTCATGAACTGGTGAAATCCGAGCATATTTATTTTATATTGTTCATTTTTATAAATAAACGTTTTATCATAATATTTGCAATCATGATTATCCGGCGTTATAAACTCGGCATTCTTTTCCATGGCGGTTTTCTCAACGAGATATTTTACATTGTGTTTATTATCCATAGATAAAACAACCGCAGAATTTTCCTTTATTATGCCTGCTTTCTGTTGTGCGATTTTTTCGACGGTATCGCCTAAAATAGCTGTATGGTCGAGCGAAATTGAAGTAATAACCGATACCAGTGGCGGAGGAATAACATTTGTGCAGTCAAGAAGTCCGCCGATTCCGCATTCAAGCACGACAATATCGCAATTCTCACGGACATACCACAGCATAGCGATTGCCATTGTGATTTCAAACTGTGAATATTCATTTCCTGATATTTGTGATTTCACATATCCGGCGATTTCACAGAGTGATTTTTCATCAATTTCCCTGCCGTTTATACGGATTCTGTCTGTATAGTGAAGTACAAACGGAGATGTAAACTGTCCGGTTTTGTAGTCTGAATAAATCAGCGCATTTGAAATATATTCAACCGTCGAGCCTTTTCCGTTAGTTCCGGCAACGTGGACAAATTTCAGTTTTTTTTCGGGATTTCCGATAATTTTCATTAAATTTTCCGCACGGGACAAATCGGAAACAGGCTTTCCGGATTTGCTGAAAGAATTAATAAAATCCATGCATTCGTCAAAATTCATCATTGGTACGGACTCTCCTGTAATTCGGCTTTGGCGACTGCATTTTTTAAAGTCATTCCCCTGAAATCCTGTGCATTGAAATATCTGCCCTGTTTTTTATCGCTCACGAATGCTCCCACAAGAAGTCCGGGAATCGCAGTTTCCGGCTCAAAATAAGCATTTTGTCCGCCCATATCCGTCTTGCACCACGCCGGATTTGCAAGACTTATTATAACATCTGTATCACGATAAGCATAAGCCAAATCCCTTGTAATCTTGTCAAGTGCGGATTTGCTTGCAGAATACGGAGCTTGCTGGGGTTCGAGATTAATATCGCTTGATGTATTGATAATCCGACCGAATCCACGTTCAGTCATCATTGGTAAAAAGTGATAGCAAATCATCATCGGAGCTATTGTATTTATTCTGAAACTCAGTTCAAATTCATCAACTGGAGTTTCCAGAAATTCTGTTCTGTAAGTTGTCTGCAATCCTGCATTGTTGAATATTATATCAAGCGGAATATTTTTTCTGTCGATTTCAGCGAGCATATTTCCGAGCTGTTTCATATCGGAAAGTTCAGCCTGAACCGTATACGCTTCAACACCGTATGATTTGACTTGTCCGAGAACCTCCGAACAATGTTCAACGTTTCTGCTGTGAAGTATGAGATTACAGCCCTGTTCCGCCATTGCGACGGCGACAAGTCTTCCGAGACCTCTGCTTGCGCCTGTAATCAACGCCCATTTTCCTTTTACGTCTACCATAATTCAATTAATATTCGTAATCAATGCACGCTCTGTCGGTCTTGATTCCGGCAATAAATGCGCCGAACTCCTTATGAGCAGGGTGAACCTGATAAGCGTTCAGGTCGTCGATATTATCAAAATCGCATATTAAAGCAATAGTGTAATTGCTGTCGGGTGCATCGGCGGAATTTATCACAACTTCGCCCTTTCTGAGTTCGGAAACATTTTCAATGACATTGCTGAAACGTTTTTTAGCTTCTTCCGCCATGCTTATGTCGTTGAGCTTGAACATTACTATATGTTTAATCATTTTACTTTTTCTCCTTAAACAAAAGTGTAAAATTATTTGATTTTCATTTTATAAACTTTTGACCTGAATTTACGGCTTCCGTCAAATTTGGAATATTCTGAATAATATGCAAATTCAAGTCCGCATTTTTCTATAACTCGTCCTGAAGCCGGATTATCTACAGCGTGTTCTGCAACAAATTCATGGGCATTATGTTCAGAGCAGACATATTTTATCATATGTCCTGCGGATTCTGTTGCATATCCTTTCCCCCAGCAGTCAAACCGAAAATTATATCCAAAAGACCAAACTTTTTCGTCCGCTCTGAATCTGATACCGCCTGAACCAATAAGCATTCCGTCCGATTTACGCACAAATCCCCATGTATACTCATTTTCGAGATTTTTCAGCGATTTCAGCCATTCTTTTGTAATTTCAATATTTTTGTGACATGGATAAATCATATATTCTGCAACACGTTCATCGCCCGCCCATTCAAATACAGATTCTGCATCATCAACTGTAAGAGGTCGGAGAATCAGACGTTCTGTTTCGATTGTAGGTATATCAAAAATCATATCATCACCTGTCTATAATATCATAGCTTTCGTCTATGATATTGCATAGTATCTGAAAATCAATATTATCGTCAAGGATTATTGAAATCCAGTTTTTCTTATTCATATGATACCCAGGAAAGCACCTGCCCTCACTGAGCAGGCACTCTCTTGTAACAGGTTCACATCTGAGATTAATAACATCAACCAAAGAATTATCATCATATCCGAACTTTGATTTTTTCACCTGCAAAACAGCCGCATACCATTTTTTATTATTTTTATTTCTCAGAACAAACGTATCAGGAGTTTTAGCCCATAGATATTCAGGTTCTGTAGAATACCTTTCTCCTGCATAAGCGATAATTTTATTACGCATTATTTTCTGAAAGCCTCGATTGACTGATTAATCTTAGCCATTTTCTCCTCCGCCTTTGCAAGCTTAGCCTTTTCGGCTTCAATAAGCTTTTCGGGAGCTTTTGCAATAAATCCCTGATTATTCAGCTTATTGCTCAGGAAATCAATATCTTTCTGAACCTTTGCCTTTTCTTTTTCAAGACGTGCGATTTCCTTTTCCTTGTCAACGAGTTCGTCCATAGGAATAAAGATTCTTGCGCTGTCTGTTACGGCATTGGCGCAATTTTCGTGTTCTGTTTTTTCGCCTGCTTCAACCGATGATGCAGATGCCAGTTTTTCGAAGAATACCGCACAGCCTGTGAACAATTCCGGTTCAGCGGTTTCAATTATAAGTTTCGCCTTTACAGACGGCGGAACATTCATTTCACTGCGTGTATTTCTTACGGCTTTAATTGCAGAAATTATCTTTTCAAACGCTTTTTCGTCAGCCGTATAATCAACGCTTTCGTCATATACCGGATATGATTCAAGAATAATCATTGATTTTTCGTTTGTGAGAACCTGCCATATTTCCTCAGTGATGAACGGCATGAACGGGTGAAGAAGTTTCAGCATTCCCTGCATTGCCCACACAAGAACGTCCTGAGCCTTTTTCTTTGTTTCGCCTCCTGCCTGAATACGGGGTTTTGTCAGTTCAATATACCAGTCGCAGTAAACGTCCCATATAAAGTCATAGAGTTTCTGAGAAGCCACACCGAGTTCAAATCTTTCAAGATTTTCATTTACTTCCTTTGCAAGCCCGTTGAACTTGTTTACAAGCCATTTATCCTCAATTTCGAGATTTTCGGGAAGTTTTTCAAATTCATAGTCGTCGGGAAGATTCATCATGATAAAACGTGAAGCATTCCATAACTTATTTGCAAAATTACGTGCTGCCTTGACTTTATCGTCGATATAACGCATATCGTTTCCGGGGGAATTTCCGGTAGCAAGCATAAATCTGAGAGCATCTGCGCCGTATTCGCTGATAACTTCGAGGGGGTCGATTCCGTTTCCGAGGGATTTTGACATCTTGCGACCCTGAGAATCTCTGACAAGTCCGTGAATCAGAACAGTATCAAACGGAACTTTTCCCATATTCTCGAGACCGCTGAACATCATGCGGATTACCCAGAAGAATATTATATCATAGCCGGTAACAAGCGTATTTGTCGGATAGAAATAATCCAAATCCTCTGTTTTTTCAGGGAATCCGAGAGTCGAGAAAGGCCAGAGAGCCGAGCTGAACCATGTATCAAGCGTATCGGGGTCTTGTCTCATAGGCTTTCCGCACTTAGGACATACCGCACTGTCTTCCTTTGTTACAATCATTTCTCCGCATTCGTCGCAGTAGAACGCCGGTATCTGATGACCCCACCATATCTGACGGGAAATGCACCAGTCACGGATATTTTCAAGCCAGTGGAAATAAATCTTGTCAAATCTTTCCGGAACAAATTTTGTATCGCCGTTCTTTACGGCATCAATTGCAGGCTGTGCAAGGGGCTTCATCTTTACGAACCATTGTGTAGATACTTTCGGTTCAACGGTAGTTCCGCAGCGGTAGCACGTTCCGACATTGTGACTGTAATCTTCGATTTCAACTAATGCACCCTCTTTTTCCAGAGCCTCGACAATAGCCTTGCGTGCTTCGTATCTGTCCATTCCGGCGTATTCCGGATAATCGTCAACGATAGTGGCATCGTCGTTCATGACATTGATAACAGGAAGATTATGGCGGAGACCGACCTCAAAGTCATTCGGGTCGTGAGCCGGAGTAATCTTTACAACACCTGTTCCGAAATCCATTTCAACATAATCATCTGCAACAATCGGGATTTCACGGTGAACAATCGGGAGAATTACGGTTTTTCCGACGAGTTCCTTATAACGCTCATCTTTCGGATTTACAGCAACAGCGGTATCGCCGAGGAGTGTTTCCGGACGTGTTGTTGCAAGTTCGAGATAATTGTTGGTATCCTTGATTTTATAGCGGATATGCCAGAAATGACCTGCCTGTTCCTCGAAAGTTACTTCGGCATCGGAAAGAGAAGTCCGGCATTTCGGACACCAGTTGATTATGCGTTCTCCACGGTAAATCAGACCTTTTTCGTAATATTTGACGAATACTTCTTTTACGGCTTTTGAACAGCCCTCGTCCATGGTGAAACGTTCTCTTGACCAGTCGCATGACGAACCGAGCTTTTTAAGCTGTTCCACAATACGTCCGCCATACTGTTTTTTCCATTCCCAGGCACGTTTCATGAATCCGTCACGACCCAAATTTTCTTTGGAAACGCCCTCTTTCCGCATAGCTTCAACGATTTTTGCCTCGGTTGCGATTGCTGCGTGGTCTGTTCCGGGAAGCCAGAGTACAGAGTATCCGCACATTCTTTTCCAGCGGATAAGTATATCCTGAAGCGTTTCGTCAAGAGCATGACCCATATGAAGCTGTCCGGTAATATTCGGAGGAGGAATAACGATAGTATACGGTGTTTTTTTCGGGTCTGCTTCTGCACGGAAACAGCCGTTTTCATTCCACGCCGTATAGATTCTGTCCTCAAAATCTTTCGGATTATATGCTTTTGCCAGTTCTTTTGCCATTGTTTTTAGCTCCTTTTATAAATTCAGAATTTTATTCCATACAATTATATCATATTATTCTGAAAATTGCAACAGCCGGGATAATTTTTATCTGATATTTTTTCGGAATGCATTTTTCCTGACCGATTCGCCTTTACAAATCCGCATGAAAAAATCAAGAATATCCGCACAGAATGTTGACAAAAATGTTTCAAGATGATATAATTTGCTTATCATATAATCAATGAAAGGAAAAATCACTATGTCAGAAAAAAACAGGAAAAAACCGCCGGAAATCTTTCCGGACAACAAATTCATGTCATTTGCGAGAATTTTCATCGCTGTCATTATGCTGATATTCATGGGAATACTCACTATGACAAGTATGCTTCAGACAACCGGAATGGAAACCGTCAGTTCCGAAGAAGTTAAAGATACTGTCCTTTACCGTATACGGGAGGGCTGGGAAATTGTTGTATTTTACAGCGACAGCTTTGTGGGAAATCTCATATATCTGATATTGTTTGCGGTAATATGCTGGCTGATAATGCCGGCTCTCAAAAAAGTTCCGCTATGGACTGAACTTTCCTTTGTTGCTTTGTGGACAATAATTCTCAGCACAATATGGATATATTCCTCAAACTCAATGCCGACCGAAGACTCCGGAGTAGTTACAAATGCAGCCAATTCCTTTGCACGGAACGATTTCGGCGTACTCAATCCCGAAAACCGCTATTTCCGAAACTATTCATTTCAGCTTGGATATGTATTCTTTACCGAAATTGTGATAAGAATCCGCCGGCTTTTCGGAGAACCTCAGAATCTGCTCTATCTCCAAGTGCTTAACGCCGTGTTCCTTGCCGCTGCGTATATCGGTGTAATTCTCATAAACAGCAGAATATTCAAAGACCAGCGTATAAGGCATATCACAGCATTTATAATGCTTTTTGCCGCACAGCCGATGATTTTCTGCACATTCACATACGGAATCATAATCGGCATAGCATTTGCAATATACGCTGTACTTTTCATGATTCTCTACTTTCAGAAAAATAATTTCATATATGGGATTCTTTCCGCAATATTGCTTGCGTTCTCCGTTGCCGTGAAATCAAATAACAATATAGTTCTTGTAGCTGTTGCCGGAATTATATTTGTTATGATGTTCCGGCGGAAAAAATTCATCATGGATATTATATATCTTGCTCTTACCTGCACACTTGCACTTTCTATAATGCCCGTTATAAAATCATCATACGAAAAAAGAAGCGGTCAAGACCTTGGAGAACCTATCCCATATACCGCATGGTTTGTACTGGGACTTAACGAAGCACACAACGGTCCAGGTTGGTATAACGCCTATCATACCGTAGACCTTTACTCAAATTCAGGATTTGACCCTGATGTCGCACACGATGAAGCCGTAAAGCGTATCGGTGAACGAGTAAAATATTTCATGGAAAACAAACAGTATGCCAATGAATTTTTCTATAAAAAATTTCTGTCACAGTGGAACGAAACAACATATCAAAGTATTTGGAACAATACAATCCGTGCCAACTATGCACCACGTTCCGGAATTGCCAAATGGGTATGCGATGAGCATAAATCCGGTGTCAAAGTCTATATGGATTTGTATGCACAGCTGATTTTTGTCGCCTGCTTTGCCGGACTTATCGCCTGTCTGAAAAACAGAAACTTTCTTAGCATCACTCTACCGCTTATTATTCTCGGTGGTATGCTGTACCATCTTCTCGCAGAGGCGAAATCACAGTATTCGCTGTCATATTTTATTCTTATGATTGGATTCGCCGGATATGGAATATGCGTTTCATATGATTATTTTGCCGAAAAATTCAAAGGAAACAAATTTCTGAAATTACTTTTCCGGTATTCCGAAATTTCCGAAATATCAGCTGACTCCTCCGAACCCGAAACCACAGACCAGATTGCAGTCGAATCTAAAAGACCGGAAAAAACAGAAATATCCGGAAATTAAAATACTGTAAACAAGGAGGGGAAGTCCGTGGATAATGACGAAGTCAGATATAACCGTTATATCAGCGGAGATGACAACGGTCTTGTTGAAATAATCAAGGACTACAAAGACGGACTTCTTCTCTATCTCAACAGCATTACCGGAAACTTAACTCTTGCCGAAGAATATATGGAGGAGGCTTTTTTCAGAATCGCTGTGAAAAAACCGGTATTCCGCAAAAAAAGCAGTTTCAGAACTTGGCTGTATTCCATCGCCCGTAATATCGCAGTTGACGAAATGAGAAAAAGACGCAGAATTTCTGACGCTTCTGTTGAAGAATATACCGAAATTATAGATAATACAGATATTGAACTTGAATATATACATCAGGAACAAAAAAAATCCGTTCATACGGCATTGAAAAAATTATCAGAGGATTACAGACAGGTACTTGTTCTTACATATTTCGAGGATTTTACAATCGATGAGACTGCTGTCATAATGAAAAAAAATAAAAAGCAGATAAATAATCTGCTGTACAGAGCTAAAAAATCATTGCGGATAATTCTGGAGGAAGGCGGTTTTGAATATGAAAAGCTATGAAGAAATAGCCGAGAACGTCCTTAAAAGACGCAATGAATATCTTGCCGAAAAAAAAATACGGCGTTCCGGAATTATCAGAAATGTATCTTATTTTACCGGAATCGCAGCAGCTGCCGTATCCGCTTTTATGATTTATAACAGCAAAATCCTCAGCGAAATCAAGCCCGACCCTCACCAGCAGTACAACATAACCGAACATTATAATACCCATAATCCGGAAAATACACTGGTAACTTCCGGTATAACAGTATCTTCTGTTCCTGCTGAAACAACATCTTCTGCTGATACTGCCATAGTATCTACAATGGTATATACTACAGATTTTCCGGATTCTCTGAGTTCTGTCACAGAAGCCGTAATTATTCCGGAATCATCTGTTACCGCCGTAACTGAAACGCTTACATATTCCTCTGTATCTGCAAACTATGCGGAAACACACACAATCGCAGTAAATACCACAAAACCAATAATACACACCACTGCAAATACTGCAAAACCCGAAACATATACAACCGCAGATATTACACAATCAGAAACACAAACAACCGCAGTAAATACCACAAAGGCAATCTACACTACTACCGCAAATAACACCACAAAGCAGATAAATCACACGATTTTACCGAGTATTACGAAAACAGGTATAGTTTCACCGAATGCTCCTGAACCAGAAACAGTTACAACAGCTGCTCCCGCCGTAACAAAGCCGACTATAGCAACAGATGAATGCAACGAACAGACGACACACCCTGCCGTTGTTCCTGCTGAGACAAGAGAAACAACACATACCATTGATTCTCCCTGCATTACGACATCACAATCAATATCATCTGCAACCACAGAGACAACAACAACTATCACTGCACTTATAACATCAGCAGAAACGGCTTTAATAGATAATCCGCCTGAAACAGTTTTTCCGGAAACTGTAACCTCAACTGCATAAGATAAGAAACAGGAGATATTCCGTTTTTCGGAATGTCTCCTGTTTTTTTCTTATCTCATTGAATCGGCAAATTTCTGAAGATTTTCCGCAGTCTGTTCAATGTATTTTTCAGTGAGAACATCGCTGAATCCGCATTCTTTAAGAACCGACCTGAACCGGCTTTCTTTGGAATTAATCGGAACTGCCGATATTTTTTCATACTGTTTCACGGCGGCTTCGGGATTATCCATACATTCATCAAGCATATCAAGTGAGGCAAGAGCAGATACTCCATAGCTGATATAATATCCCGGAGATTCAAAAATATGGCTCATATAGTAAAACGGATAATTTTCGGCATAATCCCCAAGCGTATCGCTGTACAGTTCAAGAACATCTTCCGGAGTGAGTTTGTCTGCCTGAAGAAGTGCACTGTATTCAAAAGCTCCTACAAGAAATCCGGTTATGGCGGCATCTGTAATATCGCTGAGTCTGAGAAGTTTCATGGCATCTGCCTGTCTGCCGTATATAGCATCGTAGAACTGCATGAACAGCAGTTCCATTCCCTGCGACTGTATTTCGGCAAGGTCGATATTCGGCACGCAAAGATAAGCATTTATATCATCGCTGAATGATGAATGAAAATGTCCGAACTCATGCACTGCGGTTGTGAAATCGTAATATGAACCGTCCGAATAAATATATATCATTGCACTGTTTTCCGACGGCATATCAATCGTGAAAGAACCAGTATAGCAATTATCTCCGGAAGCTATGACATACAGCTTTTCATCATTTATTCTTTCGGCTGATTTCTTTATTTCGGGCGAAAGAAATTCCGCATACTCCCTGACAGTGCCGAACAAATCGTCCGGAAGTTCCGGAGAATCAAAAATATCTGCGGAATAACTGTTTCTGCTGAACTGAGTTATAAGGTTATTCGATACAGGAATAAGATTTTTTCTTACTGCCTCCGAAAGTTCAAGTATAAGTTCCGGCTCATAGTCACGGTTGTAGCTGTCGTAGAATGTTTCGGAATCGTAATTAGTAAGGATTTCCAGATATACTTCCGCTGCTTTCAGATTCTTTTCATCGTCGTCAAGTTCAGAACTGTATGCAATATCGAAATAGTCATCGAGTTCGGAATCAGATACATTATAATCAACCTTGGCATATCCCTCTACACGGTCAAGATTAATCCCTTTCTGCGTGTAATATTCAACAGCATTGTCATCGACAAGATTTTCAAACAGTTCTGAATATTCCTCCGAAACAGCACCTTTTGAAAAAACGTATCCCATAGCATTTGACATGACATATAACATCTCGGATGCTCTGTCATATTCGTTTTCAAGGTCTTCATTATTCCAGTCTGTATAATAATCGATACTGCACAATGCCGACCTGTCCGCCGCCAGATTGATATTTTCCATAAGCCAGTCAATATCTTCCTGAACGGCGTTTTTATTATCTTTTATCTTAATATTATCAAGAAGCTGTTCCAGTCTTTCGTTTACATCGTCCATATCGGCAGAACTATTTTTATTTTCTGTTTTATTGTCTGATTCTTTTTCAGATTTATTTTCAGATTCATCTTTATCGGATTCCGGAATATCCTTTGTTTTTTCCTCCGTACTGCTTCCGGAATCCGACGAATCATATCCGAAATTATTCAGCGAACACGAACACAACGAAAGCGGAACAGAAACCGCTAAAATCAATGCCATATATTTTTTATTTTTCATATTTACCTCACGTCAGTATGAGAGTTTTCACAGCCTGCGGTATTTCGGAAATATCATTCACGATAATATCCGCAGAATCAAGCTCACCTGCCGTACCGTATCCGTAACCGCACCCTATGGATTTAAGACCGTTCTTTTCAGCCGTTTCAATATCGTGAAAACGGTCGCCGATTACTATGTACTGTCCGTCATAATTAAGACTGAAAAGCCGGAATATCTGATATTTCGGCAGAAAATCAAATTCCTCACAGCAATAGAAAAAATCAAAAAAACGGTCAAGCCGGAAAATTCTGCGGTGACGTTCCATATATTTTATACGGCAGTTGCTTAAGAATATAAGTCTGTGACCCTGAGATTTCAGTTCTGAAAGAACTTCCTCGGCGTGGGGAAACAACGCACCCTCTCCCCTCTCCACACGTTCAGCCATATCTTCGCCGAGCATTATACGGGCGGTTTCACGTATACACGGTTCGGCATCGGGAAGAAACCTGCTCCACATATCCGTTGAATTGAATCCCAGCCAGTAACTTATATCATCATCTGTAAATTCTCTCTGTTCCATAAATCCCTTATCGGCAAGCCATTTACAGGTATTGCGGAACGCCTCGGCATATGTTTTCATAGACTGGTGAAGCGTTCCGTCATAGTCAAATATCAGATTTGCCATTTTCGGATTCAGTCCTCTATTTCACGGATAAGATTTATCATTTCGATAGCACCCTCAGCACATTCGCTTCCCTTATTTCCTGCCTTTGAGCCTGCACGCTCGATTGCCTGCTCTATGTTTTCGGTAGTGATAACACCGAACATAACCGGAATATCACTTGAAATTGAAATCTGTGCTATTCCCTTTGCGGTCTCATTGCATACGAGTTCATAATGGGAAGTCGAACCACGTATAACCGCACCGAGACAGATTATTGCATCATATTTTCCGCTGTCTGCCATTTTCTTTGCGATAAGAGGAATTTCAAACGCACCGGGAACCCATGCGACATCAATTGAATCCTCCGAAACGTCATGGCGTTTGAGTGTATCGACAGCACCGCCGAGGAGCTTGCTTGTGATAAATTCGTTGAATCTTGCAACAACGATTCCGATTCTTACATCTCTCGGAATAAGATTTCCCTCATAAACTTTCATTTCAAATAATCCTTTCTTAAGTAAATATAATCAATAATTCAGAATATGACCCATTCTGTCACGTTTTGTCCTGAGATAGAATAAATCATAGTCGGTAGCATCAACCTGAATCGGCACACGCTCTTTGATTTCAAGACCGAATCCGCTGAGTCCGTACACCTTATCGGGGTTATTTGTCAGCAGACGAAGAGTTTTACAGCCGAGTTCACGGAGAATCTGCGCACCGATATAATATTCACGCATATCTCCCGGGAATCCAAGTGCAATATTTGCGTCAAGAGTGTCCATTCCGTTATCCTGAAGTTCGTATGCACGGAGCTTGTTTACAAGTCCGATACCACGCCCCTCCTGTCTCATATAGAGCAGAATCCCTCTGCCCTCCTTTTCAATCTGAGCCATAGCAGAAGAAAACTGCTGTCCGCAGTCGCATTTCAGCGAGCCGAAAGCGTCTCCGGTAAGGCATTCTGAATGAACACGGCACAGAACATTTTCACCGTCTCCGATGTCACCTTTGACGAGAGCAACATGATGCTCACCGTTGAGACGGTTCACAAAGCATACCGCCCTGAAATTACCGTATTTTGTGGGAAGTTTTGTATCTGCGACACGCTCGACGAATGTCTCATGGATTTTTCTGTATTCTTTAAGTGCCTGAATGGTTATGAATTTCATACCCCATTCCCTGGATTTTTCCTGTAGTTCTCCGGAACGCATCATAGTACCGTCATCACGCATTATCTCACAGCACAGACCGCATTCTTTAAGTCCGGCAAGTCTCATCAAATCGACTGTTGCTTCTGTGTGACCGTCACGCTCAAGCACGCCGTTTTTCTTTGCGGTCAGCGGAAACATATGACCCGGACGGCGGAAATCCTCCGGCTTTGCGTTGTCATCAACAGCCATACGTGCGGTGAATCCACGTTCTTCGGCGGAAATTCCGGTGGTTGTATCAATATGGTCTATCGATACCGTAAAAGCGGTGCAGTGATTATCCGTGTTGCAGTCAACCATCTGCGGAAGCATCAATTTACGGCAAATCTCTGAACTCATAGGCATACATATAAGACCCTTTGCGTGAACCGCCATGAAATTGACATTTTCGGTAGTGGCAAACTGTGCGGCACAAATCATATCGCCCTCGTTTTCTCTGTTCTCGTCATCGGTAACAAGTATAATTTCGCCTCTGCGGAGAGCTTCAAGAGCCTCCTCAACTGTATTATATTCAAACATAAAAGACCCCCTTTATATTTTTTGTGATAGATTCTGTCAGACTGGATATTCCGTAAAAATTACCTACCTGATTTTTATATCACCGACATCTGTCTTCATTCCGATATTACATTTGCCGTCAACAGTAATTTTCTTTTCCTGTTTTACAGTATCTTTTTCCGAATATTTTTCCTCATAGCTTTTGCCGTTGGTATCGAGTTTAATATCGCCTACGCCTGCTTTTATATTAATTTTGGATTCTCCAACTGTTCCGAGTGACAAATCAACATCACCGACATTATTGTTAAATTCAAGTTCTGTTGCAGAAAGTTCCGGTATTTCACAGCGAACATCTCCGACATCTGCACTGAAATCTGATTTTCCTGTTATTGTCAGATTTTCTGCGGTTATATCCCCGACATTGTTTGAAACGCAAAAACTTCCGGAAAGACCGCTTAAATCAATATCGCCGACATCGGTCGAAACATCAAAACAATTCAGACTGTCCGGCAGAGAAATTTCAACATCAGTGATTATATTTACAAAATTACTGTTTTTAGTATCTGCGATTTTTTCATGTGTTTCCGAATCGATAAAATCAACGTAAAGCGTATGGTCTTTTATTTCACAGTGCAGTTCGGTATTATCCATAGCTTTCCGAGCCTTTTCCTCGCCTATTGCCCTGTATTCGCAATTTGCACTGATTACGGCTTTATCGGAATCGCTGACAGTAACATTGCAGTCACCCACGATAATATCAATATTTATTTTCTCGATATTTTTTACATCAACCGTCTGAGTTTCGCTGTTTTTTTGAATACAATCAAAAATGAGATTATTATTCAGACCGTAGATATTCAAACCGCATGAAGATAGCGAAAGCAATCCCAATACTGAACATAATACCGAAAATTTTTTCATAAGAAACCCCTTTCGTCGAGAAAATTCATATCAATACCGTTTGTTTTCACCGGATTCATAAGCTTTTCGACATACTTTCCGATTATATCATTTTCGAGATTAACAATATCTCCGGATTTCTTTGATGAAAGAATAGTCTGCCCCGAAGTATGCGGAATTATCGAAACGCTGAAGTTATCCGCCCCGACTTTCGCAACCGTAAGACTTATGCCGTCAATCGCAACAGAACCCTTTTCCACGATATACCGCATAATTCCGGAATCCGCCTTTATGGTGTACCATACGGCAATACCGTCATTTTTTATATTGATTATATTTCCTGTTCCGTCAATATGCCCCGAAACAATATGACCTCCGAATCTTCCGCCGGCGGACATTGCACGTTCAAGATTTACAGGGCTTCCTGTTCTGAGAGTTCTCAGAGATGAACGGCTTAAAGTTTCGTTCATGACATCAGCCTGAAATATTTTTCCGTCAAACGATGTAACCGTCAGACACACTCCGTTTACTGCGATACTGTCGCCGAGATGAACATCGGACAGAATTTTATCCGCCTGAATACGTATAAAGGAATTGTTTCCGTTCCGCCTGATTTCCTTTACAGTTCCGACTTCCTCAATTATTCCCGTGAACATTTTTCACCCTGCTTTCTATGAGAATATCCTCGCCGATATTCCTGATTTTCATATCGGTAAGTATAAAAGCATCGGACGGAGCAGGAGCTCCGATACCGGAAACAGGCGATTTTGCACCGTTTCCGCCAAAAATCTTCGGAGCAATATAAGCCTGAACTTTGTTTACAAGCCCTGCATTGAGCATTGACCAGTTAAGTTCTCCTCCGCCCTCCAGAAGAATGCTGTCTATTTTCATACTTCCGATTCTTTCAGCAAGAATATTAAGATTTATATGACCGTCCTTTTCAGGAATATTAAGAACCATACAGCCTTTATTTTCAAGAAATGATATTTTTTCCTTATCATCGGAGCAGGAAGCGATAATTGTCGGGATTTCTCCGGCAGTCCGGACTATATTGCAGTCGGCAGGAATCCGCAGATGTGTATCACATATGATTCTTACCGGATTACGTCCGTTTTCAAGTCTGCACGTAAGCATAGGGTTATCGGCGATAACAGTTCCGATTCCCGCCATTATTGCAGAATGTCTCAGCCGTTCACGCTGAACGTTAATTCGTGCCTGTTCGCCGGTAATCCATTTTGATTCACCGGTATAACAGGCGATTTTTCCGTCCATAGTCATAGCGTATTTCATAGTTACAAACGGCATACCGGTAGTTATATAATGAAAGAAAATTTCGTTGAGTGCATTGCATTCATCTTTTAAAATTCCCTCTGTGACTTCGATTCCATGTTCACGCAGAATTTTTGTTCCTTTACCGGAAACAAGCGGATTCGGGTCGGACGAACCGATAAAAACACGTTTTATTCCGTGTTTGATTACGGCTTCCGTACACGGCGGAGTTTTTCCGTAATGACAGCATGGTTCAAGTGTGACATACATATCAGCACCGGAACAGTCAATCCCCATGCTGTCGCAGTACGAAAAAGCCTCACGTTCCGCATGAAGTCCGCCGTATTTTTTATGAAAGCCTTTTCCGATTATTTTGCCGTTCTTTACAATTACCGCTCCCACCATGGGATTAGGCGACGTAAATCCGACGGCTTTTCCGGCAAGCTCCAGAGCTGTTTTCATATATTCTTCATGAGACACACAAAGCACCTCCCAAAATACAAAAAAATCCCCGAAATAATATCGGGGTATAATCCGGCTGTAATGCCAAATATCCTCTCTCGTCCGGACTATAACCGTCGGCTCCGGAATTTCACCGAATCAACCCAAAGGCTCGCAGGCTTTAACTGCCGGTAGGGAATTTCACCCTGCCCCGAAGATTACACTTACATTATAACATATCGGCACAGCTGTGTCAAGAATTTTTTTTGGAATTTTGTTGACATCAAAAAAAAGATGTGTTATAATGTAATCATGATATAGTTTCATGGGGATTAAACTACATCATAAACAACGAAACAGCACCGCATATAATACATACATGGGTGCTGTGATATTTAGGAGGAATACATATGTATTGTAGAAATTGCGGAAGCACTGTTGATGCCGGTTCTCCAGTATGCACCAACTGTGCAGTTCCGGTCGGACAGGGTACGAGATACTGCCCTAACTGCGGAGCAGAAACACCAGCAGGCTCAAACGCCTGTATGCAGTGCGGATTTATCCTCAATGCAAACGCCGTAAAACCACCGGTCAGTGCACAGGGAGCAAAATCCAAAATAGCTGCCGGTCTCCTCGGAATCTTCCTCGGAGCATTCGGTGTACATAACTTTTATCTCGGATATAATCAGAAAGCTGTACTCCAGCTTGTTGCAACTATAATCGGAATCGTACTTTCGTGTATCGGTATCGGTGCACTGATTGTTTTCGCAATCGAAGTATGGGGAATCGTTGAAGGTATTTTCATTCTCACCGGTAAAATAAATACAGATGCCAACGGAACGCCTCTTATTGATTAGCCTTGTTAAATAATAATCCGCATACATACAAAATGCCCCCTGTTAAGATACAGAGGGCATTTTCAGATGATAGTATACGTCAGAATAAGTGTCCGTATTTATGTAAATATATTTTACTTCATTTCGTATTCTTCATCGTCATCATAGTCGTACATATCCATTGCCTCTTCCATGCGGTGACTGAAGATTCCGGCTATTTCCTCATATTCAACGTCATCTTCGATAGAAGCGAGAATCTCCTCGCCGTCCTCATAGACAACCTTAAGTATGACAAGTTCGCAGTCGGCATTGAGATAGTCGTCGTCCTCTATTGCAGGAATCATTGCATAATACTGTTCGCCGTCAACTTCAACGGCATCGATAAGCTCAAAGTTTTTTTTGTTTCCGTCGCTGTCGATAAGTTCAAAAAGCTCCGGTGTGTATTCATTCATTTCAGACATAATTTTCTCCATTCCGGCAGTACGCCAATTGATATACTAATTATACACCATATCCGGATAAATTGCAAGAGGAAATTAAAACTAATCGGAAGTGACATCCTCCCCCGCCTATAGAGGCGGGGGGTTTCTTGATGGAAGAGGATAAAAAACAAGCTCTTAATCATTGCTTCTATTTTAAGGTATATGATTCATATACTTGAAACGGGGGCGATTTTTTATGTTCAAAAGCAAAATAATAAGAGATACAGTTATGCTGACTTTTATGCAGCTTATTCTTGATTCGGCATCACTTCTGCTTAACGGATTTATAACACGAAAACTCGGTGCATCTGCTATGGGAATATTTACACTTATGGGAGCATTTATCGGTCTTGCCGGAATTGTATCAAACGGCAACGCATTTTTATGCACAAGCCGTCTCATTTCCGAGGAACTCGGAAAACCTCAGGGAAATCCCAACCGTGTACTTTTTCACGGAATACGGCTGTGCACGATTCTCAGCATTATCACATCGGCTGTTATACTTTTGTTTTCCCAGACCATAGGAGAACGTTTTTTCGGCGATTCCTCGATAGTATCATCACTTCGTCTCATGCCTGCCGCCCTGTTTTCCGGAGCTGTTTCATGCTGTTTCAAGGGATATTTCAATGCCTGCCGGAAAGCCTCATGTGCCGCTGCCGGAGATATACTGGAATTTATCGTAAAATCGGCGGTAATAGTATCCATGACGCTTATGACCTCCGGTCATAGTCACAGCACCGTATGCTCAATAATGATAAGTTCAATAATCGCCGGAAATATAGTATCTCTGCTGTTCATGGGGATAATGTTTGCAAGGCACAGGCTTAAGTGTTCTCAGAAATGCTCCCTTACATTCAGAAAATATGCACGGTTCGCCTTTCCGATAATGGGCGGTGGAATCCTGACATCTGTACTCAGCAGTTCAAATGATGCACTTGTTCCTTTCTGTCTACGTCAGTACGGAAGTTCGCCTGAACACGCTCTCGCCCTTTTCGGAATTTTTGAAGCTATAGTAATACCGGCACTTTTTTTCCCCTCGGTTGTGTTGTGTTCGATGTCCGGAATAATTGTCACGGAATCGGCACGTGCATCGGCTTCCGGAAATAATCTCCGTGTAAAAAGCATTACTGAACGCCTTATCAGATATACTCTGATTTACGGAATATTTTCATCAGCTATTCTGATACGTTTCGGCAGACCGCTCGGCGAAATTTTAGGAGGCGGAGAGCTCGGTGGTTCAATGATTCCTGCAATTGCTCCGGTAGTGCCGTTTATCTATATGGAAATAGTTCTTGAAGCACTGATAAAAGGACTTGGATTACAGGCTTTTTCCTCAATAAATTATCTTGCCGAATACATAATAAGAATATCAGCCGTGCTTATTCTCGTACCAAAATTCGGATTTGTCGGAATAGCCGTATCATACTACGCCAGCAACATTTTCGGAAATATATCAAGACTTATAAAACTTCTGCGCCATACCGGAGTACGTTTCGGAATATTCAGAATGCTTCTTTC
The DNA here is from genome assembly GCA_947178575.1 of uncultured Ruminococcus sp. Taxonomy (GTDB): domain Bacteria; phylum Bacillota; class Clostridia; order Oscillospirales; family Ruminococcaceae; genus Ruminococcus. Next base: position 75,720 of record CAMWYX010000001.1, on the reverse strand, counting down.
GCCGGTTATGTATGCTGTACTTACAATGTCCGCCTCCGAGCTTCTATGCCGTATCATTCCGCTGAACACCGAAAGCACTCCGTATATGATAATATTTTCATCAATATGGCTTGCTATGTATTTTGGAGTATTTATGCTGTCATCGTGGCTCTCTCCTGAACAAAGACAGAAAATATTTGTGCATAATCCACAAGAAAATACACTAAAAATGATGTAATATGTAGAAAATTTAAAAAAACCATTGCAAATATTACGGGATTGTTATATAATTATATATGTACAGTGAGTGTGCTTTTGTTAATGTAAAGCATATTCGGAAGAACGTGAAAAATCCATCAAGGAGAAATTATTATGAATAATTATGATTCAGCAAAAATAAGAAATATCGCTTTCGCCGGTCATAACGGCTCGGGAAAAACATCTCTCGCCGAGGCTATTCTCTACAAGGCAGGTGCTTCCGACCGTCTCGGAAAAGTTACCGACGGAACAACCGTGTGTGACTACGACCCCGAAGAAATCAAAAGACATATTTCTATCGGTACTTCTCTCGCCTCTTTCAGATATAACGACAATATCGTGAATCTCCTCGATACGCCCGGTCTGTTCGACTTTGCCGCCGAAATGATTGAGGGAATCCGTGCCGCCGATACTGTCATGATTACCGTTTCCGCAAAATCCGGCGTAAAGGTCGGAACTCACAAAGCCTATGACGAAGCCGTAAAACAGAAAAAATCCAAAATGTTCGTCGTTACAAAAACAGATGATAAAGATGCTAATTTCTTCAACGTTCTTACGGAACTCAAAACAGTTTTCGGCCCTACCGTATGCCCTGTTGTTGTTCCGGTAATAGGCGGAGGAAAAATTGTATCATACGTAAATCTCATAGAAATGAAAGCATATAAATACGACAGCAAGGGAAACGCCGTCGAAACCGATATGCCGACCGCTGAAATCTCCGAAAAATTTGAATACCGCATAGACGGTCTCGTTGCTGCCATTACCGAAGCCGTTGCCGAAACTTCCGACGAACTCATGGAAAAATTCTTCGAGGGAGAAGCATTCACCCAGAAAGAACTCATCGACGGTATTCACGATGGTATGAACCGTGGAATTATTACGCCTGTTGTCTGCACTTCTGCTTCCGAACTTACCGGAATAGATATGCTTTTAAAGGAAATAGAACTCCTGCTCCCGAACCCTGCGGAAGTAAATCCGGCAGAAGCCGAAACAATATCCGGAGAACCTGTTGAAATTCCGTGCGATTCGTCTGCTCCGCTTTCCGCATACGTATTCAAGACAGTTGCAGACCCGTTTGTGGGCAAAATGTCGTTTATCCGTGTTGTATCCGGAACTCTCACCGCAAACAGCGAAGTAATGAACTCCTCAGCCGGTACATCTGAAAAAATAGGAAAACTCAGCAGACTGTGCGGAAAAAAACAGACGGAAGTTTCATCGGCATCAGCCGGAGAAATAGTTGTCGCCGTCAAGATTTCCGCAAATACCGGCGATACGCTTTGCAGTCCGTCAAAGGTTCTTAAATTTGAACCTATGGATTTCCCGAAGCCGTGCTATTCAATGGCTGTAAAGGCTAAGACTCAGGGCGATGAGGCAAAAGTTTCATCGGCTATGCAGCGTATAACGGAAGAAGACCCGACTATTACGTATCGTCAGGACGAAACCACAAAAGAACAGATTTTAAGCGGTCTCGGTGAACAGCATCTCGAAATCGCAAGTGCAAAGGCAAGAACCAAATTCGGAGCAGATATAAAGCTGTCAGTTCCGAAAATCGCATATAAAGAAACAATCCGCAAAAAGGTAAAGGTCGAGGGCAAACACAAAAAACAGTCCGGCGGTCACGGTCAGTACGGTCATGTATGGATTGAATTTGAACCGTGTATAAGCGATACACTTATTTTCGAGGAACGTGTATTCGGCGGAGCTGTACCAAAAAATTATTTCCCCGCCGTACAGAAAGGTCTTGAAGATTCCGTTAAAAAGGGTGTACTTGCCGGCTGTCCGGTTGTAGGACTTAAGGCGATACTCGTTGACGGCTCATATCACCCTGTTGATTCCTCGGAAATGGCATTCAAAACCGCTGCTTCAATCGCATACAAAGAGGGACTCCGGAAAGCCGACCCCGTTATGCTCGAACCAATCGGCGAACTTAAAGTAACAGTTCCCGACAATAAAACAGGCGATGTTATGGGTGAACTCAACAAACGCCGTGGCAGAGTTCTCGGCATGGAACCCGTAGTTCACGGAACTACCTGCATTTCTGCGGAAGTTCCGGTGCGTGAAATGCATGATTTTGCGATGTATCTCAGACAGGTCACACGTGGTCTCGGAAGTTTTTCGTTTGATTTCCTCAGATACGAACAACTTCCCGCAAATCTCCTGACGGAAGTCATCTCGTCAGTCGATATTGAAGGATAAGCGTTATAAGATAAACAAAATCCCTGATTCAGAAATCTGAGTCAGGGATTTTTTAATAGCAAAATATTTTTATTCGTCAGCCTTTGCGAACTGCGATTCATGACGTGTAAAGAAATCTGTTCTCGGAGGCAGGAATTTCAGTTTATGAGCCGATTCTGTAAAGAATGTCAGCGGTTCAAAAATAGTCTCCCAAGACCATATTCTTTCATCGACCTGTAAATAATCACGGATTTTTTCAGTTCCGAACGGTGCAATCGGGTGGAGAAGAACACCGGCAGTACGTATGATATGGAAAAGATTTGCAAGTGCCTGAGCTGTCTTTTCCTTGTCTGACGTATCGCCGTTAAGTACTTTCGCCATGTATTTGCTTCCGTTTCTGATATAGCTGTCAAGAACATATATACACTGGTGGAACGCAAATTTAGCCATATAGCGTTCATATTCCAGAACTGCTTTTTTTGCGTCGGCGAGGATATTTTCCTCCGGAGCATTATCCGGCATAATGCCGTCAAAGACATTCTGTGCCGTATAGAAAGCGGTGCGTATCATACGATTGTATACATTTGAAAGCAACAGACCGTCCTTAACAACAGGGTCGGCATCTTTCGGGTCAGCTTCGGGATTGAGAGGCTTCGGCATAAAGCTTACTGAACGCTGTCCAAGTCCGAGACCAAGCCAGTGCATACGGAGCTGTTCCGGCGTGTAGAAATCAAGAAGTTCATCAGCCATAGGAGGCTTGACCACTCCGGAACTTGACGCTTTCTTATCAAGGAAAAGAATATGATGATTTGCAACAATCACCGGCATCTGGAGTTCACCGTCCGGCGGAACAGATGTTTTTTCATTGCTTTCCTGCTGAGCCATCCACATTGCGGGTTCGGCTATTCCGTAGAAATAAATATTATCCTGTCCGATAAACTGATATACCTGAGAATCCTTACTGCACCAGTAGTCTTTATACTCATTACGGTCGTGACCTATTGATTCGAGATAAGTTTCTGTAAATGATATAGGAGCCCAGAGGGATTCCGGCCATACCCACACGGTGAGACCGTCGGTATCATCAAGAACAGGTGCAGGAACTCCCCATTCGATATTGCCGGTAAGACGGAACGGAACAAGAGTTTTTCCTGTTCTGTAGCGTATTCCGTTTTCGGTGAGTATACGGCAGGCTTCGTCGCAGTCAGAGAGTTCGGAAAATTCTATCGTAAACGACGGCTTTTTCTTTTCTTCAATATATGTATGTTCAGGCATTTTATCCCTGAGAGAGAAATATTTTTCCTCAAATTCACGCTTTATGTATATTACCGGATTTTTCAGGAACTCGTCAATAGTTTTCCATACAACGGGACGAATGTCCTTACGTTTTTTGAGTTCCTCAATCCAGTCTTTCATGAGCTGTCCGTAATCACGCAGTTTAAAATACCAGTTTGTGACAGGCTTCATTGATGGAGTTTTTCCGGTGAGCGTACTAACCGGATTAAGAAGATTTTCCGGCATATACTGATGACCGAGGTCACATTCATCAGCGTAACCCTTTTCGGAAGTACAGCCCTCAACAGGACATTTTCCGATTACCTGCCTACCGTTGAGAAAACAACCGGCTTCCTCGTCATAGAACTGCATTGTAGTTATTTTATCAAGCTGTCCTTTTCTGTAGAGTGAACTTATAAAACGGTCTGTGACATCGGCGTGGATTTCCTTTGAACGTCCGAGACCCGATGCGGCAAAAAGATTAGGCGATATACCGTATTTTCCGAGGGTTTCCTCCTGTTTGTCATGATTGGACTGAACGAAATCTTCAAGAGAACCGCTGAAATCTCCGTTTTTTACTTTAACTCTCCAGCCCTCCGCAATAGGCGAACCGTAACAGTCCGTACCGGTCACGAATATTACATTTTCAGAACCTATGCGGTCACGGAGAAAACGGGCATATGTATCGGCAAAAACCATCATTCCGCCGACATGACCGAAATGAAGTTCCTTGTTGCCGTAAGGCATACCTGCAGTGATTACAGCACGTTTCGGAAATTCCGGACGTGGTATTTCAAAATTCTTGTTTTTCTTGTCTTTATCAGCCATATTGAAAAATCCTTTCATTAAAATAATCTCAGATAATTATATCATATTATTCTGAAAATTGCAACACAAATTTAATTGATTCCGAAAAATATGCCCTGTCATATTTCAGACAGGGCTGTCAGTTATTTTGATTCAAGACTTGCAAACGCATCGGAAACGACTTTTTCTTCCGGAGCTTTTGTGAAACTGCTTACTACAGGAACGATAATAAGTGAAATTATCATTGCAAACGCACCGGCATTAATCGGCGAAAGCAGATTCAACGGACAATTAAGATTTATTACAGCCTGTTTGATTCCGTCAAATGCGGATATTCCGAGACTGAACAGCACCATATGTATAATAGTTATACCAATTCCGGTGCAGAGACTCGCCCATACAGCCGCCGGAGAAGCCTTTTTCAGGAAAAGTCCGTAAAGGAACGGTCCGAGGAATGCTCCCGAAAGTGCACCCCATGAATAAGACATCAGCGTTGAAATTGATGCGTTCTTGTTGCAGGCAATTATTACTGAAATCACGAGGAATACGGCAATAAATACACGTATGCAGAGCATCTGTTTTTTATCGTCAAAATTTTTGATACGTGGCTTGATAAGGTCGTTTGTAAGCGTGGAACTTGATGTCAGCACCAGAGACGAAAGCGTTGACAGCGATGCCGAAAGCACAAGAACAACGATAAGTCCAATAAGCATATTAGGAAGAGCCTGATGAATAAGTGCCGGAACCATTGTATCAAATACCGGCTTGCCGTTCACGGTTTCTATAAAAGTTTTTCCGGACGTATCAGCAGAATCAACCGTGCAGTAAAGGCGTACAAATCCGCCCATAAAATACGAACCGCCTGCCACCACAAGGGCAAAGAATGTCGATATAACCGCACCTTTCTTTATAGCTGATTCGTCCTTGATAGCATAGAATTTCTGTACCATCTGCGGAAGCCCCCATGTTCCGAGAGACGTAAGCAGAACAACTCCGAAAAGGTTCAGCGGGTCAGGACCGAACACAGAACCGAGAGTTCCGGACGGTGTACTGCCGTCGGAAACAGAATTAAGAGCATCGACAGCGGCTGAAAATCCGTCTTTTTTCTGAACGGTAAGAACAACAACAGTTGCTATTCCGATAAGCATAATTATTCCCTGAAAGAAATCATTGAGAGCTGTTGCCTTATATCCGCCGAGAGTAACATATACAGCAGAAAGAACCGCCATGAGAATAATTATAATAGTTCCGCCGTTTATGCCGAGGTCGAACACCATTCCGAAAAGACGTGACAATCCGTTGTATACCGAAGCGGTGTACGGAATCAGGAACACAAAAACAATCAGAGCCGAAGCCGTTTTGAGAGCCTTTGAATCGAATCGTTTTTCAAAGTATTCGGGCATTGTTTTCGCTCCGAGGTGATTTGTCATAAGACGTGTTCGCCGTCCTATCAGGAAAAACGGGATAAGACTTCCGATTATGGCGTTTCCGATTCCGACCCATGTTGCGGAAATGCCGTAGCTCCAGCCGAACTGACCGGCATAGCCGATAAATACAACCGCCGAAAAATAGGTAGTACCGTAAGAAAATGCGGTCAGCCATGAACCGACACTCCTTCCGCCGAGCATGAAATCATTTGTAGATTTTGTGCGTTTTGAGGTATAAAAGCCGATACCCACCATAACGGCAATATATATGGCAAGTATTACAAAAGTTGCAGCTTTTGAACCCATAAAATCACTTCCTTTCACATATTATAAATATAAAGCTGTGAAGCTTTAAATTATTAAAGCAAACACTTGTATTATTATAATATATTTTTGCCGGAATGTCAATAGTTTTTCTACAAAAAAATAAAATTCCGCATTGCAATTTCAGGAAAAATATGTTATAATAATAAAAAAGATTATCGGGGGGATTTTATGAAAAAATTCACATCATTACTTACAGTGCTGGCAGTTTCCGCTCTGTCGTTGAGCAGTATTCCGGCATATGCCGAGGATAATTCAGTCCTTGAACTTGTCGGCGAAAATGTTTACAATCAGCTTCTCAGACACTCGGCTATTGATTTAAACGGCGACAAAACCATAACATCTGACGAACTCCGGACAGCTGAATATTTGTATCTTTCGCTTGACAATGTGGACAATCTTTCATGGCTTCCGGAAATGAAAAATCTCAGACGTATTACACTGACGGGCGGTGAAAATCCGGAACTTTCTGTTCTGGAACAGCTCCCGAATCTGCAGAATGTTCAGCTTGACAGCGTAGGAACGGATAATATTTCATTCGCCGAAAATATGAATCTTGACTCTCTCAGCCTGTTCAATATGGATAACATCACAACCGAACAGCGTCTCAAAGTCGCAAGATTTCAGGATTACCGCATTGAACGGGGATTTACGGAACAAATAGGCGTGCTTCCGCTTAATCTTTTCTATGATTATGATTCAAAGATTTATATAAAAGATTCGGACACGGCAACATTTTTTCCGAGTTCGTGGGCAACCGATGAAAAAGGTGAGTATGTCAATTCGGCAGATTCCTTTATTTACGGAAAATCAGCCGGAACTACCGAATACACCATAGAAATTGACGGTCAGGAAATTCACTCCGGCAAGATAGAAATTTCAGAACCGGCGGTTCAGGATTTTCCGCCTGTCGGTCAGGAAGAATACTGCTCTGAGACAACATATTCCGATTTTTACGGAGATGACGTTGTACTTACCGGCGGAAAACTCTACGGAATATTAAACGGAAAGCCCTATCTTTACGAACAGAACGTGGAAAAATTCCGGCACGTCTATTATAACGGCGATACGTCGGATTTTCAGAGCTACGACGGAATTATACTCAGTGACGGAACGTTCAGAATCAACGGACAGACAATTGAAAATCCTGATGGAGCTAAGTTCATTGATGCTATGAATTATTATATCCTTGATGAAAACGGCAGAATTTACGCCATTGAGAAAAACAACGGCGAATTTTCCGCTGTTCCAATCGGAGAAAACTGCCGTGAATTTATTGAAAACAGTCTTTTCTATGCGGTATCTGACGAGGGAGAAATTATTTATCTCAAAAACAAGAATACCGATGACGAAATAAAATACACAGTTTTCAATACCGGAATCATGAACTGCATATCCATGAAAAACGATTATTTCGTAGATGAAAACAATGTTCTGTGGGAAGTTATCCGCTACGGAAACAAACCGTCTGTAAAGAAAAAAGCAGATGATGTTGTATTTGTCGGTTATCGCTGGTACAGTGACGGAATGGTCAGTGGCTGTGTGCATATCAAAAGCGACGGAACAGCATATCGTGCCGGTTCTGATTCTAAAGTCGAACTGTTCGATGCAAAAAATGATGAAATGTGCTGTAAACAATTCGGATATTTCACGATTGAAGAAATCGGTGCAGGTGGAATGTCAGATTATAGTAGCTCGCCAAATTATATCATAACTGACAATAACGAGCTTACCCTTTCGTTCAATGATACAAAAACAGTTATTCCGGACGTTGCGTGCGTTATAAAAGGCGTGACGGACAACGAAAAGGCAGAAGTCTTATTTATCCGTACGGATAATACAATCTGGAAATATAATCTTCCTGACGGCACATATAATCAGCTGATTGCGGAAGAACCGGAGAAATCCGCAGAATTTGACGTGAACGGCGACGGATTTTTCACAATAGCCGACGGCACGGCTCTTGAATCCTATCTGCTGAAAGACGTACAGCCCGCAAATCTTAACGCCGGTGATATTAATAAAGACAATAAAGTTGATATATTTGATTTTATTCTCATGAGAAAGAAACTCATTGAGAAAAATGCGTTATAATTAAATATAAAAAATTATTATAAATTTCGGATTTGCTATTGACAAATCAAAAATAAAGGTGTATAATATTATTGTTGTCGGGCTGATGCGGTTCTGATGACAATAATATAACGAGGTGTGGCTCAGTTTGGTAGAGTACTACGTTCGGGACGTAGGGGCCGCAGGTTCGAATCCTGTCACCTCGACTTTAAAAGACCTGAGTTATAAAATTCGGGTCTTTTTGTTTTGTAAAAAAATATTATAAAAATCAAATATCCCTGTAATCCGTATGAATTACAGGGATATTTTTTAATTGAATTTATGAAAGTTCTGACAAAGCCTGTTTTATTCTGCTGATTGATTCATCTTTTCCGAAAACTTCCATGAGTTCAGTAGCTCCGCCGGGGGTAATCGCCTGACGACCTACGGCAATTCGCACCGCCCACATTACCGCACCGGCTTTCTTCTCTTTAGATGCCGAATACTCTTTCAGCAAAGCAAAAAGATTGTCGTTATTCCAGTCCTCGACCGATTCAAGAAGAGGCAGAACATCTTCCAGCACTTCCCTGCAATTTTCGGGAGTGGTCTTGTTTTTCTTGTTTGTATAAAGACTGCTGTCCATATCAAGACGGTTTGTAACAAAGCTGATAAAGCTTTCTATTTCGCCAAAATACGCAATTCTTGTATGAAGAAGTGACGCAAGTTTCTTTTTGTTGATATAGTCCGCACAGAGATTTTCAAGAATCGGAACAGCCTTTTCCTCATATTTATCAACCGGCATAGCCTTGATGTATTCGGAATTGAACCATTTCAGTTTTTCGTAATCGAATACAGCCGGAGATTTGCTCAGACCCTCAATGCTGAAATTTGATTTCAGTTCGTCCATGCTGAAAATTTCCTGATTGCTTTCTTTCGGACACCAGCCGAGCAGAGCAATATAATTGACAATTGCTTCCGGAAGATAACCTGCATTAACCAAATCCTGAAAACTTACTGCTCCGTGACGCTTTGAAAGCTTTGATACATTTCCGCCGGCATCTTTTCCCATAAGAAGCGGAAGATGGACGTATGTCGGGCGTTTCCAGCCGAAAGCATCGTAAAGCAGGCAGTATTTCGGAGTTGATGTGAGATATTCATTTCCACGCACAACGTGAGTAACTCCCATAAGGTAATCATCAACAACGTGGCAGAAATTATATGTCGGATAGCCGTCCGCCTTTATCATTATCTGGTCACGGAGTTCGCTGTTGTCGATTTCAACTTCTCCATACACAACGTCAGTATATGAAGTCTTTCCCTCATCGGGCATTCTCTGACGGATAACATACGGTATACCGTCAGATATATTTTTTCTGATTTCTTCCGCTGAGAGATTCCGGCAATGACCGTCATATCCGCCTATTCCCTTTTCGTCTTTAAGTGAATCAAGTCTCTCCTGAGTACAGAAACAGTAATAAGCGTGACCGGATTCAACGAGTTTTTCCGCATATTCTTTATATATCGGCAATCTCTGGCTCTGAACATACGGTCCGTGACCGCCATCGGAATCCGGACCTTCATCATATTCAATGCCTGTCATTTTAAGCGTATCAAGAATAACATCAACAGCACCGTCGACAAGTCGCACCTGGTCTGTATCCTCAATTCTAAGTATAAATTTTCCGCCCTGAGACTTTGAAAGCAGATAGGAATACAATGCAGTACGCAGATTTCCTATATGCATAAATCCCGTAGGCGAGGGAGCAAATCTTGTAACAATTTCTGACATCTTTTTAAACCTCTTTATCCAAAATAAATTTCATACCACACAAGGAACGTGTAAATAGTCCAGATTTTTCTCCAGTTATCGAAGTTTCCGCCCGTGTAGTCATCGAAAATCGCCTGAATTTCGGCAATATCAAAGAATTTCGCTGCATTTTCGCTGTTGAATTTGGCACGCACATCGGCGTTATAGCGTTCATCGGCGAGCCATATTCTTATCGGAACTATAAATCCCAGTTTCTTGCGGAATGCGATTTCTTCCGGAAGAACTTTAGCGGCTGCGGTTCTGAAAGCAACTTTATTTGTAACATCATTTACCTTATATTCCGACGGCATACGTGAAGCAATATCAAAAATTCGTCTGTCGGTGAGAGGCATACGGATTTCAAGACCTGCGGCACGGCTCATCTTGTTGACATTCAGATATATATCACCCTCAAGCCATATCTGAATATCGACATCGGACATTTTTGTGAGCGGGTCAAGACCCTCTGTTTCCTCGTAAATATACTTAACAAGATTAACCGGCAGAACATCAGGATTATAATTTTTAAGAATCCTCTGCTTTTCGTCTTCTTTCATTATATTTGTATTGCCGACATAGAAATTTTTCAGATTATCGCCGTATCTTTCAGCATTGCGGTACATATTGTAACCGCCGAAAAATTCATCAGAACCCTCTCCGGAATAGCAGATTTTTGTATGTTCAGCCGTTGCCTTACAACCGAGTGCAAAGACAATAGCCGAAGCATCGCCGAGAGGCTGTTCCATATTCTCCATGACATACGGAACTGTTTCAAAATAGCTTTCGGGAGTTATTACAGAACGTGAAAACTCCACGCCAAGAAGTTCAGCAGTTTTTTCGGCGAGCGGAGATTCATCAAATCTTTCGTCATCATATCCGCAGGAATCCGCACGGTTTGCCTTTGACATTGCAAGGACATATGATGAATCCACACCGCCTGATAAAAATGATTCCGCCGTTTCGTCCTCGTCGAGAACTTCCGGCATAATCTGCTGAATTGTATTGTGGATTTCGTCAGCCCATTCATCAAGCGATTTGCTGTAATCCGGCTTGAAATCCGGTTTCCAGTAACGTGTGATTTCAAGTTCGCCGTCTTTAAATTCCAGCCAGTGACCCGGCATGAGTTTTTTCACGCCTTTGAAAAATGTATCCTCACCTGCGACATAAGTCAGTGTCAGATAAATCTGGAGCATATCGGCATTGAGTTCCTTGACGAAACCGGATTCGGACATAATTTCCCTGATTGTCGAACCGCAGAGCAGTTTTTTATCGGCAGTAACATAATAATAGAACGGAACTGTTCCGAACTGGTCACGCAGTGCGAAAATCTTGTCATTATCTTTGATAGCAAAGGCAAACATTCCGTAAAGGTGTTCGGCGACTGAGTTTCCCCATTTGACATATGCTTTCTCGATAATTTCCAGTTCACGCTGTTCACGGCAGGCAGTCTTATTGATTCCGAGTTCATCGCAGAGACTTTTCCAGTTTCTGATATGACCCTGATAAGTAATAATTTCCGGCATAATAAATCACCTCATAAATTATAAATGCAGTTCTTCGTGTTCGTATATCATAGGGCGGTTCATGAGTACAGTAATAGCTTCCTGTGCATTTCCGCCGTGAAAAAGAACCTTGTTGAGCTGTTCTGTTATAGGCATTTCAACGCCCAGTTTCTGAGCAAGCTTATACGCAGCATTACAGCAGGCGTAACCCTCGACAGTTCCGACCTGACGGACGGCTTCTTCGGGAGACATTCCCTGACCGATTAATCTTCCGGCACGGGCATTTCTGCTGTGAACACTTGTACACGTCACAATCAGGTCGCCGATACCGGTAAGACCGCTGAATGTAACAATTTTTGCACCGGCAGCCGTTCCGAGTTTTGCTATTTCGTGGATTCCACGGGTCATCAGAGCAGCTTTTGTGTTGTCTCCTCCTCCCATTCCGTCGCAGATTCCACAGCACAGAGCAATAATATTTTTCAGTGCGCCTCCGAGTTCACAGCCCTTGACATCATCATTGAGATATATTCTCAGATTATGACTTCCGAGCTGTTCCTGAACATATTTTGCAGCGTTTTTATTATAAGATGCTGCGGCGATAGTTGTCGGGATTCCACGTGCGACCTCTTCGGCGTGGGACGGACCGGAAAGCACCACAAGCTTATCTGTTCCGAGTTCTTCCGTGATTACCTCGCTGAGAAGCTTCAGGCTTTCTTCTTCAATTCCTTTTCCGGAATTTACAACAACCATATTATCATCGGCATACGGTTTGGCAAGTCCTGCAACAGAACGCACAAAACCTGACGGAACACTGAATATAAGCATATCACAGCCCTTTATGCACGAAATATCACTTGTAAGCCTGATATCCTCCGGAATCTTAACGTTAGGAAGTTTCTGCCTGTGTTCGCCGTGTGCTCGTATATCATCGATTTCCTGCTGAAATTTAGACCACACCGTTACACTGTGATTACCTGTATTATATGCTGAAACCGCAAGGCTCAGACCGAATCCGCCTGAACCGAGTATAACAATATCAGCCATAATGCCCCCCTTTCCTGCAATTCAGTATGAATCACACCTTGAATTTAAATGTAAATTTTGTTTCCTGCCCTGCCATAAGACGACGGATATTTGAACGGTGCATATAGACAATCATTAAAGTCATGGGCAGACAGAGTACAAAATACAGCAGACTTCTTAAAAATCCTGCTCCGTCAACGATAACCGACATCAGGAACACCGCAAGCGGAGCATATGAAGCAGAAATAAGCGAAGATACAGATACATATTTCGATATTGCCAGCATTACGGCAAAAATGATTATAAGTGCAAAGAATACACGAGGCTCTATAAGTAAAAATGCCGATACACCTACCAGAACACCTTTACCGCCTCTGAATCCGTAATATATCGGGTAAACATGACCAATTATAGCAAAGAATCCCGCAATGAATCCTATATATGTCACATCGTTGTCTGGCTTGAAACCTGCATTCAGCAGACTTGCCAAAAGCTGTGACAATGAAACTGCAAGAATACCTTTTCCGAGGTCACCGGCGAGCGTGATTCCTGCACATGACGGACCGTAACAGCGATACGTATTCGTGAGACCTGCATTTCCGCTTCCGACTTTCCGTATATCCTCGCCTTTCATGAGTTTCACTACAATTATTGAAAAATTGATACTTCCCAGAAAATAGCCGATAGCTGCGGCTATTAATATTGCTGCCAGTACTTTCATTATTTATCGTCCTTTCCTCTTTCACGCACAACGAAACGCACTGGTGTTCCCTCAAGTCCGAAAGTTGCACGTATCTGATTTTCAATATATCTTCTGTAGGAAAAATGAAACAGGTCAGCCTTGTTTACAAAAGTAACGAACGTAGGCGGTTTTGTTGACGGCTGTGTCATATAGTAAATTTTCAGCCGTCTGCCCTTATCCGACGGAGGCTGTACTCTTGTAGTAGCATATGCAAGAACATCGTTAAGCATTCCTGTTGATATTCTCATGCTGTTCTGGTCGTTGGTATACTTGATAAGTTCATACAGCTTATTGATACGCTGACCGGTCTTTGCCGATATAAAGACAAACGGAACATAACTCATAAAGCTGAAATCATTTTCAAGTTTTGTGCGGAACTCCTGCATAGTCTTGTCATCTTTTTCAATCAAATCCCATTTATTGACTGCAACAACGCAGGCTTTTCCCTGTTCGTGGGCGTATCCGGCGACTTTTGAATCCTGCTCCGTGAATCCCTCTGTCGCATCGAGCATAATAACACAGACATCAGCCCTGTCAACCGCCATATATGCACGCAGAACGCTGTAATGTTCCACTTTTTCGGTAACCTTTGATTTTTTACGTATACCTGCCGTATCTATAAATACAAATCTTCCGTATTCGTTTTCGATTACGGTATCGGTTGAATCCCGTGTTGTTCCAGCAATATCGGAAACGATAACACGTTCCTCACCGGCGATTTTATTTATCAGCGAAGATTTTCCGGCATTCGGCTTTCCGATTACGGCAACTTTTATATATTCCTCGTCATACTCCGCTTCGCCGGAATCCGGAAGATATTTGTAAACTTCGTCAAGCATATCTCCTGTTCCGTGACCGTGAACCGACGAAACCGGATAAGGGTCGCCGAGACCGAGGTTATAGAACTCATATAATTCCATAGGAGGCTCGCCGAGACTGTCAACCTTATTCACGCAGAGAATAACCGGTTTTCCGCTTTTCTGGAGCATTTCGGCAACGGCGTAATCGTCCGGAGTAACTCCGCACCGTATATCTGTTACAAATATAATAACGTCCGCCTTTTCGATGGCAAGCTGTGACTGTCTCCTCATCTGAGCAAGTATAACATCAGTGCTTTCTGGCTCGATTCCGCCCGTATCGACAACCATAAATTCCCTGCCACGCCATTCGCACTTTGAGTATATTCTGTCACGTGTAACACCTGGGGTATCTTCGACTATCGAAAGCCGTTGACCTATCAGCTTGTTGAAAAGCGTGGATTTTCCTACATTCGGTCGTCCGACAACTGCGACAATTGATAATGGCATATAAAATCACTTCCTTTTGAATTTAAATTCAGATTAAATATACTGTATTTTAGGATTATCAGCTGTAAAGAATTGCGTCAAGCAGTTCATATCCGTCATTTTTAACAGCTGTGATTTCTGTTGAAAGTTCACGTTCAACATCATCTGTAGTCATATCGTCAAGAAAAATATTACTTCCGGTCATAAGCATGGACTCCGATATAAGCAACCTTTCGCCGAGGTCTTTTCCTTTAAGCTGATTTATCAAATCCTGTGCGGTAATAAGTCCGGTAACGGTGATAGTTTCGCCGAAAAAATCATTTCTTACAGGAAAGACATCGCATTTAAGACCGCTGAACTTATTTTCCGCACGTTCCGCAAGCATTTTAATCACCGGATACGGAGCTTTTCCGGTTGCAACGGTTACGTGACGGATTCCGGAAAATTCGGCATCTTCAAGTGCATCGCCGAACTCGTCAATAAGCGAACGCAGAATCCCCACTCCGTTTTCATACTGAGGATAATCCTCATAATATCCGGAATCCGGAAGTTCACGTTCTGCGGTAATAAAAAATTCGTCTGACGGGAAAACAACTCGTCTGCCGTATTTTTCTATAAATCTATTCTGAAACTTTTCAATAATATCAATAGTTTCGCCTGCTCCCTCTTTTGAAAAAACAGTAAGCGGAAAGAGATTTTCACGGTATTTTGTGATTCCGACCGGAACAACTGCGATACTTTCGATATTCGGCATAAGACTGCCAAGGTCGTTGAGAGTTCTCTCAAGTTCTGCACCGTCATTGATTTCAGGACAGCAGACTATCTGACAATTCAGCCTGATACCGCTGTCTGTCATCTGTTTTATATATTTAAGTTTTTCTCCGGCAAACTTATTCCGCATCATTTTAACACGAAGTTCGGGATTTGTGGTATGGACAGATACATTTATATTTATCTTCATGGCGATTATTCTGTCAATATCCGACTGTTCGAGATTAGTCAGCGTGACATAATTTCCGTGAAGAAATGAAAGTCTTGCGTCATCGTCCTTGAAATAGAGTGTTTCACGCATATTCGGAGGCATCTGGTCTATAAAGCAGAAAATACACCTGTTGGAACACCGCTGTTTGCTGTCCATAAGAAAAGTGCTGAATCCAAGACCGAGGTCATCGTATTCATTTTTTTTGATTTCAAAGACAAGTTCCTCGCCGTTACGGAGAATATCAAGACGGACATCTGATTCGGCGGCATAGTACATATAGTCAAGCACGTCGGTGATGCAATGACCGTTTATTTTAAGAAGAGTGTCACCTTTGCGGATTCCGCAGGAATCGCAGGGAGAACCGGCAATTATGTTTACAATTTCAACCATAAAACTCCTATAGACATATTTCTACAAAAAAGGAGAGAAAGTCACGCCTCCTCTCCTCCTCATGTATCGGACTGCTTATTCCTCATCAAGATTAAGAACCTTTACGCCCTTGTAGAATCCGCACGCCTTGCAGACTTTGTGTGGAGCTTTGAAAGCACCGCAGTTACTGCATTTTGACATTGCGGGTGTATCGAGCTTCCATACAGCAGAACGTCTCTTGTCACGTCTTGCCTTGGAAGTTTTTCTCTTTGGTACAGCCATTCTGGCACCTCCTTATTAAGAGTCTCACGACTCGATTGTTTGATGTTCGCAGATTTTTTCATTAAGGTCACAGCCACAAACCATACACAATCCCCTGCAGTCTTGCTTACAGAGATTTTTGGTAGGCAACAGCAACAGCAAATCAGAAACTGCGATTTCATTCAGCTCAATGCTCTCGCCGTCGGCAACGATATAATCATCATTATCGCCGCTGACAGAGGGGACAACAATATGCTCACAGTCAAACTTACAGATTTTAACCAGTTCTTTCAGACATCTGTCGCAAGCAACAAGAAGCGGAGCTTCAAGGGTATACTTAAGATACACCACACCCGCCCTGTTAAAAATCCTGCCTCTGACAGTCATAGGAGAACTAAGAACACAGCCCTTTATGCCTTCAAGCTGTTCCGGACTGATGCTGTAGTCAATATCCATGCTTTCGCCCGTGATACTGAAAAGCTGTTTTAAATTAATAATCATATTACAAATCCTTCAGAGCATTACAAAGTATATTATACACTAATTTTCCGCATATGTCAATAGCAAATCCGGAAAATTTTGAAAAATCGGTTTCTTAATTTTATTTTACGAACTGTTTTACGTTTTCTGAAAGTTCCTCAATATCTGCCGAAACAGTGAACACAACATTTGTATCATCGCTTGTGAGCTTGTCCAGCTTTTCGAGCATTGCACCGAAAGCCTCGTAATCTCTGCCGACTATTCTGAAAATTCCGTCAACGTAGATGTCTTTTATATCATAGTTTCCTGCGAGCATACCGGCAACGAATCCGTAGAAAGCGTCAACGCCCTCGATACCGAACTGCTCAACATCGCACCATCTTACTTTATAGCTGATAGAACGTCTTACGTTGTCGCCTTTTTCGATGCAGACGATATTTCCGCTTGTAGACTTTACAGTCTCGTTAATCTGGTCGATAAGAATTTTGGTCTTACCTGTACCTCTTCTGCCTGTGATAAGCTTAATCATAAATTACTCCTTCCGTCTTTAAAGACAGTGTTATTTTCATGAGAACCGGCTTAAGAAGTCAGATTAAAGCGGTTCTCATGTGTCATATGCCTGATTTATTTGCAAATCGGATTAACCGAGTTTTGCCTCAAGTTCAGCTTTTGCACCCTCGTATCCGGGTTTACCGAGGAGAGCGAACATATTGGACTTATAGCTTTCAACGCCCGGCTGATTGAACGGATTTACTCCGAGGACATATCCTGAGATTGCACAGGCTTTCTCGAAGAAATAAATCATATATCCGACGTTTTCTTCTGTAGTGTCGTCGAGTTCAAGAATAATATTCGGAACTCCGCCCTCTGTGTGAGCGAGAACAGTTCCCTCGAAAGCACGACGGTTTACTACGGACATATTCTGATTTGTAAGGAAGTTCAGACCGTCGAGATTTTCGGCATCTTCCTCAAGGAAAAGGTCTGACTTCGGATTTTTGATGTCAACAACGGTCTCGAACATAATGCGGGCGCCGTCCTGAATATACTGACCCATTGAATGCAGGTCTGTCGAGAAAGTAACGGAAGACGGGAAAATACCCTTGTTGTCCTTGCCTTCGCTTTCGCCGAAAAGCTGTTTATACCACTCGGACATCATAACGAAACTCGGGTCATAGGAAACGAGCATTTCAACGGATTTTCCTTTTCTGTAGAGGATATTTCTGAGAGCGGCATACTTATAGCAGTCATTGTTGTCAAAATCGGCGCAGAAATCAGCCTGAGCCTTTGCAGCACCTTTCATGAGTGCATCAATATCACAGCCTGCAACGGCAATCGGGAGAAGTCCTACAGCTGTAAGAACAGAGAAACGTCCGCCTACATCGTCCGGAATTACAAATGTTTCGTAGCCCTCGGTATCGGAAAGATTCTTGAGAGTTCCTCTTGCCTTGTCGGTGGTTGCAAAGATACGGTTTTTGGCTTCTTCCTTGCCGTACTTATCTTCAACCATTTTCTTGAAGATACGGAAAGCGAGAGCGGGTTCTGTAGTTGTACCGGATTTGGATATTACGTTAACAGAAAAATCCTTGCCATCGCAGAGAGCGATTATCTCGTTGAGATAAGTCGGATTTATGCTGTTGCCGACATAGTAAATATCGGGAGTATCCTTTTTCATATTATTGTAAAGTGGCGATTTAAGAAGTTCGATAGCAGCACGTGCACCGAGATATGAACCGCCGATTCCGATAACGATAAGAATATCGGAATTTTTCTGAATTTTTTCGGCAGCTGCCTTTATTCTTGCAAATTCTTCCTTGTCGTAGTCAGTGGGAAGATTAACCCAGCCGAGGAAATCATTGCCGAGACCGGATTTGTTGTGAAGTGAAACCGCAGTGGCTTCAACCTGAGCTTTTATGCCTTCAAGTTCATCAGCATTGACGAAATCCTGAAGATATTTTGTGTTAAGCTTTAATGACATTTTATTACCTCCATAAACGGCAATAAGCCGTTATCAAATTATCAAATATATCATACCATATTTTTGAAAATTTTTCAAGTACCTTTATAAACTAAATCCACTTTTGTGAAATCTAAACAAATTTCAACAGATTATTTCAGCATATTTAACAACATCTCCTTGAACACATACAGAAAATCAAGTTTTTCTACATCATTTTCAGCGATTATATCTATTTCACACACCTGATTTTTCTCGCTGTAGAAAGCAGCCGTCCCTATGACCTGCCCCTGTTTAACAGGAGCGTTAAGATATTCCGGAATAACTACGGCTGTACTGAGTTCTGCGACACTTTTCGGAACAACAAGTCTGCTCTGTCTCCGCAGGGATATTTCGACTGCTGTTTCCCGACCGCTCCGGACTTTAACGGGCATGAGCATTTCGTCCGGAAACATTGTCGCTGTCACCTTATAATTACTGAATCCCTTTTTTATGAGCTGTCTTGCTTCTTTAAATAAGGTATCGCTGTCCGGTGCATTTAAAATCACGGATATATAGCAGATTCCGCTTTCGTTTTCTCCTGCTTCGGCGATACAGAATCCGGATTGTTCGGAATGTGATGCCTTGAATCCGGCGTGATTTTCATATGTCCGTGAAAGGGTATTTTCGTTGACGAGTTCTGTTTTACCCTCTTTTATGAAATCACGCCATATTTTGAAATACGGTTTAAGGAAATCATATTCTGTCAATTCCGAACATATAACAGCAACGTCATGGGCGGTGGAATATTCCCGCTCGTCGTAATATCCATAAGGTGACAGAAATGCGGTATCTCTAAGACCGAGGTCGAAAGCCTCGCTGTTCATACGCATAGTGAAATTTTCGATATTTCTTTCCGATTTTTCCGCAAGAACTGTGACGGCATCATTTGCATTTCCGACAATCACAGCTTTCAGGAGTTCGTCAACAGTCATTCGGTCTCCGGTTTCGAGCCATATTACAGAACCTTTTGTATCTTTTACGCTTTCCGAGGCGGTCAGTTCTGTTGAAAGCAGATATTTTCCCGTCTCAATATCTTCCGCAATGAGAAGTATGGTCATCAGCTTGCTGAGATAGCCGATATTAAGATGTTTACTGCTGTTTTCCTCCTCAAGAACCATACCTGTTGAGGCTTCCATAAGGACGTATGCAGATGTTCCGGAAATGTCTTCGGCGTGGATATTTTCCGGAAATATCAGCCCCGCTGTTAATATGACGGCTATGATTATACAGATTTTCTTCATAAAAATATCACCCCATATATTTTATGCAGAAAAGGCTTATAATATGAAAAACCGGCTCAGAATACAGCATTCCGAACCGTTTTTATTTTTTTGCTGTTATTATGAATCCGCCGTAATTGTCGCCGGATACATTATAGTCCCTGTTTTCGGGAACTTTTATTTCTGTAGAATCACCGAAAGTCGGCACATAATAGACTTCATACTTATCTATCCCGACATCATATACAAACTGTGAATTATTGAGTCTGCCGATAGCCGAAACATATTCTTCGAGACACATATCAAATTCTTTCATTGCTGAAGCGTGGGGTTGTCCGACATATGTCAGATGCCACGGAGCATATTCAACACCGGTTATATCCTCCTTGCCCTCGGGATAGCGGACGACATATCCGTAATGGTGACAGTTCCGGATAATCCAGCTTTCGCTGTCGAGACCGTCATATTCTATTATTTCGCCGTTATTTTTTATTGCCAAATCGACGGAATTTCCTGCCGAAGAATCGGGACAGCTTCTTGGAATTGCCCAATCCATGGCGGTATATGTTCCGGTAGTTCCGCACACGATAAAATTCGTAAGTGATGTTGCAGCCGTATAATCTGCCATCAGACGGTTAAGAGCAAATGCCGCTTCCCTGTTAAGTATGGCGGTGTTATCCATTACATCATAGAACTCGTTTTTATTGTCATACAGATTGACAAAGTATTGCAATGAAACTGCCGACGGAGGATTCACTGCATTGGAAAGGGCAAGATAGCCCTGAGAAAGCTTGTCCGATGTGAGTATCTCTGTTTTATATCCTGAACCTGCCGAATTAATTTTATTTATTTTTTCATTTTTCCCGTCCGGACTTTCTCCGGTATGAAGAAAAGTTCCGATTTCGGTTATTTTTTCGGAAGTTCTGTCCCTTGAAACAAGACGGCGAAATCCGTCAGCAAAGAAAATAACACAAGACACACCAAACATTGCGCTAATCAGCTTTCCCCAGCGTATATGTTTTTTTCTCATTTTATTCCTCTCGTTTTGTTCTTAAAGCCTGTTCAGTGTGTATTCAGGCACAGGTTTCATTTTATTTCTATGTATATCTTTTATTATAATACATAATATTCCAAATGTCAAGAAAAAAACTTAAAATTCGTCAGAAAACGTATTAAAACACGGATATATATAATTAAAATAAAAAATCAGTAAAAACACTGGAAATTTATTTTGCAATGTGCTATAATATTCTGTGTATGATTTATCTGACTTTGTGCAGTTAATTCAAATATCTGTTCAGAATCATTTGAATAATTCTGAATATGCAACATTCGGCAGAATATCCGGAAATATATTCTGCTTTACAAGGAGGAATAATACATGAAAAAAGTACAGATTACAGAAACAGTCCTGCGTGATGCCAATCAGTCTTTAATGGCAACCCGTCTGCCATACAGTGATTATGAAGAAATACTCGCCGATATGGACAAGGCAGGATATTATTCAATCGAGTGCTGGGGCGGAGCAACATTTGACTCATGCCTGCGTTATCTTAATGAAGACCCGTGGGAAAGATTACGCAATCTCCGGAAAAATCTCCCGAATACAAGATTGCAGATGCTCCTCAGAGGTCAGAATCTTCTCGGCTACAAGCACTATCACGATGATGTCGTTGAAAAATTCATCGAACTTTCAATCAAAAACGGAATCGATGTTATCCGTATCTTCGACGCTCTCAACGATTTTAGAAATATCGAGACTGCTCTCAGTTCGGTAAAGAAATTCGCAAAAAAAAGGACGGTCGCTTCCGGCTGTATCTCCTACACTCAAAGCCCTGTCCATACCGTTGAAAAGTATATCGAAATGTGCCGTGAACTCAAAAAAATGGGATTCGATACAATCTGCCTGAAAGATATGGCAGGTACTATGTCACCGTATGAAGCCGAACACCTTATCAAAGGAATAAAGGACGCTATCGGCGATATGACGCTTATTCTCCACACTCACTGCACCACCGGAATGGCATACATGACCATTCTGAAAGCAATCGAATCCGGAATCGATGTAATTGATACTGCCTGCTCTGCGTTCTCCGGCGGAACTTCTCAGCCCTCCACGGAAACTATGTTCTACGCTCTCCAGCAGTACGGAATCGACTGCGGTCTTGACGAGGACATCATAAACAAAGTGAACGACTTTTTCAAGCCCATCAAGCAGAAGTATATCGATAACGGTCAGCTCAATCCTAAAAGCCTTGCCACAGATGCTCAGGCTCTTGTGTACAAAGTCCCCGGCGGTATGCTCTCGAATATGATAGCAAACCTCACCGATATGCACGCTATGGACAAATTCGATGCCGCACTCGCCGAAATCCCGAAAGTACGTGCAGACCTCGGCTATCCGCCTCTTGTAACTCCGCTTTCGCAGATGGTGGGAAATCAGGCTGTAACAAATGTACTCGTCGGCGAACGCTATAAAAATATTTCAAAAGAAGTCAAGAACTACATAAAAGGCGAATACGGAATCGCTCCTGCACCGATAGACCCCGACCTTTCCAAAAAAGTTCTCGGAGACGATATGCCCGTTGACTGCCGTGCGGAAGATGAAAAACGTACCGGCGAAGATTTCAGAATCGCAAAAGAAGCCCTCGGCGACCTCTGCCGATGCGAAGAAGATGTAATGAGTTATATCTGCTATCCTGACCAGACAATTAAATTCCTCCAGAACCGCAAGGCACAGGAGGAAAACGAAGCCGTTTACACAATCGAGGAAATGTAAGGGGGCAACTGTATGAATATGTATCTTCTCGCAGCTGTTCAGTCGGCGGAAAGCGGTACAAAAATCGGCATAGGCGATGCCGCAGTAACGGCAATTTTCGGATACTGCGTTGTATTTTTCGGTCTTGTTCTCCTGATGTGCGTTCTGTATATAACAGGCTCGATATTCAAAAGCAAGGAATCAAAAGCCGCTGCCGCTAAAGTTGATGAAAAAATCGTCGAAAAAAAGCCCGAACCCGTTCCCGAACCCCCTGCCCCTGCTGCTCCGGGTTCTGCCGGTCACGTCAAACTCTATAACGTACCGGATAAGGAAGCCGCTATGATTATGGCTATCGTTGCCGATAAAATGCAGACTCCGCTCAACGAACTGCGGTTTATTTCAATCAAGGAGGTCAAATAATTATGAAATATAAAGTTACTCTCAACGGAAAAACGTATGAAGTAGAAGTCGAAAAGGGAAAGGCAATACTTCTTGACGAGTATGAGGCTCTTGCACCTGCTCCGGCACAGACTGCCGTTCCGGAAACTCCTGCACCTGTCGTCTCCGCACCTGCACCAGCTCCTGCTCCGGTTAATCTTGCTGCCGGTGAAACGGTTTCCGCACCTATGCCCGGAAATATTCTCCGGATTGAAGTAAATCAGGGCGACACCGTGAAATCAGGTCAGATTCTTGTTATTCTCGAAGCCATGAAAATGGAAAACGAAATCGTCTCCCCGAAAGACGGAACTGTTGCACAGATTGTCACAAGCAAGGGAGCAGTTGTAGATACCGGTTCACCGCTTGTTATCATAGCATAAGGAGGGCGGAAAATGGATATTCTTCAGACCCTCAAAGACTTGTGGGAAGGTTCGGGATTTCACAGCTTCCTCGTTGACGGAGGCTGGAAAAATCTTATCATGATTGCCGTTTCCTGCGTTCTCCTCTATCTCGGAATCAAGAAAAAGTTTGAACCCCTTCTCCTTGTCGGAATAGCATTCGGCTGTCTGCTTGTCAATCTCTCATACTTCACGCCGGAATCAACCGACGCTTTGTATCACCCCCAGTTGTGGTCGGATTTTCTCGACCATAACAGCGAATATTATCACAGCTACGGGCGGATAATGTCAGAGGGCGGACTGCTCGATATTCTGTACATAGGAGTAAAAGCCGGAATTTATCCGTCACTGATATTCATGGGTGTAGGTGCAATGACGGACTTCGGACCTCTTATTGCAAACCCTAAAAGCCTCCTCCTCGGAGCTGCTGCACAGATGGGCGTATTTCTCGCATTTTTCGGGGCTGTACTCCTCGGATTCACCGGAAATCAGGCTGCCGCTATAGGAATTATCGGCGGTGCGGACGGTCCTACAGCTATTTTCCTTACAACAAAACTTGCTCCGGAACTTCTCGGACCTATAGCAATCGCCGCCTATTCTTATATGGCTCTTATCCCGATGATTCAGCCGCCTCTTATGCGACTTCTCACAACTGAAAAAGAACGCAAAGTCAAGATGGAACAGAACAGAGTTGTTTCCAAAACAGAAAAAATTCTTTTCCCGATTATAGTCGCAATGTTTGTAATACTTCTCCTTCCGTCGACAGCTCCGCTTATCGGCTGTCTCATGCTCGGCAATCTCTGGAGGGAATGCGGAGTTACTGAACGTCTTTCCGATACGGTTCAGAATGCTCTCATGAATATTGTAACTGTATTCCTCGGAATTTCAGTCGGTGCAACAACAGCCGCCGACAGCTTTTTGAATTTGCAGACTCTTTTCATAATCGTTCTCGGACTTACAGCATTCTGCTTCTCAACAGTGGGCGGACTTCTTGTAGGCAAGCTTATGTATGCACTCACGGGCGGAAAGATAAATCCGCTTATCGGTTCAGCCGGAGTATCTGCCGTGCCTATGGCGGCACGAGTTTCGCAGATTGAGGGACAGAAAGCAAATCCGTCTAACTTCCTGCTTATGCACGCAATGGGTCCTAACGTTGCCGGAGTTATCGGCTCTGCAATTGCTGCCGGATTCCTCCTTGCAGTTTTCGGATAATAAATTCTGATAAACATATCAAAAGCCCTGATTCTTTCGACAGAATCAGGGCTTTTCTTATATAACCGAAAAATTAATTATTTTGATTTGATATGCTTTTCTATCTGATACACTATAGGCGTAAGAAGTGCGGCAACCGGAAATGCAATCCAGCTTCTTCCCCAGTCAGATGTTATAAAGCTGTATGCAAAAAATCCTGCCAGCACGATAAGCCAGTAACTTCCGGTAATTCCGCCGATATGCTGTTTTTCTTTCAATTTTCTTTCACGTGAAAATTTATCTTCTTCAAGCATTTTTGAAAATCCGTTTTTAATCAAAGATGATTTTACAATTAAAAATATGCCGACAGCTACAATTATAAGTAACAATCCTGCACCCATACAGTTCAGAAAATCGTCTTCAGAAAATATTACACCTATTAAAGATAAGGGCACAGGCGAAAGTATACAAATTGCAGTGCCTATAATTAAATCTTTTGTGTGAACAGGCGAAAATCTGGACTTCTTTTCTTTTAACATTCCATCAACGCCGTATGCCGTGTCTATACCCTCTTTTGTAAGATAGCCGAAAGGCTTTTTTCCGCACCTGCCGAAATAAAAAGTCCCACCGCTACGGCAACCATAATAAACAGAAAAACAGTTCCCAAAGTATTTGAAAGTATGACCGATAATTCAGAAAAAACAGTAATAGGAACAGGAGACAATATACAGAGTGCAACACCCAGAGCCGTTTTGAACGCCGACCGTCTGTTTACTTCAAGAAACTGATTGGCTTCCTCCATAGATACCTGACGGAGAGGTTCGCTGTCGGAGACGATTCCGGAAACTTCCGGAGAAGTTTTCTCAAAATCGTCCTTTAATAAGTAGTCGGTCGATACGCCGAAAATTTCCGACATCTTAAGTATCTTACTGAGGTCGGGAACGGACTGCGCACCCTCCCACTTCGATACGGACTGACGGCTGACGTTCATCTGTTCCGCAAATTCGTCCTGAGACATTCCGGCTTTTTTCCTGAGTTCAATAATCTTGTCTGCGAGTATCATAAAAAGTACCTCCGGTTGAATTTTTTACTGTACTCATTCTACCATAAACTTCGCTGTATTTCAATCAACCGGACTTTACAATTTGTCAACCGGCGGTTGCTTTCTGCGATATTCCGGTTGCAGACATGAAATATCATATATATTTTTTCATTTCCCTGTCAGCATCGTCAAGACGTTTTTTCAGTTCTGATGCCGAAACTCTCATAGCACCGTTACCGAAAATTATCATCTGTTCCGGTCCGTCTGATGTGGCAACACGCACACGATGAGTTTTTGAAAGTTCATGGGTAACACGTTCAATATAGCTGTCGGCGGTTTCGGATTCGCCTGTATATACCACGCTGATATTGTAATATTTTTCAACATCACGGTGTCTGCCCTTTACTCTGTACGCATCAAATACGACTATTATTTCATATCCGGTACAACCCTGATAACTGCACATCATATTTATCAGTTCTGCTCTTGCGGAATCAAGATTCTCGGAGGCGATTTTTTTCAGTTCGTCCCACGCAAATATAATATTATATCCGTCAACCAGAAGATAATCCGCCCCCTCATATTTTGGGAGACTGACCGGCTTTGAATAGTCTTTCGGTTCTTTTACGGTTTTAAATGTTCTGCGTGGGTTCTGTTCTTTTTTGATTTTTCCGTATGTACGCTCGAAAATTTCCATCAGTTCTTCTTCCGAAACTTCTCCGGAATTATTCCGGCGTGACGGTTCTCTGGTTTCCGGATTATTTTTCTCCGGAGCGAGACAGCTCGGAATATGCATATAACTGTATACTTCATTCCATTTTATATTAACCCCTGCTCCGTGACTACAGAATATCGAATCCGCAGTATTTTCAATATCGCTGTCACAGTTGTAACCTATGGAAGCTATCACTTCATCTGAATTGTGGCATTCCCGATAACCGCAGTTTATGCACGAAATCCGTCCTTTTCCGTGTGTGTAGCCGATTATCTCCGACTGATAGTCATTGAGTTCCGAAACAGGAGCATTTCCCCTGATAACTGCCGATTCCCCGACAATTTCGGGTGAATCAAATTCCGCCGACATATGCTGTAAATCGGCAATTGCACGCCCTGTATATTCCGACGGGATTTCAATTTCATATTCGTAATATGGTTCAAGAAGTATACTTTCCGCATTTCTCAGACCGTGACGTACAGCCCGATAAGTTGCCTGACGGAAATCACCGCCCTCCGTATGCTTCAGATGTGCTTTTCCGGCGACAAGTGTTATTTTCATATCGGTTACAGGCGAACCGGTCAGAACTCCTCTGTGTGTTTTTTCCTCTAAATGCGTAAGTATGAGCCTCTGCCAGTTACGGTCAAGAACGTCTTCCGGTACGGACGTATCAAATACAAGTCCGCTGTTTCGTGGGAGAGGTTCAAGTATCAGATGAACTTCCGCATAGTGGCGCAATGGTTCATAGTGACCCACACCCTCGGCGATTCCAGAAATCGTTTCCTTATACGTTGCCGAACCGCTCCCGAATGTCACGTCATATCCATATTGTTCCGATATTATGCGTGACAATACTTCAATCTGAACCGCACCCATAAGCTGAACATATATTTTTCTCAGTTCCTCATTCCAGACAATATGGAGCTGTGGTTCTGTATCTTCGAGCTTCCGCATATCTTTAAGAGCTTCAAAAACATTCTTTTCAGGCGGAAGATTAATACAGTATGTCATTACCGGTTCGAGAACTGCTCTGTCGGAGTTCCTGATACAGCCGATTCCCTGACCGGAATATGTCCCGTCAAGACCTGTAACCGCACAGACTTCCCCTGCCTTTGCAGATTCGGCGGTGCGGAACTTCCCGCCGGAACAGAAACGCACAGAACTTACTTTTCCGGTGATTTCCCTGCCGTCTGAATCAGTATATTTAATTTCGCTCCGGACTTTCAGTTCTCCGCCCATTACTTTAAGATGAGTAAGACGTGTGCCTTTGCTGTCATAGGATATTTTATATACTTTAGCTCCGAACTTCTCATATCGTTCCGGCTCGTCTGTGAACCTGTCAATAACAGAAAGAAATTCGGATATACCGTTCATTTTGAGAGCAGAGCCGAACATACACGGGAAGATTCTCCGTTCCGAAACGGCTTTTTTAATTTCGGAATCGGTCAGTCCGCCGTGTTCAAGATAAATTTCCATGAGTTCTTCGTCACATGACGCTGAATTTTCGTATATTTCCTCATTATCCGAAAAATCGGTGCATCTGTCCGAAAGTTTCTGTCTGAGCCGTTCAAGAACTGCATTTCTGTCAGCTGTGAGCAAATCCATTTTATTCACAAATATAAAAACCGGAACTTCATATTTTCTCAGAAGTTTCCACAATGTTGATGTATGGCTCTGAACTCCGTCAGTTCCGCTTATTACGAGAACAGCATAATCTAAAATCTGCATTGTTCTTTCGGTTTCGGCGGAAAAATCCACATGACCAGGAGTATCAAGCAATGTTATATGTGTGTTTCCGCTGTTTATTTCTGCTCTGCTTGAAAATATGGTTATTCCCCTGTCACGCTCTATCGAATCGGTATCAAGAAATGAATTTCCGCTGTCTACTCTGCCGAGTTTCCGGATTTCACCGCATTCGTACAGCATTGCCTCTGCAAGAGTTGTTTTTCCGGAATCGACATGAGCAGTAATTCCCAATGTTATATTTTTCATGATTACTGCCGCCTTTTCCTTAAAAGTCGTGGCATGAGCTTTTTTATATATAAAACATACGTCGCACCAAGATTGAAGTCATACAGCACGAATATCACATTTGCAAATATAAGAAAAACAATTGCACCGTATTTTCCGTAATCGCCCATATCGTCCATCATCTGGTCTATTCCGAATACAAACGTAGTCACATAAAAAAAGCTGACTGCACATAAATTGAATACCGCTGTTTTTATCAGATTCCGCAGTCCGTGCGGTTTAAGTCTGCCGAGATAAATCCGTAATATCGGATAATGCCCGAAAAGCATTATAAATATGAGAGCCGATTCCTTATCAGCCGTGATGAAAAGCGACAGCAGACTAACCGATGCGTATGTCAGCCAAGCCCAGCTGAGACTTACTTCCTCCGCTATTATCATCAGCAAAACTCCCGCAGCCATCGGAAGAAGAAGATAAAACAACGGCATTATTCCGGCGAGAAACATACAAAGCAGACACAATGCGGATACTATTCCGCCGAGAGCAACCCTATAACTTATGTTTTTCATATTTTTTCCGTACCGTCGGCGGATTCCTTGCGTTTCTGGATTCCATACACAAGCATTGCCAGAATCCGGTGCGGAACAAATCCCGACAGAGCAACTCCGGCTTTCATCATCAATCCGGGAACTGCAATAAGTTGTCCTGAAAGAGCCTTTCTGACGGCATAATCAGCCACATAATCCGCCGATAAAGGCTTCACGCTGAACGTTACACCTGCACGGCTGTTGAAATTGGTGCTGACAGGTCCGGGACACAGAACCGTAATCTTAACATCTGATTTTTCACGCCGGAGTTCCTCCGCAACCGCAATTGAAAGACGTACAACATAATTCTTTGATGCATAGTATGACGACATAAGCGGTCCTGTCAGAAATCCTGCCAATGATGCCACGTTGAGTATTATTCCGTAATTCCGGTATCTGAAATCACGCAGAAACAATTTCATCAATATGTGAACCGCCGTGATATTCACATTTATCATATCTATTTCGTCATTGAGATTGGTTTCGTCAAATCTTCCGAATATTCCGTATCCGGCATTATTCACGAGCATATCAATATTTTTATCTTTACAGAAATCATACACCCTGAACACATCAGATTTAACCGAAAGGTCAGCGGTAATTATTTCCGTACCGCCGAAAACTTTCTGCATATGCTTCAGAACTTTCTCATTTCTGCCGGTGAGTATCAGTTCCCAGCCTCTTTTCCGGAGGTTTTTTGCTATACTCATTCCTATTCCCGATGTCGCACCTGTTATCAAAGCTTTCATAATTACTTAATCATCTCCAGTATATTCATTTTATCCATGCCAAGAAGTATGAGCGTCTGTTCATATTTGTCTGTATCAACAAAATAATCTGTTTCCTTTTCCATATATTCAGGGAAAAGCACAGATATTTCGCTGTAATGCTTTGTAAGAAAAGGTACAAAATTCAGCACAAATTCATCACCTATAACAAGGAGATGACGGTCATTGTTCACTGTTGTATTTATTTTTACGAGCGGTTGTCCGCTGTACAGATACAGGTCATACATATTATCAGTTTCGACTGCATCTGTATTATAGAGTTCACATTTATACTTTCCTCCGTGATTGTCATATACAGTACAGCTTGTGGTTTCTGTTCCGTCGTTATATTCATATATATCAAGCTGGTCTGATTTTGATTCTGTGTACTGTGTTCTGCTGTAAAGATTTCCCCTGTAGCCGTCAGTCATGTGACGTATTGTATATTTATCATACGATACCGGCATGAATCCGAGTTTCTGGACAACAGTCCGATAAACGCAATACGCCCCGTAACAAGTCCATTTTGTATCGGTACGGTAATATATATAACTGTCACTAAGCATTTTAAGTATGCTGTATGCGTCTATCTTTCGTATGTCGGTATTGAGTTTTTCATACAGAATATCGGCTTTCTGTTTTTCTGTAGTTCCGGACATATATTCCGGAAGAATATCCCGATATATTCCGGCTGATGTAGGAATTGCAGCAAAATAAACCGCTCCGGTGCATTTTTCCGAAAAACTGTTCACAATACCGGCGGTTTTTTCTGCGTCAAACTGAACGGCTGAACCTGTATCAATAAGTCTACTGTCCGTGATGTATACGCCGTTGATTATCGGTTCTCCGATGCATGAATTTATCTCTGCACTTGCCGATACCCACATACTGCGCCATGAAAATCCGTCTGCAAAAAGTTCTTCAAATTCATGTACAAAACTTCCGTCGGAAAGACCTTTCAGACTGACTTCCGGAAACCTGAAAGATTTTTTCAGTATCATAATCACCGGCATCATCACTATGAATATTATCAGTATTCCGGCGGTTATTTTTTTTGATAATTTCATTTTGCTACCTCACTTACATCAACAGAAGTATTCCCGAACTTCCGGAATATGACATCATTGCAGTACATATCATCAGAAGAAGAAGCGATACCGCCGGAGAAAATACATAAACTGCCCATCTGAACCGGCTGTTTTCAACTCTTACAACCATATTCTTGAACAAATCCGTTGAAGCATACACGGCTGCCAGAAGCACTACTATATAATATCTTGCAAAATATGCGGCAAGCGAATCGGCAATTGTACCGTTTCCGCCGACCATTGCCCATAAATAGCGGAAAGCATCTGATATTTCGTCCGACATAAGAAATACCGACATAAGCATGACAGCAAAAGATGTGTAAAGTATTCCGTTGGATTTCATGAATTTCAGATTTCTGAACCTGTTTTCAATTATAATCGCCGTTCCCATAAGAAAACCGAATATCATGCTTCCGACTGAAAATCCATACCAGAATCCGCCTATTGCCCATACTAAAATAAATATAATCTTGTTCAGTCTCGGATTATCAATAAGAACAGTCAGCGGACGGGTGATATTCCGTCTGAACCACTGAACCGCCTGAACCTGCCATTTTGCCGCAAAAAAACGTATCTTTCCGCTGAACATCGGATAATTGAACCCACCCGGAAATCTGAATCCGAAACATCTGCAAAGCCCTGTACTCATATCTGAAAATCCGGACATCGTAAAATAAAGACAAAGTACATATGATATTACACCAAGCCATGCCGATACCAATGAAAGATTTCCTGTATCTGTGCTGACAACTGCACTGTACAGAGCGTAAAGAGAATCAGCAGCTATTACTTTTTTTCCAAGTCCCTTGACAAAGAGTGAAAGCCCTCTGCCTATTTCCATAATATTCATACGCCGTCGTCTCAATGCCGATACAAACACGCTGTAACTCATCAAAGAACCGAATATAAGCCTCGGAAACATAATAAGATACAGTGAAAAACGTACTATATTCATATCCGCCTTTACTTCTCCACGGTATATTTCCATAAGGTATCCCACCGCCGATAAAGTAAAGAACGATATTCCAATCGGAAAAACACCGTCAGGAAGATTAAGAGGTGCAGTTATAAATGAAAAATATTCCGACCTGAAACCAAAAATCATAAGAATATCAAAAAATATTCCGATACTGCACGGTATCAGCCGGAGTTGTCTCCTCTTAACCACCGCCATACGATATGTAAGATGTGCAGCAATATAATTTACCGCTATATATAACGCAGTAAACGCAAGAATTTTCAATCCCATAAGTCCGGTAAATACACAGCTCATTAAAAAAAGCACAATATCTTTTGCTTTCCTCGGAACGGCATAATAGATTATAAGCGATGCCGGAAAAAATAAATATATAAATCCAAGACTGCTATATATCATTGCCGTCCCCCTGTAGCTGATGTACGCATTCCGCAAGTTCCTCCGCTGTCATCATAGTATTGAGAACTTCAAGAAGTGCGGAAGCCGACATGAGAGACGGAAGCCCGAGTTTTTTCTGAAGCCGTTTTCTGAGCTCCGAGCTGTTCTGTCTGCCACTGAGACCGGTCTCAAACATTGTAAGATTTGTTATATCCGGCGGAATATTCCGCTGAGATGCAGTTATTCCGGCTTTTTTAAATGCCTCAAGAATTATATCCGAATCTATTCCCTCAACTCCAAGCTTTCCCTCGGCGGACGGTTTTTCCTTACGTCTTTCCTTGCCGAAAATATCGGGAATATGCACGTTCTTTACACTTCCGTTTTTTACAGCTCCCTTTATATATCCCCGGATTTTTCTCCCTGCACTGTCCGAATCGGTCAGTATTATTATACCCGTTTTTTCCGCATAATAACGTATCAGCTGTAATTTTTCCGTATCCTTGAATATCCTGAACCCGTTTGTTACAATTATAACGCCGTCGATAATTCCGGAAAGTCTTATTTTATCGTATTTTCCCTCAACTATTACTGCTTCCTTTATCTTTATCATCTTGTCACCTGTCATTTATTTCGAGCATCTGCACAACTGCCTGTTCTATAGCTGTACGAGGGTCAGACGCTGTGGAATTTAATCTCATTGTCGTATTGCGGAGTATTATTATACACTTTCTGAGCCGTTCGATACTCATTCCGGAACAATCCCTGAAAGCGTTTCTGACGGCAAAAGCACGTCCTCTGTATTCAAAGTCGGCGGTAACCTGTTCAGCCGATACTCCTGCTTTTAATGCACACGCCGCACGGTAGAGGTCAAGAAACGCATTTGTTATCGCCCCCAGAACAATTACACGGTTTTCATTTCCCACATTCAGTTCATCTATAGCTTCAAATGCCAAATCTGCATTAAGCGAGACAACCGCATTCGCAAGATTATATACGGTTGTATCATTCTGTTCGTGAACCATTTCGTGAATCATTTCACGTGTTATTTCCCTGCCGTCTGCATACGAACAGAGCTTTGCGATTTCATTTTCGATAATTACTCCGTCACAAAGGCACATATCTGCGAGTTCACGGGCATTCTGCAATGATATTTTTCCGCCCTGAGCTGAAACTTCAGCGGTGATGATTTTTGAAAGCTCTCCGGAAGTCTTTACGGGAAATTCGCATAATATGCCGTTCTTTGCCACAAAATCGGCTAATTTTTTATTCTTGTCCTTTATTATATTCTGCCCCGAACGGAAATCACGCTGGACTTTTACTTCAAATCCGGTGACATTGAATATTATCACTGTCTGCGGAGGTATATCTTTAAGTACGGCAAGAAGTTTTTTTGTGACATCATCTGCGGAACGTCCACGCATATCCTCATACGGCTTTTCACAGTTGTAGTCGTTTATCAATATGCAGTTGTAATCCGACATCATGTTGAACTGTCCCGCCGTATCGGCAAGCTGAGATATATCAAGCCGTCTGCCGTCAAAGCGTGTAAGGGCAAATTCCTCATTTCCGCCTACAGCTGTATTTATAATCAATCTTGTCATTTTTGTAACTCCGGCAACATCTCCGCCGAAGATATAATATAGTCTGCTGAGCTGACCTTTTTTAAGAGATGCTGTCAGCTCTCCCGAATTTATTTTCGGCATTCAAAACCTCCGCCCTATCTGTATATTCTCAATTCGGCATTGACTTCTCCGCCGTCCGGACTTATCATGTACGGCTGAGAATCTGCCGGAACAATAATTGTATCTGTTTCCGAAACTATAGTAATACAGCCGTATTCAATCTTAACGATATAATCACCGGCATCAAATACAGTTTCGTTTCCGTCAATGGTTTCAAAATATTCATTATGCGTCCGTGTACTGCATACAGCGTATATATTTTCAGGAGGAGACAATTTCAGTGCTTTTTCGTATAACGAATACTGCGAATGTACGGATTCGGTAAGAATCAGAGAATTTATTCCGAGACCGTTTTCGGCAATATATTTCCTTACATATGATGCGGATTTATTATTTCCGCTTATATCCGCAACGATAATTTTATTATGATACGAAATCACAGCCGAATAATTATAATCATCATCTCTGCCAAAAACCGCAACAACAAGTTTTTCCGAATACACATGACGCATAACAGCAAATAATGCTGTACTGATAACAGCTGAAATCACTATGAAATTCAGCACTGAACGCCTGTTTCCAGAAAACAGATATATGAACACCGTTATCAATGCCATAATTATAAAAATCAGCGGTACTGCTCCGCTTATCTTTGAAATATGAGCAAATCCAAGTACCGCTGTTTTATCGGATATTTTCAATACTGTATTTATCATTAATTCCGCAGGGTACAGAATTACATCAAATATACCTCCTGTAACCACAAACAGAACACCAAAAAACATCGCCGTCATACACATCGGAACAAGAATAACATTCGTGAGCGGAGATATTATTGAAACTTCGCTGAAATAATACATCGTAGCCGGAGTAACCGCAATTGATGTAAACAAAGCATTCAGAAACATTTTTCCAGTCTTTCCGATTTTTTCGGAATCAATATTTCCAGTCATATATGGTGCAAAAACGGCTATTCCTGCCGTACCCGAAAGCGAAAGAATAAATCCGCTGCTGTACAAGGCGTAAGGGTCGGCGATACATATAGCAAGAGCCGCCACCGCAAGCGAATTGAGAGAATCATTCTGCTGACGGAAAAGTTCCGCCGAATATATCATATCAGTCATAATTACCGCACGTATCGCCGATACAGGAAAATTAGCAAGTGCAATAACAAACAGAATCACGGCGTTTACAATTCCGAAACGGATAAATCTGTTTATATTAAGACGTTTAAAAATCATCATCAGAAACGCCGAAACAGCAGATACATGAAGTCCCGATACCGCCAGAATATGACCGATTCCTGTCCGGTACAGTTCCGATTTTGTACCGCTGTCGATATACTGTTTTTCGCCGAACATCATTCCCGAAAGAAATCCGCCGGCTTCCCTGCCGACTGCCACACATAGACGGTTTATCATTCCGGCACGGAAATCCGCAATACATTGATGTAATTTTCCGGATTTACCATGTGATACGCTTATTCCGTCCGTTTTAACTGCCTCCAGAAAAATATGGCGTGAACTGTTATACGTTTTGCTGTCAAAAAGATAACTGCTTTCTGTCTTTGCAAATTCACAGCTTTCAATTGTCAGAATATCGCCGTATCCGGCATCGAGTTCGTTTGATTTAACTATTATTTTTGCTTTCTGACCGACATCAATCACGCCGTCAAGCACATACACTGCGAAATCGCCGGCATAAACATCATAATCAACGATTTTTCCCGTGAAACCGCCGGTATATCCGCTGTAACCTCTCAGCATATCCACATACATGACAGTATACAGCCGGTTAACCGAAAACGCCGTAACAAAAATAACTGACATTGCAATAATATCGGAAATGCTGAATTTCCCCATTTTCTGCAGAATCAGCATTGAAAAGAAAACGCATGAAATCATTATAATGCCTGAAATTCCGCAGAAAAATGAAGCGAAAAACAATCCCGACATATACGCCGCTGCCGCCCCGATTATTTTTCGCTTCATATCACTTATTTAAAGAACAGCGGAAGTTTTTCGAGAAATACTATATCGGTTCTTTCAGCTGCGTCTCCCTCTGCAAGAACTGCCGTTTTTGCCGATACTTCACCGCCTGCACATTCCACAAGTTTTTCAAGGGCTTTCAGCGATTCTCCGGTACTTATAACATCGTCTGCTACAAGAACCTTTTTTCCTCTTATCATTTCCGATTTTTCAGCCGACAGATACAATGTCTGCTCTGCCTCGGTGGTTATTGATTTTACTGTAACCGAAACCGGCTCGCTCATATACAGCTTGACGGATTTTCTTGCTACAACATACGGTTTACCGCTTTGTCTTGCCATTTCGTAGCCGAGCGGGATTCCTTTTGACTCGGCGGTGAGTATAACATCGAAATCCGGTACTTTTTTCAGAAGTTCCGAAGCAGATGCGACTGTTATCTCCACATCTGAAAACATAACAAACGCGGCTATATCGAGTTTATCGTTCAGAGGGCAGAGCGGAAGTTCACGCTCCAGCCCTGCTATAGTCATTTTATACGTATTGCCCATTATATTTTTCCTCATTCAGTTTTTCCGAGTGATTCCGGACCCCAGCCCATTTTAACTCCGGCAACCATATGAAAATGCAGATGAAAAACGGTCTGACCTGCATCTTCTCCGCAGTTATTGATAATACGATAGCTTTCGATTCCTTCGGATTTCGCAATCTTGGCGGCTGCTTCAAAAACTTTTGCCACCGAAATTGAATTTTCCTCATTTACGCCGTTTGCACAGCAGATGTGCTGTTTCGGGATTATAAGATTATGCACCGGAGCAATCGGGGCAATATCCTTGAAACTATAAACGTATTCGTCCTCATAAACTTTTGTACTGGGTATTTCCCCTGCTATAATTTTACAGAACAAGCAGTCCATATTTTTTTCTCCTTTTACATTATTCCAGCACGTCAAAAATATCCGCACCGGAGTGAACTCTCCTCCACCTATAGAGGTGGGGGCTTCGTAAGAAGATTGGCATTTAAGTTTCCACCCGAAAAATTAGGCAGCCCTTATTCTTACAGGCGTATCCACTTCGCCACTACTGTATAGGACTGTTAAGTCCACAACACTACTTTTAATTTAATTATTATTTTACTCCTGATTTCATTTTTACAGAAGACTAACTGACGCTTAAGATTTTACACACTGTACGATTCGACAATGTAACCGCATATCTTAACTATCAGGACATCTTTATTATACAACAATTTAATATGATTTGTCAATACGTTTTTCAGATGGCATTCATCCCCCACTTTCGCTTCGCTTAGAAGTGGGGGTATTCTGCCGAAAACAGGATAAAATTTTACTTTATAAATCCGCTCACTATATCTGCGAACTTATCCATAGCGGAATCAAGCTTTGAGATGTCTCCGATACCTGCCATAGCACTATCGGGACGTCCTCCGCCCTTACCGCCTGTGAGTGCGGATATTTCACGGACAATTTTTCCGGCATTTGCACCCTTTGCAACTGCTTCCTTTGTACATACGCAATAAAGCGTACCCTTTTCACCGACAACACCAGCGAACAATGCCACAACGGCTTCTTTTTTCTCCTTTACGCTGTCACCGAGTTTGCGGAGAGCATCGGGAGCAGAACCGCCCATTTTTGCCGAAACAAGCTTAACTCCGTTTACTTCCTGTGCATTGTCAAAGATAGCAAAAACTTTGGCATTTGCAATCTGCTGTCCGAGACTTTCAAGAGCCTTGTCCTTTTCCTTGAGTTCAGAGGCAACAGCAGTACATTTCTCAGGAAGTTCATTCACATTGGCAAGTTTAAATGCCTTTGCGGATTTGAGAATAGTATTTCGGTATTCGTTGAGAAGTTCCATCACACCCATACCGGTAACAGCCTCGATACGTCTTACACCGGCTGCAACGGAACTTTCCGAAACTATGCGGAAAAGTCCTATCTGTGAAGTATTTGATATATGTGTACCTCCGCAGAACTCAATTGAATTTCCGGCTGTCACAACACGTACAGTATCACCGTATTTTTCGCCGAACAACGCCATTGCACCGAGATTTCTTGCTTCTTCTATAGGCATCTCAACCATAGTTACCGGAATAGCTTTCATTATTTCGGCATTGACAAGATTCTCAACTTCTGCGATTTCGGATTCTGTAAGTCCGCTGAAATGATTGAAGTCAAAACGGCACGCCTTTTCATTAACGAGCTGTCCTGCCTGATGAACATGGTCTCCGAGAACCTGACGGAGAGCATACTGGAGAAGATGTGCAGAAGTATGATTTCTCATGATTGATTCACGGCGTGACTTATTAATGACGGCATTAACCTTGTCGCCCTTTCTGACCGTTCCCTCTGTAACCGATGCAATATGCAGGAAATGACCCTCAGATTTCATCGTATCTGCAACCATGACCGTATTCACACCGTCTGAAATAATTCCCGTGTCGCCGACCTGTCCGCCGCTTTCTGCATAGAAAGGAGTTCTGTCAAGAACGATAATCACATCATCGCCCTCGGAAGCGGATTCAACTTCCGAACCGTCCTTATAAATTGCGAGTATTTCCGCATTTTCGGCGGTATAGTCGGTATATCCGGTAAATATTGTTTTCGGAGCATTAACCTTTACACTGCTGTCAGCCCATGACGAACCGGCTTTGGCAAGATGGTCGGCTTTTGCCTTTGCTCTCTGCTCCTGTGCGAGTTCCCTGAAACGCTCAACATCGACGATTATTTCCTTTTCGGCACATATTTCAATAGTCAGGTCTATCGGGAAACCGTATGTATCGGCGAGCTTGAAAGCATCATCTCCGCTGAGAACATTTTTTTCCTGTCCGGCAAGAACGGATATAAATCCGCTTAGCATATCTGTTCCCTTATCGATTGTCTTAGCGAAAGCCTCTTCCTCAACGCCTATGATTTTCTTTATATATTCACGCTTTTCGGCGAGTTCGGGATAAGCTCCGGCATTTTCATTTATAACAGTCTCACATACTTCGCAGAGGAACGGGCGGTCTATTCCGAGCAGTCTTCCGTGACGAGCCGCACGTCTGAGAAGCCGGCGGAGTACATATCCTCTGCCCTCATTTGACGGCATAATTCCGTCACCTACCATAAAAGTTGTACTTCTGATATGGTCGGTAATAACACGGAGAGAAACATCAGTTTTTGCATCTTTTTTGTATTCAGTTCCTGCGATTGACGAAATATGTTTCATTATATTCTGTACAGTATCTACTTCAAAGATATTGTCAACGTTCTGCATAACGCAGGCGAGACGTTCGAGACCCATACCGGTATCGATATTCTTGCTTTTCATTTCGGCATAATTGCCGTTTCCGTCGCTGTCGAACTGACTGAATACAAGATTCCAGATTTCTATTATATTATCCTTATCGCCCTCGGCTTCAAATCCGGCACGGTCGAGTTTTCTTCCTGCTCCGGCACGGTCGAAATGTATTTCACTGCAAGGACCGCAAGGGCCTGAACCGTGTTCCCAGAAATTATCCTTTTTGCCGAGACGGATAATTCTGTCATGCGGAATACCTATATTATTTTCCCAAATCTGTTCTGCCTCGTCATCGCTTTCATAAATGGTTATCCAGAGGCGGTCAGCCGGTATTTCAAGCACACCGGTGAGAAATTCCCAAGCCCATGCAACGGCTTCGGGCTTGAAGTAATCACCGAAAGAGAAATTACCGAGCATTTCAAAATATGTACCGTGTCGGGCAGTTTTGCCCACACTTTCTATATCCGGAGTTCTGATACATTTCTGACACGTTGTTACTCTCACATTCGGAGGAACAGCCTGTCCGAGAAAATATTTCTTTAACGGTGCCATACCTGAATTTATAAGAAGCAGGCTTTTGTCTCCCTGCGGAACAAGCGATGCACTTGCCATTCTTGTATGATTTTTACTTTCAAAAAAAGACAGATATTTTTCACGAAGGTCATTAAGTCCTGTCCACTGCATATATTTTTACTCCTTTTCATTCTGCAATAATCATATTCAGCTGATGCCGATACAATCAAACACAATACAATTATAATCCAAATCCCTGTAAATGTCAATAGTTTTTTTAAAATTCACTTTCTCTGGCACATCATATTGACAATATCCTTAAAAACCGGTGCAGCCGAATCATTACCATAACCGCCGTCCTCCACCAGAACAGTAACGGCATATCTCGGGGAACTTGCAGGGAAAAAACCTGTTATCCAGCTGTGGCATAATTCTTCGCCGTTCTCGTCGAACCGTCCGGTCTGTGCTGTCGAAGTTTTAGCGGCGGCTCTGACATAATCCGGAGAAGCATTTGAATTTTCATTCTCGTATATTACTGCAATCATCATTTTTCTGAGTTCTGCGGCGGTTTCAGCGGTCATCACTTTTGAACGGAGCTGAGATTTTTCGTTTCCCACCGTTTCGCCGTCAACGGTTATTCCCCTGACGATTCTTGGCATTATCAGATTTCCGCCATTTGCTATTGCACAGGTCATCTGATTTATCTGAAGCGGTGTGGCGGTCAGTTTTCCCTGTCCGAAAGAAAAATTGGCAAGCTCCGCCGGAACAAGGAGTTCCTTTGCAGACGGCAGAACTCCGGCTGACGAAATCATTCCGGCACAAAGATGTATTTCACGTCCGAACCCCATAGAATAGGCAAAGCTGCGGTATGATTTTATATCGAAACATCTGCTGAGCGATATGAAATACGGATTGCACGAATGTACAATAGCAGATTCCATATTCTGTACTCCGTGACCGTCCGAATCGTGACAGCGGAAAATCTGCCCGATTATATCACATTCTCCGGTACATTCGCTGACATATCCCGAAAATCCCTCATTGATTCCCTCTCCTGCCGTTATCAGCTTGAAAATCGAACCGACGCTGTATGAATATAAAGCACGGTTTATCATCGGGCTGTTTTCGTCGTCAAGTGAATCCGAAATATCAGTTACATCATATTCCGGAAAGCTTGCAAGTGCAAGTATTTCGCCGTTTTTTACATCTGATACAATTACCGCACCTTTTTCGATGTTGCTTCCTGCTTTTTCGCAAATGTTTTGTATTTCACTGTCAAGAGTAGTCACAACACCGGATTCCGTCTTTTCACTTCGGATTACTGTTTTTTCACCGCCTATCAGTATACGACCGAATCCGTCTGTAGGATATGTGACACTGTTTTCGGTATTTCCTGTCCTGAGAAGCATATCAAAAGCATATTCCAGACCCGAAGCACCGCTGTTTTCTGATATATAGCCGATAGTGTGCGGAGCAAGAACATTTCCGCTGTATCTTTCGGGTATCTCAAAAAATGTAAGACCTGCCGATTCAGTTCCCTTTTTTCTGCATTTGAACGCAAACGGCTTTCCCTCAGAATATTTTTCGGTTGCTTCCGCTTTATCCTCTGCGATTTCCTCAATCTCTGTGAGTTCCACGGCTGACGGCAGAGCTACAGCTACTATTTTGTTTTTTTCATTTACAAGCGGTTTGAAATTCCTGTCATATATTGTCCCGAAACTGTCGCCGGCATGAATCGTTATAAAAGAACTTTCACGGGCTGTCTGAACGTGTTCCTGTTCTGTGGACAATCTTAAAAAATTCAGGGAGATTCCGAAAAACATCAGAAAAAAAACAGATGTCAGTATAAGTATTCCATGTTCGCCGGATTTACGCATAAAAAATCACCTCTGAGAAATTATTCCCTGACGAGGTGATTTTATTCATTAAGAAATCTACTCAAGAATCAGCGTGAACGGTCCGTCATTGACAAGGCTTACTTTCATGTCAGCACCGAAAATTCCGGTTTCGACGTGCTTTCCCTTACTTCTGCAATAATCCGTGAAATAATTGAAAAGCCGTTCGGCTTTATCGGGCTTACCTGCCTGAATGAAATTCGGACGGTTTCCGTGACGGCAATCCGCATAGAGCGTAAATTGCGGAACTATCAGCAATCCGCCGTCCACGTCCGACAAGGAACGGTTTATTTTTCCGTTCCCGTCTGAAAATATCCTGAGATTTATTATCTTATCCCCTAAACGCCGGCAATCGTCTTCTGTATCGTCGTGTCCTACTCCGAAAAGCAAAAGGAATCCGTCATCTATTTTTCCGCAGACTTTTCCGTCAACTTTCACGTCTGCCGATGATACTCTCTGCAAAACTATTTTCATATTATTTCCTCACTATATCCATCTCAAAAGGTCTGAGTTCAAGCCTGTCCCTGCCGGTTGAGTTTACAATACTATACATAGGCTTCGGAAGCGGTATTGAAACATCTTTTCCGGAATTATTGAAAAAACATATATATTCGTCTCTGTTGTTTTTTCTTGTTGTGACCTCCACGCCGTCCGGAAGACCTTTCAGCTTAGGAATTCCGGTCTGCATCATAAGATTTGAAACAAAACTTTCATAAAAATCACGACTGCACACAGTTCCGACATAATACGCAACACCGCCACAGTAACGATTCATAGTAACTGCCGGCATACACCGGAATGAATCGCTGTTGTATTCAGCGTATGCACGGGCGGACGTAAGGTGCATTATATCACACCAGTATCGGCATACAAACTCATTGCCGGCGAAATCACGTATTGACTGCTCCGAAAGACCTGTCGGATTAAATTCCGTTATCTCTGCACCGATGAGTTCCTTGAATACAGTAGGCAACGTATCCATTATACAGTTGTTGTTTCCGTCCTTGACTCCGCTTCGGGTCGTCAGAACGACCGTTCCGCCGTTTATTACAAAACGGTATATATTTTCGGTAACTCTTTTACGATTCACATAAAGCGACGGCACAATTACCAGCTTATATCCCGATAAATCAGCATCGGGAGGGATTACATCAACATTTGCTCCGAAATGGGTCAGTGCGGAATGAAACGCCTGAATCTGTTTTATATAGCTGAATCCTTCCGCCTGAGGCTGTATCCTGAACGCCTCATCATCTTCAGGAGAATAAATTATTGTAGCGTCCGATGAAATATACGTATCATCAAGCACTTTCAGCTGATGTATACGTCTGCACAGTTCCGAAAATTCGGCAAACCGGCGGTTAGGGATATTGCTGTGGTCAAAAATTCCGTGGGAATACATATCCGTTCCGGTCAATGGAGTTCTCCAGCGTGAATAAAATACGGTATCCGCACCGTGGACTATTGCCTGAAGTGCATATCCTGTTATCATTCCCTGCTCCGGTGTGGGAGATATATATGAACGGATTCCGGAAGTTCTGCCGATATGTTCTGTTATCCAGAATTTACGGTTTTTTATTCCACGCAGAAAATCGTTGTGAAACGCATGGGAATAATATTCCTCATGGTCTGACGGTACTTTCAGCGGAGGATAATCATCACATGAAACAAAATCAAGCGAATTATAAATCTTATAAAAATCCGGAGCATTCTCACAGAATTTCATGCTTGCTGTAACCGGAACTTTCGGATTTTCCATGCGTATTGTCATTATCGAATCATGGACGAAATCGTCAATACAGTCACTTTTGAACCTGTACCAGTCAAGACAAAGTGCAGGATTCTGAAATTCTTTCAGATAATCATCAGGCGGCTGAATCTGGGTTATACTGCTGTATTCTCCGATATACGCACTGTTTCCGAAAGCCTTGTTGATTCCATCAACGGTCTCATATTTCTCAATAAGCCATTCTCTGAATTTTTCACGGCACGTATCGCAACGGCATTTATACTGTTCGGGAATATCATCAATCTGCCACAATGCAACCGCTGTATTTCCGGAAAAATGACGTGCAAGCCTTTCATTGATTTTCCGGACGTATTCACGGAATACCGGCGAATTTATACATATGTTATTATGTGTTCCGGTGCGGATTTTTCTTCCGTCTCCGTCAATCTGTACTATTTCCAGATATTTCTCATAAAACCACAGCGGAGGAAAACCTGTCGGCGTACAGATTACTGTTCCGATAGCATACCGTGAAAAAACGGATATGACTTCATCAAGCC
This sequence comes from uncultured Ruminococcus sp., assembly GCA_947178575.1. Classification (GTDB taxonomy): domain Bacteria; phylum Bacillota; class Clostridia; order Oscillospirales; family Ruminococcaceae; genus Ruminococcus. Next base: position 31,783 of record CAMWYX010000001.1, on the reverse strand, counting down.
ATGAGAAATTATATTCTCCCTCACGAGGTTCGATTCCCTGCCACACACGCTCTCCGATACGTATAAGCTTTACACCTGTACGAGCCATTAACTCGGCATCTTTTTCCCACATAGACTTGTCCCAATATTCGGGATAATAATCAACACCGATTCTCATCAAAATCCCCCTCTACAGAGTGTACCGGATAATCTGACAATTATCCATAAACCAGCCGTCAAATTCCGACGTTGACATATCATTGAAATAAGTCTCGATTATACGGCATATTCCGCCGTGACTGACTATAAGAATATTTCTGCCGTTGTAATCCTTTATTATATCGTCAAGAGCAGAATATACTCTGTGTGCAAGCTGTAACAGTGATTCTCCGCTTCTGCCCATTCTTACTCCGAATTCATGTTTGCTTTCTGCGAATCCCTCGGTAAATCGGGATTTGCCCTCATACATACCATAATTCCATTCACGCAGACGGTTTTCGGTTATTATTTTGATACCGCATTTTTCGGCGACAGCTTTTGCGGTAGTCTGAGCCCTTAACATAGGCGATGCAATTATTATATCAATATTTCCTATGCATTCCACTTCTTCGGCAAGCCTTTCCGCCTGCCGGATTCCGGTGCTGTTAAGCGGAATATCGGTTGTTCCGAGAACTGTTTCCGCTTTATTATAATCTGTCTGTCCGTGACGTGTTGAATAAATATTCATATTTCCGCCGCCTTCCGCAATTCATTTTCCGCTGCCTTTACAACAAGGCTTTCCGGATTTTCACCGCCCATTATACGGGCAATTTCCGCTGTTCTGCCGGAGAAATCAAGCTGTGTGACATTTGTTTCCGTGCGGTCGCCAACGATTTTTTTCTCAATCATAAGGTGATTGTCTGCCATTACTGCAATCTGAGAAAGATGAGTAACGCATATGACCTGACGGACTTTTCCTATTTCACGGAGCTTTATCCCGATTTTCTGAGCTGCACGTCCGCTTACTCCGGTATCTATTTCATCGAATATCATTGTATCTATGCTGTCCCTGTCGGCAATAACGCTTTTGAGAGCAAGCATTATACGTGAAAGTTCTCCGCCCGACGCTATTTTTGATATTGGTTTCGGTTCTTCGCCTCTGTTTGCGGAAATCAGAAATTCCACCGTATCCATTCCGTTTACGGTGAGCTTTCCTTTTTTATGACTGACGGCGATAACAACTCCCTGCATATTAAGAAATTCCAGTTCTTCCGAAACACGATTCACAAAGCGTTCCGCAACGGTTTCACGGTATTCAAACAGTTCCTTAGCCTGTTCGGTCACGATACGGAGAAGTTCCTCACGTTCTTCGGCGAGACTGTGTATTTCACTGTCTCCGCTTTCAATCTGCGAAAGTTCATTGCAGGAATCTTCATACAGTTTCACAAGCTCTGCGGAATCCGCCATATATTTGCGTTTTATTCTGTTTATCGAGTCAAGTCTGTTTCGCAGATATTCGGTTCTCTGACCGTCGAGTTCTGCAGAATCCGCTAATTTTTCGAGTTCGGAAGCTATATCCGAAAGTTCTATTTCAACTGCCGAAAGTCTGTCATACAACTGTGCAACGGCATCATAATCATCTGTAAATGCCGATAATTCACGTTCTGCGGAAGCTATCATATCGTTTGCCGTATTGTCGCCGGAAATGGCCTGAACCGCTGATTTCAGCGAAAATACAGTCTGTTCGGAATTTTTTGCCGTATTGTATTCACGTTCCAGAACCTCGTCCTCTCCGGCTTCGAGTTCCAGTTCTCCTATATCAGAAATAACTTCGTCAAGATAGCGTTTTCGCTCGATACGTGATTTTTCCTGTGTTCTGAGTTCGCCGAGACGGCGTGCTGTCTGCTGGAGTTTCCGGAAAGATTCACGATACGATTCAAGAAGTCTCATATCTCCGCCGAAATTATCAAGTATTCCCATATGGCGCTCGCTGTCAAGCAGAATCTGATTATCATGCTGTCCGTGAATATTTATCATCATTCCGCCTATTTCCCTTAAAACAGATGCGGAGGAAGTTCTTCCGTTAATACGGGCGATGCTTCCGCCGTCTGCACTTATTTCACGGGTTACGGTAATTTCATTATCATCATGGGATATTCCGAGTTCACTGAGCCTGTTGCAGACTTCTTCAGAAAGTTCCGTAAAAAGTGCCGTGATAACAGCTTTTGAACAGCCTGTACGCACAATTTCCTTACTGCACCGATGCCCGAGAACCGCATTTATTCCGTTTATCAGTATAGATTTTCCGGCACCGGTTTCTCCGGTAAAGATATTAAGTCTGCCGGTAAGCGGAATTACTGCTTCTTTTATTACGGCAAGATTTTTAATATAAAGCTCTTTCAGCATCAGCCAATAACCTGCTTTCCGTTAAGTACATCGACTTTGAATTTTTTAGCCAGTTTTCTGGCGTCGGCTTCACTTCTTGCAAGGATAAAAATAGTATCATCGCCGGCTATTGTGCCGACTATTCCCTCATGCTTAACCGAATCGATTGCCGCACACGTTCCCTGAGCCATTCCGGCACGGCATTTAAGAACTATTGTATTAAGTGCATAATCAACACCTATCACGGAATCGGCGAAAATATTTTTTTCCTTGGCGGCTGCGGCAGGAAGTGTATATCGGTAAACTCCGTTTTCGTCACGCTGTTTTACAAGCGAAAGCTGTTGTATATCACGTGAAAGAGTTGCCTGAGCTGCATTTATTCCACGTTTCGCAAGAAGTTCCATAAGCTGTTCCTGCGTTTCGACATCGTATTCTGCTATAATTTCAAGAATAACATCATGACGGTGATTTTTCATATTTTTACTACTCCTATTTTATCGGTCTGCACAGCTTCCGGCAAAGCGATTCATGAAATGAATTTCCTATCAGATTTACAAAATTGAGATTATTTTTTCCTCTGACTATTTCTATTGATTCATTTTCGCCGATACTGCGTTCAAGTTCGCCGTCAACGCTGACTACAAGCGAACCGTCTCCGGCTGTTCTGTTTACAAGAGTAAGCCGGCGATATGCCGAAAACATCGTGGCACGTGCAAACAGAGAATGCGGACATATGAGATTCATTTCTATGCATTCCAAATCAGGCTCAATAACAGGACCGCCTGCCGAAAGTGCATACGCAGTCGAACCGGAGGGCGTACTGAAAAGCACGCCGTCGGCACGATATTTTCCCACAAGATAGCCGTCCGAATACACTTCAAAATCACATATTCTGAAACTTCCCGACCTTACGGAAATTTCATTGAGAGCAGTATAGACATCGCCGGAATCTGCATTGTTGAGTGTCATATCTATTGTCATACGCTGTGAAATATCATATTTTCCCGTTTTAAGACCTGCGAGCTTATCAAGCTCATACGCCTCCAGACCTGCCATAAATCCGAGCGTTCCGGTATTTATGCCCAGAAGAAGTATATCCGTACCTATAAGATGTTTCGCACAGCGAAGAATTGTACCGTCACCGCCTATGGCTATGAATATATCAGATGTACCGACAGCCTTTTCAATATCCTCAAACAGAACAAATTTTCTGCCGTTAAATTCACGGATATAGTCGGTGCTTATGCTTACTTCAATTCCACAGCTGTAAAGCATATCACAGACTTCAAGAGCACAGCTAAGAGCATTTTTTTTCTGAAAATTTGGGAAAAGTGCCGCTTTCATAAGAACCTCCTGTCAGTATTCTGTTATCACATTACAAATTCCGGAACGCATCGTCCACAAGCTTATTGAAATCATGTGTATTTATTCCGGAAACAGATTTTTTCAATTCTGCAAGATATTCAATATTACCGCTTCCTCCACGTATCGGCGAATACGTATATCCTGTGGGAATAAGTCCGCACAGCCTGAAAAAGCTGTCAAGTTCGGTGATAACACGTATGTGTGCTTTCCTGTCCCTGACAACTCCGCCCTTGCCGATATCTTTTTTTCCGGCTTCAAACTGTGGCTTTATCAATACAGACGCTGTTCCTTCCGGTTTAAGAAGTTCGCTTATTTTGGGTATTATCTTGGTGAGTGATATAAAAGATACATCAGCAGAAATAAAATCAACCTGTCCGCCTGTATTATCTGCCGATACATTGCGTATATCTGTATTCTCCATATTCACGACACGTATATCTGACCGGAGAGTTTCTGCAAGCTGTCCATGACCCACATCAACAGCGTAAACCCGTTCCGCACCGTGCGTGAGCATATATTCAGTAAATCCGCCTGTAGAAGCTCCGATGTCGAGACATATCATGCCGGAAAATACAAGTCCGAAATATTCTGTGGCTCTTTCGAGTTTTAAAGCTCCTCTGCCGACGTATTTTTCTTTTTCGGACGATTCGAGAATATCGTCCGCCGATACTTCAAGAGACGGCTTTTTTGCCGATATTCCGTTTACAGTGACAGCTCCGGATTTTATCATTTCCTTTGCACGTTCACGGCTTCTTGCGATTTTCCGCACAACGAGTTCAGAATCAAGCCTCGCCATCTACAGCACCCCGATTTCTGATATATTCTGCTATTTTATTGCTTGTAAGACCTATTTTTTCAAGTGACGATTTCACAAGTGCCTGTTTTACAAATCCCTCTGCCACAACACGTCTGTAACAGCCTTTATAATCATGTTCCATAAGCATACAGCCGATTTTTTCGGAAATACTGCCGCTGCTTACGGATTCTTCAAAGAATATTATAGATTTATATTTCATTATCTCGCATATCAGCTTGTCAGCTACAGGAAATATCTTTGTTAGCTTCAGCAAATCTATATCCGTTCCTTCGGATTTAAGCTGTCTGTAAGCCTTATATGCCTCGTTGAATATTCTGCCGTATGATATAACAAGTGTATCAGCCGGAACTGTCCGAACAAAAATGCAGTCTGTACTTATCATACCGGCGTAAGAATCTTTTTCCTCATCTCCACGTGGATAACGTACTGCTGTGATATTTTTTTCACAGTATATAGCTTTTTTCAGGCATATTTTCAGTTCTGCACCACATGACGGAGAATATATAACTGTATTCGGAATAGAGGTCAGCATAGAAACATCAAAAAGTCCCTGATGGGTTTCACCGTCCTCGCCTACAATTCCGGCTCGGTCTATTCCGAGAACAATATGGAGTCTGCTGATTGCTATATCATGTAACAGCTGGTCATATGCACGTTGCAGAAATGTCGAATACACGGCAAAAACCGGTATTTTTCCCATAGATGCAAGTCCGCCGGCGAATGTTACGGCGTGCTGTTCTGCGATTCCGACATCATAAAAACGTTCGGGAAACGCTTTTCCGAAATACTGAAGACCTGTTCCGTACTTCATAGCTGCTGTTATAGCACATATTCTGTTGTCGCATTCTGCAAGATTAACAAGTTCTCTGCCGAAAATAGCGGAGTAGCTGTCACCGGAGGAGACATCAGGATTTTTTGTTGCCGTATCGAAACGTGACAATCCGTGATATTCTCCCGGATTCTGTTCAGCCGGAAGATACCCCTTTCCCTTTACCGTCTTGACGTGTATAAACACCGGACGATGATATGTTTTCGCCATACGCATAGCCTGGTCAAGTTCCTTTACGCTGTGACCGTTGACAGGTCCAAGATAAATAAATCCCATATTCTCGAAAAGATTTGAAGCGAGTATTGAATTTTTTATTGCATCTTTAGCGTGCTTAACACTTTTTACGACTTTGTTTCCGACTACCGGAATGTTTGTAAGATTTCTCTCAACCTTTCGTTTAGTATCAAGATATTTTTCGGTATTTCTCAGCTCTGTAAGATATTTTTCAAGGCTTCCGACGCTTTTGGAGATAGACATATTGTTATCATTCAGAATAACTATCATATTTGTATCAGTATTGCGACAGCAATTATTCAGAGCTTCATATGCCATTCCGCCCGTCATTGCACCGTCACCTATTACAGCTACTGTATAGTTTTCACTGTTGTTCAGCCTCATGGCTTCGGCAATACCGCAGGCAACAGATATTGATGTACTGCTGTGACCTGCTATAAAAGAATCATGCGGTGATTCGTCGGGCTTCGGAAATCCCGAAAGTCCTCCCTCCTGCCTGAGCGTGGAAAGTCTGTCCGCCCTGCCGGTAAGTATCTTGTGAACATATGCCTGATGACCTACGTCCCATACGATTTTATCATCAGGAGAACTGAAATTTCGATGAATCGACATTGTAAGCTCAACAACACCCAGATTCGATGCAAGATGACCGCCTGTTTTTGATACAGTTGAAACAAGCATATTTCTGATTTCACTGCACAGAAAACTGCACTGTCTCAATGACAGCTTTTTCAAGTCGCCGGGCAAAGACAGTTCACTCAGACTGACCCTGCCGCCGTCATTTATATATTCGTTCATTTTCTACAATAGCGGGGAACAACCTGAAGCTCCTCGCAGCTCCTTTTAATTTTTACGTCTGAGAAGATTTTCAGTAAGTTCCAGAAGAAATCCATTATTTGGAATGGTGTCAAGCCATTCGAGAGCTTCTGACGTAGCTTTATCAGCCATTTCCTGAGCCTTTTCCATACCTAAAAGCGAAACGAGAGTTTTCTTGTTCTCCTCCTCGTCGCTTCCGACAGGCTTTCCGAGCTGTTCAGTGGTACTTGTTATATCGAGTATATCATCAATTATCTGGAATGCAAGTCCGAGTCTGAATCCGTATTCAGCGGCGGCACATATTGTCTCGTTGTCAGCATCTGCACATACCGCACCCATAACGCAGGAAACAGCAATAAGCTGTCCCGTCTTGCAACGGTACATATTGCGGAGTTCCTCAACGCCGATATCGTCCCTTTCCTCGTTGAGCATATCTATAACCTGTCCGCCTATCATGCCGTCTCTGCCGACTGAATTTGCAAGAACAGATATTATAAGCACTTTCTGGTCGGCTGTAAGTTCCGGAGAATCTGCTATTATCTCAAACGGAAGAACTGCAAGGGCATCGCCGGCAAGAACCGCAAGAGCTTCGCCGAATGCCTTATGACATGACGGTTTTCCTCTACGGAAATCATCATTATCCATTGCCGGCAAATCGTCGTGAATAAGCGAAAACGTATGCATCATTTCAATCGCACACGCCGGAGCGGAAGCTGTTTCCATATCTCCGCCAAGAGCCTCGCAGAATGCAAAAACAAGAGCCGGTCTTATCCGTTTTCCTCCTGCACTCAGGGAATAATTCATTGCATCTATAAGTTTTATCTGCGGTCTGTTCTCGTGACTGTAATTATTATAATCCTTGAGTTTTTTTTCTGTAAACTCAATATATTTTTTCATTATATCATTAAAATTACTCATAATTATTTCGACGGTACAGAACCGCCAACCTCCGTTATTTTTATTTGTCGGGCTTTTACACTGATATACTGCCCTTTACCGCTATTCTCTGAAAATTCCTGTCATTTTTCAGTAAAGAATGATATATCTGTTTATCTGTGAAACTGTAATTACCGGCATTTATTTTCATTCCGGAATTTAAGAAATCCGTATATAGCAACTCCGGAAGCATTATCGCATGAAAATTCAGGCTGTGCAAACGAAGCCGATTCAAAGCGGGAAATAATTTTATTCCGTATAAGTCTGTCGGACATCACACCGCCGGCAAAAATCAGCGGAAGATTACCATATTTTCCGGTTGCGTGTTCTGTCATGGCGATAATTGTTTCCGCTATGAAATCGAGGCAATATACGGCTGTATTTTCCGGACTTTCGCCGTTTTTCAGCATAGAGGCACATTGATTTTCGATTCCTGAAAGACAGCAGTTTCCGTCTTTAAGTCTTATTTTTATACTCTTGTGTTTATCGGCATTTTCCGCAAGTTTTTCAAGTTCTCTGCCACATGGAAATTTAAGTCCCAGCATAAGACCTGTTCTGTCGACTGCCTGTCCGGCGTTAAGGTCAAGAGTCGTGGATAACAGGCTTATATTGATAATATTTTCTTTATCCGGAACGCACAGCAGACAGTCTGTAGTACCTCCGCTGACATGAAATGCTATGAACGGTTTATTTACGAGTTCAAGCCTGTCTGCCGAATAAAGTGCCGCAAGAATATGCCCTGTCTGGTGCGATGTTGTATACAGCGGAATTTTTTCTATTGCCGAAAAGGAACGTGCAAATCCCTCACCGCACAGAAAGCACGGCATATATGACCCCTCGGAATTACGAGGTCTTGCAGATGCCGAAACCGCTGAAAATCTTCCGTATCCATAACCGGAGAAAAGCTCCTCCATTATATCCGGAAGCTGTTTCGTATGATGAAAAACCGCATCGCTCTGTCGCAATCCGAGTGTGCCGTCCTTTACGGGAAGAAGCTTTCTGCACTGAACTATCCTGTTTTCGTCGCTGACATATACTGCTACGGACGTGGTGTAATTGCTTGTATCAATACCGAGAAACTCAGGCATTTTCTTCACCGTTCTGCCTGTCCCGTGAAAATGCTCCGAGAACTCCGTTTATAAAATTCACATCTTCACGATAAGTATAGGTATCTGCAAGTTTTACAGCTTCACTTATTGCGGCATTATCGGGAGTTTTCTCATCATAGAGACATTCATATACTGCTATTCTCAGTATAGCATGATTGATTTTTGAAATTCTTGAAAGTTTACGGGACTTGCTGTAACTTTCTATAATTCTGTCTATTTCCTCAGAGTGAGCAAGTGTTCCGTCAACCATGTTTTTTACATCGTCATCGACATTTATTTCATCGATTTCATCGGCAACATTATAAAGTTCCTGAATATCATCATCACGCAGAAGATTTTCAAAAACAAGTTTGAATGCACTGTCACGCACATCGCTTCTGCTTCTTTTTTCAATATCTTTAATTTCATTAACTTCCATCAGATTCTCCTAACTGCTTATCAAATACCACTCCGCTTACTGTTACATTTACTCTTGCAACGGCAACGCCGGTCATTGACTGAACGTTATCTTTAACAGCATTCTGAACCGCCTGTGCAACAGCAAATACATGGACGCCGCTTTTTACCTTGATTTTTATATCCAGTGCCGCAACGTCCTCAATCATTCTGACCGTTATAGAACCGTTTTTTCTGAGTTTGCTCAGTTTATTTACTTTGCCGGCAAGTCCTGCCACACCGTCGGTATCAAGAGCGGCAAGTCTTGCGACTGCGATAATAACGTCCTCAGAAATCATCAATGACCCTGCCGTGGTTTTTTTCACGTCGTCCATTTCAGAACCTCCGTTTTACGAATTAGGTGTATTTTTTAATTATTTTTCCGTATACACGCCTACCTTTATATTATACCAAATTCTTCACAGCATTTCAACCACTTTATATAATTTTTTCAATAAATTTTTTGTTTTTCAGAACCGATAATTATTTGACCTCAAAAATCCTGATATTTTCAGCCGGAATATTCGTTTCGTCAAGAATTATTTCCTTTACCGAAGCAGCCTGAGCCTTGTCAAGTCCGTCGGTTTTGATAACTACCTTTGCTGTTTCGCCGTCAAGATAGGCAACACAGTCATCAAAACCCTGAGCTTTTACGAGTGATTCAATAGTTCCCTCCGATTCGATAAGTTTCGATACCTCCACCGCATCAAGAGCATTTACAACCATTTCATTTTCTGTAAGGTCTCCGCCTCCGATGATTGTCTGCAATGTCTGAACAGCTTCATCACGGTTGTTCATTTTGTCGAGACGAGCCTGAGCAAAATAATCAGCGGATACATCTTGTGCAGGTTCTGCATCTGCGTTGACAAATTCTGTTTCGCCGTAATTTACAGTATCTCCCATTTCTGCCGTTTCCACTGTATCTGACGGACTATCGGAAAGTTTAGGTGCTGCGGCGTAATTTATGTATACCGCAACTGCGAGCATCAGTGTCAGGCAAGTCATAATTATCTGTTTTTTTCCTATGATAACAGTTGGTCTTTTCATGATAAATTCTCCTTATGTATTATTTGATTATTTCATTTTTGTTACAAATATTTTAGAGGTCGGAATGTCAAGTGCCGCAGATACTGCCTTGTATATCCGTTCCTCAACCACGGGATTTCCGCAGCCTGTGCATATTATCACAGCCCCCGTTATTTCGGGCGTTTTAACACGCTCTATCAACGGCTCACGACTGTTTCCGCCTCCGACAATCACATATTTTTCCTCCTCCTCCGTCTTGCTGTCAGTCCTGACCTTTTTTTCCTCCGCCGCATATACATATTGTTCCCCTGAACCGACAGTCAGATAAACTTCGACATTTCCTGCTCCGTCGATATTTTCAAGAAACTCCTTAAGCCGTTTTTCGGTATCTTCACAATAAATCTGTGCCGTATCCGAACTGGATTCATTTTCTGCCTGTTTTTCGTAATTCTTACGCTCCGGCAAAAATCCGGAAAGCAGTATAAGAACCATTCCCACAGCCCCGAGAGCAATAACGGCTGACCTTTTTCCCTGTATCATTCCTTTGATTTTTTCATTCAGCCCCATTCACAACCTCCGTTTCCGCTCCCAGACAGCTTTTAACAATAAGTGCAGCGGCTTCAAAATCCTCGGTTATTATCATCACCCTACTAATAGATATGCTGTACTCTGCCGAAATATTAACCTCAACAAGAATTTTTTCACAGTAAATTCCCGATGATGAAAACTGCTGTTCAAGAATCTCCGATATATTTTCGGCAGTTGTTTCGCAGAGTTTCTGAGCATACTTGTCCTGACTGTAGTCATAATCAAGACTGTAACCGGAAAACTCCGGAATTTCAAATTCCGAACAACCGTTCAGGAACGGAGCTGACATAACAACGGCAAGCATGATATTCAGAATCATCATGACATTATTTTTCAGCTTTGCCGATGACGATATTCCGCCGATTATACAACGCACAGCTGATATTCCGCATACTGCAATTACTGCCGTTTTTATATTTTCCATTTATTTCCCCCGAAAATCCGTATATTTTGATTATGCTAACCGAAACACCTGATAATTATTGCCGAACAAAGAACAAACATCACGGAATAACATATCATCACACTCTGAGCTATAGCAAGTCCGCTGTCTATACTCTTAAGGAGCTTTGATACCGAACCTGCCGAAAATATATCCGCTGCTGCTGTTCCAATCCACATCACGCCACGATATGCAAAAATTTCGATTATAAGCGGAAGTGTCAGCATAACGATGCCTAAAATTCCGGCTGTTCCTATTGTTCCACCGATAATTTCAAAACTTCCCTTTACTGTTGCATATGCATCTGAAACCGCACCGCCGACAATCGGAATAAAATTTGAAACAAGCATTTTTACTGTTTTTGTTGCCATGCCGTCAGTTGTTCCGGTTATGGTGCATTTAAGAGTGACGAATCCTGTGAAAAGCGTCATGGATATGGATATTCCCCATGTTACGACTTTTTTAAGAAGATTAACAATACTGTCAAGAGATGTATCCGGAAACACACCGCCGGTTATTCCGAGTGCGGTCGTTATTCCCAGCACGGGGAGCAGATAGCTTTCGGAAAGATTGACTATAAATTCCGAAACTCCGAGCATCATCATGTGATATATTCCGGCTGTGGTGAATTTTCCGCAGGCAAGTGCGGCTGCCGAAAATACCGGAACAAATACAAGTATAAAACTTCCGGCAAGCCTTACAGCGTCAAGAATACGGCTGTAAACCGACATAAGCTGTGGAACTATAACCGCCGTCGCCGCCATTGCACACACCATATTGTATATATCCGCTGAATTTTTTGACATTGCCGTTCCTGCCGAACCCGTAACCGATGTGAATACAATTATCAGAAATATTGATGAAATCATTCGCACCGGAGCATTAAGATGAGCCGAAACTTTATTTTTTAGTTTTTCCCAGAGTTCTTCAGCTGAAAGACTTTTTATATCATCATAGTCAATATCGAGGTCATAATCGGAAAGAAGATTTTCAAGTTCTTCCGTTATTTCAGATTCGTAATCATCAAATTCCGCTCCATAAGTGCAGAACGGAATCAAATTAAAAAAAACAACAGTACACGATATAATTATAATAATTAATTTTCTCATAATTTTAAAAATACGCTGATTTGTTCAACAAACGATTTTATCAATGGCAGACTTATGAAAATTACAGCCCCACGTCCCCACAGTTCCGCAGCCGATGCAATTGCGGATTCTCCGCTGTCGGCACAGAGTTCGCACGTTATATGAGTGATAAGACTTATCGCAGTCGCCTTGAAAATGAGTGTCATATAGCTGTCTGATATTCCTGCACCTGCAAATATATCACGTATATCGGTCATTATCGGAGCGACAAAGCCCATAAATCCTACCATTATCCCCGAACACACCGCTATTGCCAGAAGCATGGACTGTTCACGGCAATGCTGACGGAGAAGAACCGCAAGAATTGCAGAACACAGGCAAAATCCCGCTGTTGCAATACATCTGTCTATCATAATCCGAACACAGTTTTTACTGTCTCGAAAAGTCCCCCGATTTCCTGCACGATTATCACGAGAACAACAATAAGTCCTGCGAGTGTAGTCATCATTGCCTGTTCTTCACGTTCGGCACGTTTAAGGACAAGATTAAGAACAGCGACAATTATTCCTGTTCCGGCAATTTTAAAAATCAAATCAATATCCATTCCCTCTCACCTCATCACAGTATCAGGATTCCTGCCATTATCCCGAAAAGCAATCCTGCCGCACGATACAGCCTTCCTTTTTTTATAAGATTTTCCCGATGTATATCATCTATTTTTTTTAATTCCGCCTGTAATCCCGAAACTGCCTCAATCTGACTTGCAGAATCACTGCTCCCGAGGATTTCGCCGAGTCTGGACAGAAGTTCCCGTTCTTCCTGTCCTGTGCAGTCATCTTTTTCAAGTGATTTATGCCATTCTCTGCGGAAATTTTCACCGGCGGAAAATTTTTCGGGAAGATAACGGATAAATTTCAGCGATTTAAGAGAACTGTCGGATTTGAGTTCACGGCAAATAGCGAAAACGTCCTCCGATTTCCTGTTAAGCAAAATTTTGATACGCTGAAAAAGATGTTCTATTTCTGCACATATCCTGCGTTTTTCATTGAGTTTTTCTGCAAGGGAACAGCCGATAAGTCCGCCGGCGACCGTGAAAATTATCGCCGCAGAAATTCTGAAAATCATTCTGCAAGTCTCCTTATTTCCGCTATTTTTCCGGGATATTCCGAACCTGCCATTACTGCTGCGTATCTGAATATTCCAAATTTAACAAGTTCTGATGCAATTTTCCGCCTGATAATCTCATCAAAGTTTTTTCCGTGGATAGTCGCACAAAAATTAACTCCACAGCCCACACTGTCCGTTATTGCTTTTACATCTTCCGCCGTTGACAATTCATCGCAGAATATGAAATCCGGCGATAACGTCCGGACTGCCGAGACAATTGATTTTGCTCTTGTATTTCCGGTGAGAACATTTGTCAGCGTACCGACATCATTTTCAATTACTCCGTCGCTGGTATATGCAATTTCGTTACGCTCGTCCACCAGAACCGTTTTTCGCCGGTTTCCTATGAGACGGCATAAATCACGCAGTACCGTAGTTTTTCCGGAATTTACACCTCCGCATATCAGAAGTCCGCAGTTTTCAGCTGATACGAGTTCATAAAGATGAGAAGCACATCCTTCAACATTACGGGAGATTCTGAAATTCAATCCGGTTATATCGGTCAGAACGCCGTCAGAATTATATATTCCGGACATTCCGACACGTACTCCTCCACGGAGTACAAAACAGCCGTCAGTCATCTGGCGTGTACAGCTGTGTATCGAATAGTGTGAAAGAGCATCGACAATCTGGGATATTTCGGCTGGAGTAACAATTATAACAGCGGTATTGTTTGCACTTGCCGTAGTTCCGCTATATGTAAGATATTTTACTTTGTCCGGATATATCAACGCAGCAGCTCGTCCGCTGTTTATCCGCAGTTCGCTTATATTTTCACGGATTCCGAGATTAATCAGCGGTTCACGGATTCGATGCGGAAGATACTGTGCGATTATTTCATTGCTTGTACATTCCATAATTTTCCGCTCCTTTCTCTAAATAATATGCTGTACATTATATTTTTATGCAAAAAAAAACAGCCCGCCGAAGCGAGCTGTAATTTTTTGAGATTATTCCTTTACACCACCGAGTGCAACACCGGCAATAATAAATCTTGAAAGACATACATAAGCGATAACGATAGGAATGATACTGAGGGCGATAGCCATGTAAACAGCACCGTAGTCATTCAGTGTATCTGATGACTGGAGAGCCTGAACCATCATCGGGAGTGTCTTCTTTGAAGTCTTACCATCAACGAGAATCATACTCGGAGTATAGAAGTTGTTCCAGCTTGCGATGAATGCGAAGATTGCCTGAACAGCAATAGCCGGCTTCATCATAGGAATTGCGATAGAAACGAATGTTCTGAGCTCTGTACAGCCGTCGATTCTTGCAGCCTCAACGATTTCGAGAGGGAAAGAGGACTTCATGTATGAACGCATGAAGTATACAACGGCAGGAGCTGCAACCGCCGGAACAATAAGCGGTATATAAGAGTTGAGAAGTCCCAGTTTGTTCATGAAGCTTACGAAACCGGCTGATGTTACCTGCATAGGAACCATCATTACAAGGAGGACTACAGTATATGAAACTTCCTTGAGTTTGAAGTCATAAACCTGAATACCGTAAGCTGTCATTGCTGAGAAGAAAACTGTAAGAATTGTTGAACAGCAGGTGATTATCAAGCTGTTCTTGTAACCGCTTACTGCATCGTAATAGAGCTTCATTTCGCCCTTGAATACAGTACTGAGGTTATTTCCCAGGTCGCTGCCGGGGAGAACACTGATACCATTTGATATCTGAGATGTGTTACGTGTAGCATTAATAATAAGCATATAAAGCGGAAGCAGACAGATAATTGTCAGTACGATGAACCATACTGTCAGAATCATTGATTTTGTTCTGAGCTTGGCGGTATAACTATCGTTAGCTTCTCCGTATACTTTACTCATTTTACTCATATCGAGAAACCTCCAAACTGTTTACTTTCCTGCTTAAGCTGTTTTGCAACTTTCTTTCTCTGCTTCTTCTTAGCGATTTCGTCTTTATCACGTGAGATGTAGAGTGAAAGAATACCAAGTGCAAGAGTGATGAAGAAGAGAAGAACTGATGCAGCACCTGCATAACCCATCTTCTGCTCCTTACCTACTGAATGGAAGTACTCGAAAATCATAACGGCGATGGTCTGAACGCTTTCGCCCGGTTTTCCGTCCTTGTTGTAGAGGAAAGGAATATCGAACATCTGGAGACCACCAATCATAGATGTAACGAGTGTGTAAGACATAATAGGTGTAAGAAGCGGCAGAGTAATCTTTCTGAATACCTGACCGGCAGTAGCACCATCGATGCTTGCTGCTTCAAAGAGTGACGGGTTGATACCCTGAATACCGGACATAAGCATAATCATCGTGTTACCGAACCACATCCATGTCTGAATGAACATAACAACACCACGTGACTGCCATACACCCTGAATGAACGGGATTGAATCATACTTTCCTGAAGCGGCGTCACGGTGTACAATACCTATCTTGTGAAGCATCATATTGAGTGCACCAGGGTTTGTTTCGGACTGTCCGCAGAGCTGGAGGAACAGAACGGCTACTGAAGCTGCTGTAATGATATTCGGGAGATACATAACAATCTTGAAGAACTCCTTACCCGGAATCTTAAGGTTTGCTTCTGTAAACCATACAGCGAGTGAAAGCGAAAGTGCAATCTGCGGAATGAAGTTACCAATCCACAGAATGAAAGTATTGCCAAGCGAACTCATAAAGCGGTTGTGAATAGCATTTGTTGCTCTTGAACCACCAAAAAGAATAGCGTTGTAGTTATCCATACCTACAAAGTCGCTTGAGCCTGCGTTGCCCTGAAAGCTTACAATAAATGTATTAATCAAAGGCCATAACTGGAAAAAGAAATAAACAAGAAAAAACGGCAATATGAAAATATATCCATATTTTGCATAGCTGATTGATTTTATACGTCTCTGCGCAGCTGATGCCATAACACACACCCTCTCGGAAATTTTTCTGAACTCACATTCTGCAATGTTGCTAAAAAAGTTCAACAAAAAACACAAAACCTGTGAGTATAAACAAATATACACCCACGGAGCACACTACCCCGCAGGTATATATATTTTTAATTGTTCTGACTTAAATAGTCTGATTATTCAGCCCAGTCAAGAGTTGTAATCTTTTCAGCAACCTTGTCCTTGAATGCTTCCTGACCCTCGTCCCATGACTTGCCGCCTTCGAGGCACTCAGACTTAACAGCATCTACGAATTCAGCCTTAACTGTAGCGTCATAAGGTGTGATAAGACCGTTGAAGTTGATTTCCTTAGCGTTCTCAGCGAGTTCTGCATAGATATTCTGGTTATCCACGAAGTTGCCTGTGATATCCTGATTGAATACTGTACCGCTTGAGATAAGGCTATCCATTACAGCAGAGTTGTTTACATACTCAGGCTTGTTTGTAGCATAAGCTGTCATCTGAGCCTCGTCAGCTGTAGCAGAAACGATGAAGTCACGAGCTTCCTGACCGTTATCAGTAGCAGGGTTAACAACAATCCAAGTACCGCCCCAGTAATAAGGTGTTGGTCCCTGACAGAGAGCCCACTTACCGTACTGGTCTCCGCCTACACCGCCTGCAGCGTCCATGAAGAATCCGCCGAAGCCCCATGTAGATACGAAGTAACCCATTGTGTTGCCTGAAACGCCTGAAGCTGTCCATTCGTCTGTCCACTGGCTGTTCTTTGTTACGCCGCCGCAATCCCAGAGAGCCTTGGCTGTGTCAACAAATTCCTGGCATGAAGCATCGATTTCGAGCATATTATCCTTAACCCACGGCTGTGTACGTCCGCAAGCGAATGCCTGCCACATACCGCCGAGTGAGTCAGCGAGAGCAACTGCACCGCTGGAAGCCTCGGAAACTGTCTGAGCAGCTGTAACGAACTTATCCCAGTCGTCAACCTGAGCCTGCATCTCATCAGGAGATGTAACGCCGAGGTATTCTTCAGCGAGGTCAGCTCTGTAAGCGAAACCGCCTGCTGCAGCCTGCCATGAAACGCCCTTACGAACGCCTGATTCAGACTTACCGATAGCGTCTGTATAGCCGTACATATTCGGCCATGTGTCGTCACCGAGACCGAGTTTTTCGAGCGGGAGAGTCTTAGTGTCGTCGTTTATGTAGTTGAGAGCCCAGTCAGCCTCGCAGAAGTAAACGTCGAGGTCATCACCTGCTGTGAAGAGCTGGTCATAACGCTCGGAAGCGTCACTGCCGCCTACGCCGAATGAGATGAACTTGATTCCGTCAACCTTATCATCAGCAAGGTCCTGAGCTACTGTGGAGTAGTCGAGACCCTTCCACTGAGCGATGAGGTAAGGAACGTCGTCCGGGTTCCAGGCTGCAACTGTGAAAGTTGAACCGCCCTGACCAACAGAAGCGTCGATTTCACCGCTTGAAGAAGCAGAAGAATCATCTCCGCCGTCATCAGCAGGAGTTTCGGAATCGTCTCCGCCGTCGTCAGCAGGTGTATCGCTGCTTTCTTCGGGAGTGGAGCTGCTTTCCGGAGTGCTGCTCGGAGCTGAAGAAGAAGTTTCTTCCTTGCCGCAGCCTACGAAAGCTGTTGAAGCCATTGCGAGAGTAGCAACTAATGCTAATGTTCTCTTAAGTGTGTTCATTGGTTTTTCCTCCTTAAAATATGTACACTTACCATAGTGTAACAATGAAAAAATGAATATGTTCCGGTACATCTGTATTTCCGCACTACCTTGGTGAATGTCCTCGCTTCGGCTGCTTCACATACCTGACTATCCGGAAACGTCCAACCTGGACCATTACACAACATCAGAACCGTCTGCCGGAAAAACAGGATTTTCCACATCGGCTGTGTTTCTGTAATGTTGCAAGTGGAACATGACATTACGGTCATACCTCTTGCTTTCTGTACTATAAATATACATTATTTTTGCGATAAAGTCAACAGTTTCAGCTGTTCTTTAATATTTTTTGGGCATACACTATATTTTCAACATATTTTTTTGGCGATTTTGCACATAATAAAAACAATAACTTTTTAAAATGTTACAAAACGGTAACTTATATTTTGAACATACTTACTATATATAAACTTTCTAATTTATGGTATTTTACTAACACTGACAATTTTTTCACATAATCCGGTTGATTTATTTGTTTATCTTGTTGAGTTTTCGGCATAGATTATAAGTATAGTACTTGCATCGGAAGCATCGATAAAACCGTTGCCATCGACATCAGCATAATCGAGAAGCGGTTTTCCGATGACTGCATTTCCGCCTGTGGACATTCCGGCATAATGCGAAAGGACAAAACTCGCATCTGTAGAATCAATTTTTCCGTCGGCATCGACATCGCCGGTTTCAGGAACAATATTTTCCGGAAGATAGCATCTTTCCGTATAATTTAAAAAATCGGCAGTTGCGCTTACATATGACAATTTTTCGATTGCCACAGGCTCGATATAGAGCTGATATTCTCCGCCGTTCACGGAATAGTAAACATCTTCATTATTTTTAACAGAAAGCGATATTTTTTCGTCGTTATGCACAATTCCGGAAGCGTGACTGAAATCAATGCTGTTGACGGGTCTGCCGAGGGCTTTCAGCGATATATTTCCCATGGAAATATTAAGATTTCCCATAGAAAACAAAGTCTTATACATTGCCAGAGATGAAGCTGCATTTTCAAGAAGTTCGGTTTCTTCGGGATATATTCCGTCATACAGGTCATTTTCAAGCTGTTCAAGAAGATACGCCTTTTCATCTTCATTATATGTATATTCTTCATCTGACGTATCATTCCAGTTTTCGCCGTCCGGACTATAGAAGCTCTCACCGGTTTGGGTATTGGATTTTATCTGTTCATAATCGCAGTAATGCCCGAGACTGTAAACATCTCCGCTTTCGCTGTCCTGAATCCACATCACAGATTCTATCGGAATAACATACGGATAATCGGCACAATAGAGCTTTACCACAACGGAGAAATTTTCTTCTGCACCTATAACGGCACTTTTTTCGAGTTCGAGTTCCACGATTCCGGTATTCGGTGCGATACCCTTTGTCACGGCTGACGGAGTACCGGAAACAGGATTTCCGGAATCGGAAAGTCCGCTGTATACCGTAATTTCGTATTCGGTATCAGGAGCTGTTATATATGTCGAAACCGCATCTATCTGCATTTCCGTATCGGAATAAAAAACGTTCGCCATATATGATGCACCTTTTTCCTCTGCACTGTCATATGCTGACATTGACTGTATCGGTGCGAATGTATCGTGATGAAAATTTCTGACATATTCGTCCGAATCTTCAAGTTCAAACGCTCCGAACTCACACAATGACAAATCTTCATATGAAATCCACATATAGCCGTCACGGAATCTGTTATCGCCCCAGCTGTTCTTTACGAGCCATGCACCGTTGTTTTCGGCAGGAACTGCAAAATTTTCCGCCGGAAAATCATCGTCCCAGCCCGCAATTGCAACCGAATGATTTGCAAATCTCGGCTTTCTTGTACTTCTTGCGGAATTATATTCAGAACTGTAATATTTCGCAATATCCGAATGAAACGATACATCAACTGCAATTCCGCTGTAAACAAACTGTTTTACAAGATTATTCACTTCATCTGCATTTGAACGTTCACTGTTAAAATCGAACATGAAAGCATTTTTCATGTGATAGCTTGATTCGTACTGCATATCTGCAACTGCGTTGTTGTCGTTGAAAAAGTCCAGATTTCCATAGGGCAGTTTCTTTTCGCTGACTGGTCCAATCCATTGCGACCACAGATTAGCCACTGACATGAGATTTCCGCCGGAATTGATAATATCTTCCGGTTTACTGCTGTTATTTTTTATCTGGTCATCGCCGTAATATGTGTAGTAGGATGTGTGATATTCCGAGAGGTCAATATTTGGATTTGAGCGAATCATGCTCGTTTCTGCACTTGCAATTGCGGAATGTGCCCAGCACGTACCCTCACTTCCCTGATTTTTCACGGAACTGATTCCGCCGTAATCTCTCATATCATATTTTGACGGCAGATTTGATGATTTACTGTACGGATTCACATTTTCTGTAATATCGGCAAAACTGAGACACGGAACAATTTCGTTGATTCCCGAATTGTCAGACAATCTGAAATCCGGAACAGACAGCGAAAATCCGCTGTAACTCTGCGATTTTTCTGAAATTCCGCCGAAATCTGCAATAACTGCGGAAGAAGTCATCGGAACAGCAACAGCCATTGATAACACGACAGAAACCGCAATAAATTTATATCTTATAAATATCCCCCCTGTCAGAATATACTGTAATACAATATGCCGAACCATTCACGAACCCAGTAAGTCGGCAGCAGCCACATCGGCGTACCCGATGATATATTATATGACCGGATTCCCTCACGCTTGGCGAAAATATCGGCTCTGAGCTGATGAAAACCGTCGGTAACTATTGTTATATCGGACGGCAGTCCCTCCGATTCTATAATTTTTCTGGAAAAACGGATATTCTCCTGAGTATTTGCGGAATTATCCTCGATATATATTCGTTCCTCCGAAATTCCCTTTGATACAAGATAACGATACATACATTCGGCTTCGCTTATTTCCTCATCACCGCCCTGTCCGCCGGAAACGACAACGCATATTTCATCATGCTCGGCAAGATATTCGTAAGCCGTATCAAGCCGGCGTCTGAGCATAAGACTCGGACTTGTTCCCCGCACCTGACAACCGAGAACAACAACAGTTGTATTTCCCACAGGCTTGTCTGTGGCTGCACGTATCATGAAAATACTCATTACAACCGCAGCTGCAAGGCATATTACAACAAATCCGCCGCATAAAGAGACGGCGATTCTTCCGGCGGTATTTTCACGCAGACGGTTTATAAATTCCCCGAAACTCCGGTGAAAAATACATATCACCGCAAGAAATGCACATACAATCAGACCGGCAGCATTGCCGGCATTTATTATTCCTGCACCGATAAACGGAAGCAGAAACAATACAAACAATACAATAAATATAATCGCAAGAATTATCTGTATCATTGATTTAACTTTCTTTGTTTTAACTTTCATAATATTATTTAACTTTTTACTTTCGTCTGTTTTTTCCGACAAATTTAAGTATCTTCTCGATTTCGTCATATTCTGTGGATTCACAGCCGAGATGAACCGGTACACTGTTGTAGAGTCCGTGAAAATCCGAACCGCCGGTGCATATCAGATTATATCTGTCCGCAATCTGTCCAAGCTGACGGCGATATTCCGAATCGGCGGAATGGTGACCGATTTCAACGCCGTCTATTTTTCCTTTTTCAGCAAGTTCAATCAAAAGATTCATGCTGTCATACTGTGCAGGGTGAGCCATTACAGCCACTCCTCCGGCAGTATGTATAAGGTCGATGACGAAATTAACATCGGGATATTCACGTTCAACGTAACAACAGCCTGTCTGAGGATTGAAAAGATACCTGTCGAGTCCGCCATAGAACTCAAGAGCATATCCGTAATCTATCAGTGCACGCATAATATGCTGTTTGAAGATACTTTTTGATGATGTTGTATATTTCAGAATACTTTCGATAGTTACAGGGAATTTTTTCATTACCTTTTCTATCATTTCTTTGGAACAGTTCTTTCTTATCTCGCATGATTTAAGGCACAGACCCTCAAGTCTGTCGGGTTTACGAGGCTCGTAGCAGAGAATATGAACCTTTTTTCTTCTTTCCTTATCCCATGCCGAAAGTTCAACGCCATGAAGTATATTCAGTCCCTCACGCTGTGCAAGAACATCGGCACGGCTGAAAGATGCCATTGTATCGTGGTCTGTAATGGAAATCCAGTCAATTCCCACACGTTTTGCCTGAGAAATAACATCTTCCACGCCAAGTGAGCCGTCTGAAAATTTTGTGTGGCAATGCAGGTCACAAATCATAATAAAACCTCCCGTAAAAAGCAGTTGAATTATTTTATTATATGATTTGGTCTTATCAAATTAAACCAATGATATTATACCATATTATCACAAAAAATACAAGTATTTTTGTGAAATTTCACAAAATTTTCATCACAGGAAATATATATTATTCAAAGATTTACAATGCCGAATAGAGTTCGCTTTTTCTGAATCCTGTTTCTTTTGCGACTGCCTTGCACGCATCTGTCGGCTTTTCACCCATTCCGACAAGCCGGCGAACCTGCTCCAGAGCCTTTTCAATATCCGGCTTTACGGCTGATTCCGGACGTTTTCCCTCCAGAACAATGACGTATTCTCCACGTGGTTCTGTACTTTCATAATATTTTAACGAATCCGCAAGAGTAAATCTCAATACTTCCTCATGAATTTTTGTGAGTTCACGGCAAAGGGCGATTCTGCGTTCTCCGCCGAAATATTCCGCCATATCGGCGAGGGTATTCCGGAGTTTATGCGGAGCTTCATAAAAAATCATTACAGCCGTTTCATTTTTAAGAAGTTCAAGACGTTCCCTGCGTTCTTTTCCGGAAACAGGAATAAATCCCTCGAAAGTAAAACGTCTGACGTTCATGCCCGACAACGCCGCCGCCGAAGCAACAGCCGTAGGTCCGGGAACGACTTTCACATCAATTCCGTTTTCGATACACATACGCACAAGAACTTCCCCAGGGTCGGAAATGCAAGGCATACCGGCATCTGTAACAATTCCGCAGTTCTGACCCGAAAGAATACGGTCAATTATCCGCTGAGCATCATTCCGGCTGCTGTGTTCGTGAAAACTCACAAGTTCATTTTTTATTTCACAGCGATTAAGGAGCTTTATTGTCACCCTTGTATCTTCCGCACAGATAAAATCCACTTCTTTCAGGATTCTGAGCTGTCTGAGCGTTATATCTTCCATATTTCCTATTGGAGTTCCGACTATATAAAGGATTCCGCTCATTCGGTTTCCTCCTTTCCGATGCTGTATATTTTTTTAAGTTCCTCGGAAAATCCGTCTTCCGAGCGGATATAGAGCTGAGGTTCTACCTGCATGAACGGCTTTGAACCTTTTTTTCCCTCAATAAGAAACAGCCAAGGTGCATCTTCCGGAGTCTTTGATACAAACCGCAGACGTTTCGGCTCTATTTTATGCTGTTTCATGGCGTAAATCACGTCGCTGAGGCGTTCCGGACGATTGCATACGCACAGTCTTCCCCCGAACTTAAGAAGCTTTTCCGCCGAGGCACAGACATCATCTATATTGCACATTATTTCATGACGGGCTATTCTTTGTGCTGTGATTACACTTTCAAATCCGGAATCAACCGCTTTATAAGGAGGATTGCAGGTCACAAGGTCAAGCCTGCCGAGCGGAGCATCATTCCACAGAACTTTCAAATCAGCACATACCGGAACAATTCCGCTTGTCCCGCTTCTTTCGAGTCCCATTTTAAGCTGTTCAATTGCACCCTCCTGAATATCAACCGCATATGTTATCTGTGGCGGACGATATTTCTGCATTATAAGAGGTATTATTCCGCATCCTGTTCCGAGGTCGCAGACTTTATCTTTCATGCGGTAATGTGAAAATTCCGCAAGTAAAAAGGCATCTGTACCGAAGCGGTGGTCGGTACTTGCACATACATATATTTTATCTGTAAGTTTTTCAAATTTATATTCCATTTTCAAATCCTGTAAAATTCATATTATAGTTCCACCGCCGACAACAATATCACCGTCATACAAGACTACTGCCTGTCCCTTTGTCACAGCTCTCTGTGGTTCATCAAATTCAACCATATATTCTCCGTTTCCGAGATACGAAACAACCGCCGGCTGTTCGTGCTGACTGTATCTGATTTTTGCGGTAACTCTCATAGGTTTGGAAATTTCGGCAACCGATATGAGATTAACGTCCGAAGCAATAAGACTTTTTGTGTAAAGGTCTTTTTCGTCTCCGAGAGTAACTGTATTTGCCGGAATATCTTTCTTTACGACATATGCCGGTCTGCCGAGCGATATTCCGAGACCTTTCCGCTGACCTATCGTATAATTTATGATTCCCCTGTGCCGTCCGAGGATTTTCCCCTGCATATCGACAAAATCACCCTCCGGAATTTCTGTTCCGGTGAACTTTTTTATAAAACTCACGTAATCACCGTCAGGAACAAAGCATATATCCTGACTGTCGGGCTTATCGTGATTCACAAGACCTGCATTTTCCGCAATTTCCCTGACCTGAGATTTTTCAAGATTCCCGAGCGGAAAAAGGATATGCGAAAGCTGTTCCTGAGTAAGCGAATACAGAACATATGTCTGGTCCTTGCTTCTGTCTTTCGGACGTTTCAGTAAATATCTTCCCGATTTTTCGTCGTATTCATTTACAGCATAATGTCCTGTAGCTATGTAGTCGTATTCAAGTTCGATTGCACGGCGGAGCATTTTATCAAATTTAACGTGTCTGTTGCATTCGATACACGGATTTGGTGTACGTCCGCACAGATAGCTTTCCGTAAAGTTTTTCATAACACATTCACGGAATTTATCTTTGAAATTGAATACAAGATGTTCAAAGCCAAGACGATAAGCCACACTTCTTGCGTCCATCACATCTGAAAGTGCACAGCAGGTCTTGCCCTCCTTTTCGGCTTCAACAATATCTTCGTCAGAAAAAAGTTTCAGAGTAACTCCCATGACTTCATATCCCTGTTCCCGGAGAAGAAGTGCCGAAACAGAACTGTCAACACCTCCGCTCATTCCTACCATTACCCTTTTTTTGTTATTATTCATATTATGCTTTCCATTTCCTTAAGATTTTCAAAATAATAATCAGCCGTTTGTCTTATTTTGCATATGTCGGATTCAGAAGCCTTATCATATAATCCGGCGGTTATGAATCCGGCATTTTTGGCTGTTTCTATGCAGTGCAGAGAATCCTCCGCCACAAGAATGTATTCCGGCGGAGTTCCGAGAATTTCAGACGCTCCCAGAAAAATATCCGGAAATCTTTTGCCGTTCGGATAATCGGCATCTGAAAGCAGAAACCTGAATCTTTCGTATATTCCGCACCGTTTAAGAACAGCTTCCGCAAGGGATTTATATGTCGCTGTCGCTACTCCATACGGAATACTGCGTCTGTCAAGGAAATCAAGAATATCCATGACATACGGTTTCATCTGAATATTTTCCTCGTACTCAATCCGCACGAGTTCTTCTATTCTTTTTATGACATAATCCTGTGTACATTTCAGATTAAATTCACTGATAAAGAGTGCGGAGGCATCATAAATCGTCATTTTCCTGACACGCTCCGAAACCGAAACAGGAGGATTTTCCACGCCGTTTTCCGTAAGAAACCGGCGGTCAACATCATACCACACCTGCATGGAATCTATAAGTGTACCGTCAAGGTCAAAAATAACTCCTTTAATCATAATTCTCCTATCTTATGTTTCTCAGCCATTTTGTTTCTTCTTTCGGTCTGTTTTTCTTTATCCATTCTTTGCGTGCTTCCGTATCCGTGAACTCCTCGCCTGCCGTTTCCGGATTTCCGGAAAGAAAAACAGCCTGAGAATCCATATCCTTGAAAATTCTTTCAAACCGTTCCATGTCATATTTGACATTTCCGACAAGCGGGTCGGCAACATGAACCACTTTTTCATCATAATCAAATCCGTAAACCGTCAGACAATGCTGATAGCAGTTGAAATAAAAATCTTCTCCGCACCCGAGACGGAACTGAAATACAGGCTGGGATTCCGTCTGATTTATGGTACTCCATACCACAACAGGACGGTCTTTTTCCACCTCGTAGAAAACTTCTTTTATATCACAACCGCTTATATCAAATGCTTTCCAGTCCGAACCTATGTAATCGAAATATTCATTTGCAGCATTGACAATAACCGGCGAATTACAACCGCTTCCGCTGTATGAATACGGGTCGCCGAGATAAGCGTCGTTCATGGTATAGTAGCCGTTGAAATCAACAGTAAGGAAATTATCACACAATTTTGTTTTTGTAGTATTGAATCCGTAAAATATAAGAGTCTGTGCAAGTGCCGTTATTTCACAGCCTGTAGGGAGTTCGGGTTCTTGCATAACCGTTTCAAATCCGTCTATGACATATGATTTTTTCAGTTTATAATCTTTTGGCATAACCAATGGTTCTATGTAAATTTCCTCTTTATTTTCTTCCGGTTTCTCTTTATCCTTTTCTGATTCTTCTTCTGTTCCGGCGTTGCTTTTTTCATCTTTAAAGGCTTCTGCTTCAAAAACTATATTTTCATCATTTCCTGCTCTCTGCACACGGTTTCCGCATGATACTGACGAAGCAAGAAAAAAAACAGCTGTTGTTATACCAAATAATTTTCTCATTTTTTTACTCCTGTATCTTTATTTGCCTCGTGTAATCAAGTCCTGCCGGAACAGGATTTCTCACCGCAAGGCTATATACATCAGAAGCCGTATTCTCGATTTCGGCAAAGCGATTTGCACCGGAATTCAGACGGCTCAATTTTGAAAGTGAAGTTCCAACCGGAATTTTTTTTGTTTTTCTGGCGGAAGCAAGAATTTCCTGCCCTCTTGAATTAAGTGCCAGAACACGTATATAAGGCGGTGGAATCTCCGTATCTTCTCTGGTTATTCCTATCAGAAGCGACATAAGAACACGCTTTATTCCTGCCATTGTAAAACATTTTGATTTTACAGATTCAAGAAGATTATCAAGGGATTCCGCACGGTTTTTATAAATTCTCTCTGCGATTCCCTTTACCCCTCCTGTTCCGGCAATTTTTTCAAGTGAAGAAGTCCGCACGCAATAAAGTATTATCTGTTCAAGCTGTCGGAGTTCAGCCGTATTTCCGTTTTTCAAAGCGTTTTCCCATATTTCCGGCATAAGACCGCCGAAATCTTCTCCGGAATAAAAAAGTCTGCGGATATGCGATGCACTTGCAAATCTGCCGGAAATCATATTGCTGTCGTGATATGTACCAACCCGCCCCACTGTAAAGGGCTTTATTGAACTTCCGGAGGATTTAAGTGCTTTGAGATACTCAACGGCAAGCAGATTATTCGGCGATGCGATTATTTCCGCTGATTCAATATCTTTTCGCCTGATAATATCGTGCAGTGCTTTCGGATACGTACAGCCTTTTTCCATAAGCAGACGAACATCTTCCGAATGTGCGGAATCCTCCGAAATATATGCCGTTCTGATAAGATTTTCAATATTTCCGCACTCACTGCCGAATGATATTTCATCAACAACGCCCAGTGAATCGAGTATGTTCACAGCTCCGGAAGCGAATTTCTCCGCCGGTGACAGGCAATATGCGACGGGAAGTTCAATTACAAGGTCGACCCCCGACTTGACGGCAAGTTCAGCACGTGTGAATTTATCAAGCACAGCCGGTTCACCACGCTGAACGAAATTTCCGCTCATCACGGCAACTATATGAGTTGCACCGTTTTCCCTCGTTTTCTCGATATGGTACATATGCCCGTTGTGGAATGGGTTATATTCGCACACAATTCCGCTTATCTTCATGCGTTTCACTTCCGGATACTTAATTATATTATATTATACTCCCTTTTTTCCGGAATTGCAAGCATTTCAGAGAAATCCGGAAACATTTTCCGCAATATACATGAAATTTTCGGAAAATTTACAAAAAAGACTTGAAATTTTTCAAAAAATGTATATAATAATATATTGTAAGGATAATGACATCGGTTCATTTTCCGGATACTCTGAATACATAAACGAAAGGATTTTTTATCAATGATTATTTTAGTTGTAAATGCAGGAAGCTCGTCCCTTAAATATCAGCTTATCAATATGGACGACGAAAGCGTTATTGCAAAAGGAAACTGCGACAGAATCGGTATTGACGGTCATATCGCCCATAAAACAGCCGACGGCAGAGAACTCAACGAGGACTGCACATTCCCCACACACACTGAGGCTTTCATGAAACTTGTCGAGACTCTCACCTCAGGTGACGCAAAGGTTATCGACAGTATGGACGAAATTTCCGCTGTAGGTCATCGTGTTGTACAGGGTGCAGATGTTTTTGATAAATCCGTACTTGTTACAGATGAAATTATCGACAAAATCGACGAACTCCGTGAACTCGCACCTGTTCATAACCACGCACACGCTCTCGCTCTCCGTGCCTGCAAGAGCGTTATTCCGGAGGGTGTTCCGCAGGTTGCTGTATTTGATACCGCTTTCCACCAGACAATGCCCCCGAAGGCTTATATGTTTGGTCTTCCCTATGATGACTATGAACAGCTCCACGTAAGAAAATACGGATTCCACGGAACTTCACACCGCTTTGTATCTGCCGCACTTGCCGAAGCTATGGGAAAAGACATCAAAGACCTCAAAATCGTTTCATGTCACCTCGGAAACGGTTCGTCAATAACTGCTGTTGACGGCGGAAAATCTGTTGATACTTCCATGGGATTCACTCCGCTTGACGGCGTTGTAATGGGTACTCGTTCAGGTGCGGTTGACCCCTCTGCCGTTACATTCGTAGCAGATAAACACGGATTTTCTCCTGCCGAAATGAGCGACTACATGAATAAAAAATCAGGATTCCTCGGTGTTTCCGGCGTAGGTTCGGATAACCGTGATATATGCAACGCCGCACAAAAAGGAAATGAACGTGCAAAGCTCGTTACCGATATGCTCGTATACGAAATCAAAAAATATATCGGTTCATACGCCGCCGCAATGAACGGTCTTGACGCTGTTCTCTTTACCGGAGGTATCGGCGAAAACGCTTATGATGTGCGTGCCGCTGTATGCGAAAATATGGAATTTTTCGGTGTAAAACTCGATAGTTCCGCAAATGACGGTCTCCGTGGAAAACTTGCAAAGATTTCCGCTGATGATTCAAAGGTTGAAGTGTGGGTAGTTCCTACAAATGAAGAACTTCTTATCGCAAGAGATACTCTCGCCCTTATCAGCAAATAATCAAACAATAACAAAAAAACTGACAAAAACTCTCCGGAATGAAAAAAACTTCCGGAGAGTTTTATATTTATATTTAATCTTTCGTTCCGATACTGCTGACATGTTCAACAAACATCGTGAGATAACGGAGCATGGGCTCGGCAATTATTGAGAAATTGATACACAACAGTATACAACGCACGGACATTCCGGAAACACTGAAAAATCCGCCGAAAAATACCATGCTTATTATCATGAGAAGTCCGCTCGTAACCCATATTCCCCATTTTATCACGCTCATCGGCTTGCTTATGCGGAAAAGTATCATCATTCCGACAACACCCAAAAGTATCGTGGAGGCGGTTGATATATCTTCCTGAGATACGCTGAATATGTTTCCGAACACTATCATCGCCCCGACTATTATCGCATCTGTAATACCTGCCGGAAGTGCTTTAAGCAGAATATTTGACATAAATTTTCCCTTTATCAGTTCACGGTTCGGTATCTGAGAAAGACAAAATCCCGGCAGACCGATTGTAAACAGACTTATAAGCGAAATATGTGCCGGTTTAAGAGGATAGGTGATTCCGAAAAATATCGTAACTACAGCCATAATAATTGAAAATATATTCTTTACAAGAAACAGGCTTCCGGAGCGTTCCAGATTGTTGACCACCTTCCGCCCCTCCATTACGACATCAGGCATTTTCGAGAAATCCGATTCCAGAAGTACAAGCTGTGATGCCTGTGCCGCCGCCTCGCTTCCCGATGCCATTGCCACGGAACAATCCGCCGATTTCAAGGCAAGCACATCATTGACTCCGTCTCCTGTCATAGCGACGGTCCGTCCGGATTTTTTAAGTGCACACACAAACTTTCTTTTCTGTTCAGGAGTAACACGTCCGAAAACAGTATAGTTCATGACTGCCGATTCTATGGATTCATCTGTCTTCAGTGAAGATGCATCAATATATTTTTCGGCGTTCTTTACTCCTGCCTGACGTGCAATTTCCGACACGGTAAGCGGATTATCGCCGGAAATAACTTTTATCTCAACTCCCTGCTCCGCAAAGAATCCGAAAGTTTCGGGGGCGTTCCTGCGTATCGGATTCGCTATGATTATAAAAGCTATCGGTTCAACGGATTCCGTCAGCTTTTTTCCGTCCGGAACTCCGCTGTATTTTCCGAAAAGCAGAACTCTTTGTCCCCGTCTGCTGTTTTCTTCTATAAGTTCTGAGAAATCACCGGTATTTCCGCAGGATATAAATTCCGGTGCACCCATTACATAATTACCGCTTTCAAGAGATGTACTGCTGTATTTAAATTCCGAGGAAAAGCCCGTAAACGATAAAATCTTACAGCCCGTGGGAGAACTGAAATAATTCTTGACCGCAAGCATAGTCGCATTATCAGCAGACTGAGCAGCCGCAAAATCACTTATAAGATGATATATTTCATCTTCCGGCTTGTCGCAGGCATTGTGAAAAGATATTACGCTCATTCTTCCCTCGGTAATAGTACCCGTCTTGTCCACGCAAAGAGTATCTACACGTGCAAGAGTTTCTATACACTTCATATCATGGACAAGAACCTTTCCGGTCGCAAGGCGGAGCGTACTTACCGCAAGAGTTGTACTTGCAAGCAGAAAAAGCCCTTCTGGTATCATACCTATAACCGCTGCAACCATGCTTTGTATACTGCTGCTGATGTCATTATGTTCAAGGATATACTGCTGACAGAACAATATTATACCTATAGGGATTATCACGATTCCCACAAGCTTCACGATACGGTTAAGCGAACGTATCATCTCGGACTGCTCGCCTTTCCGTGATTTTTTCGCCTGAATCGTGAGCTTTGATATATATGAGTCAGTACCTACGTGTTCAAGTCTTGCACGGCATGAACCCGATACAATAAAACTTCCGGACATCAGCTTGTCGCCGGATTTTTTTGTTATCTCGTCCGATTCGCCTGTAAGGAGTGATTCATTTACCGATACTGTTCCGTCAATTATCACAGCATCTGCACTGATTTGCGAACCGGCACGGAATACCGCAATATCATCAAGCACCACGTCCCTTGACGGAACTTCAATTTCCCTGCCGTCACGTATTACAGATGTAACAGGTGCATTCATCATTGAAAGCTTGTCCAGAGTACGTTTTGAACGCAGTTCCTGAATAATTCCTATTAAAGTATTGGCAATGATTATGGGCAGAAATGTCAAATCACGATAAGTACCGGCAAATATTATAAGAACGGCAAGTATCACAAAAATGAAATTGAAATAGGTGAAACAGTTATCAGCGATTATTTCTCCGGTTGATTTTGACGGCGGTTCGGCGGGCTGATTATCATATCCTTTTTCTTTGCGTTCCAGAACCTGAGAAGCGGTAAGACCTGTATCCGGAGATGCCTGTACACGTTCAACCGACGGAATTTCTCCGTTATTATTATTTATGTTCATATTATTATAAGCCTTTCGTTTTCTGTCGGATTTTGTAAATCAACTTCATTATATCACATATGTTCTGATTTTACAATATTATATCTGAATTTTACCCATATTTTCCGAAAATAAACACATTACGCCGATTTAACAGCCATATATTCCCAGAACAATTATACTTAAAGTATAAACGACTTTTTTATTGGAAAGTTAATAAAAAAATGAGATGTATCATATATTTACCGATATACAGGCATATATTTATTATATAC